>CAVHQB010000120.1:0-5026 GCA_963637895.1 Lachnospiraceae bacterium
CCTCTACGCCGCATGGGAGAGGCAGATCGGGAAGGCCATGGACAAGATGAGGCCCAAGCCCGGCTCGGATTCCTACGTGGCTGTGCTCATGGACATCGACGACCCCCGCCTGGACGGGATCGGCATGACGAGAGACGATTCGCTCATGGCGGCGACTCCGGAAAAGGCCGAGAAGCTGGGAGTGTCCGGAGGGATGCTGTCCCCCGAGGACCAGGCCATCGAGAACGTGGCGATGGTGGAGCTGCAGAAAGCTTGATCCTCAAGAGCGGTCGAGGCCTATGGCGTCCTCGGCTGCCTTTATGCAGGCGAGAAGGTCGTCTGCGGTGTTCCTCAGGGTGCCCGCCTTCTCGGCGGACATCCTGAGAACGAGTTTGCATCCCTCGACCGATGTGCCGACATACCCCTCGTTCTCCGGCATGACCGCGCTCATCACTGAACGGGCCATGGCCTCGTCGGGGTAGTCGATCTCCAGGTCGAGAGAGATCATCCGCTCACCTCTTCTGGCTGCGGATCAGGTCGGCGACATGCCTCCCCACTTCGGAGGTGGAGAGCTTCCCGCCCAGGTCGGGCGTGGTCATGCCGGTGTCCAGGCACTGCCTGACGGCGTCGTGGAGCATCCGGCCCTCTTCCTGGTGACCCTGGTTCTCCAGGAGCATCTGCGCTGCCAGGATGGCGGCGATGGGGTTGGCGATGCCGCGGCCGGCGATGTCCGGCGCGGAGCCGTGGATGGGCTCGAACATGCTGACCCCCTCGGGGTTGATGTTCCCGCTGCCTCCCATCCCCAGGCCTCCCTGGAGCTGGGCTCCCAGGTCGGTGAGGATGTCCCCGAACAGGTTGGGGACGGCCACGGTGCCGAAGGTCTCGGGCCTGACGATCATGGCCATGGCCATGGCGTCGACGAACATGAACTCCAGGTCCAGCCCGTACTCGGCGGTCTTCTCCTGGAAGATCTGCCTCTGCATGCCGTAGTTCTTGGTGATGACGTTGGCCTTGTCCACGAGGGTGACCTTCTTGTCGCCCCTGGCGACGGCGTACCTGCATGCGTAGTCCGCGAACCTGGTTATGGCCTTCTTGGACAGCAATCCGATCTCGAAGGCGAAGTCGTCGTTGTTCGTGGACTTGGCATCGATGTCGATGTCCACGCTGTAGAGCTCCCTGTCCACATGGACGTGGGCCTTGTCTCCTCCCACTCCGGGGCCGAAGAACCCGTTGGCCCCCATGTAGAAGTCCTCGGTGTTCTCCCTCAGGAAGTGGATGTCGAACGGGACCTCCCTCTTCAGGGGGACGAGGGGGAACCAGGACGTGACGGGCCTCAGGTTGATGTACTGGTCGAAGACCGCCCTCATCTTCAGCAGGATGCCCTGCTCGAGTATACCGGGCTTGACCCTGGGGTCCCCGATGGCTCCGAAGTAGATGGCGTCCTTGGACTTCAGGTCGGCGATGTCCTGGTCGGTGAGCAGCTCGCCGGTCTTGAGGTACCTGTCGGACCCGATGTCCGAGTACTCGGCATCGTACTGGAACGAGGATATCTCGGACACGGCGTCGAGGACGTCCATCCCCGCGGCGATGACCTCCTTCCCGATCCCGTCTCCCGGGATGATGGCGAGGTGCTTCAGAATCTCCCCTCCTTGGCGAGGTTGACCAGCCCTCCGGCCTTGACCAGCTCGGAGATGAACGGCGGGTACTCGGGGAAGGCGTACTCCTTCCCGTCTGCCACGACCTTCCCGTTGTCGGGGTCGACGGTGACGGTCTCTCCCTCCTTGGCATCGACCTTGCACTCGATCAGCAGCAGGCCGATGTTCATGGAGTTCCTGTAGAAGATGCGTGCGAAGGACTCGGCGATGATGCACGAGAACCCGGCCTCGATCAGCGACAGCGGAGCGTGCTCCCTGGAGGACCCGCATCCGAAGTTCCTTCCGGCGACGAGGATGTCGCCCTTGCCGACCTGTCCGGCGAAGCCCGGCCTGACCTTCTCGAAGATGTAGTCGTTCAGGTGGTCGAGGTTGGCCGCGACGAGCCTCTCGGCCGGGATGATCTGGTCGGTGTCGACGTTGTCGCCGAACACCCATGCCTTTCCTTGGATCTTTTCCATTCAGTTCCCCTCCAGCTGGTCGGGAGAGACGATCTTCCCGGCGATGGCGGACGCCGCGACGACGGCGGGACCGGCGAGGTAGACCTCGGAGTCCTTGTCGCCCATGCGCCCGATGAAGTTCCTGTTGGTGGAGGACACGGCCTTCTCGCCGGCGGCGAGGATCCCCATGTACCCTCCGAGGCAGGCCCCGCAGGTGGGCCCGGATATGAACGCTCCGGCGTCGAGGAAGATCTGCATGAGCCCCTCCTCGACCATCTGGCGGTAGACCTTCTGGGATGCGGGGACCACGAGGAACCTGACTCCCGGAGCGACCTTCCTGCCTTTGACGATCTCGGCCCCGATCCTCATGTCCTCGATCCTGCCGTTGGTGCACGACCCCAGGTAGGCCTGGTCGATCTTCACGTCGGCGTCCTTGACGGCGCGCCCGTTGCTGGGCAGGTGGGGGTAGGAGACGAAGGGCTCCAGCTTGCTCAGGTCGTACTCCAGCACTCTGCAGTAGACCGCGTCCGGGTCGGCGTCCACGGGCTTGTACTCCCCGCGGACGGTGTCCTTGATGTACTCCATGGTGAGATCGTCGCAGGGGAAGATGCCTGCCTTCCCGCCGGCCTCGATGGCCATGTTGGAGACGGCCAGCCTGTCCGCCACGGGGATGTTCTGGACGTCGCCGTGGAACTCGAAGGCCTTGTAGTTGGCCCCGTCCACTCCGATGTCGGTGATGATCTTGAGGATCAGGTCCTTCCCGCCCACGTACTTGTTGAACTTGCCGCGGACGACGACCTTGATTGTCTCCGGGACCTTGAACCACAGCTTGCCGGTGGCGAAGGCGACAGCGGCCTCGGTGGACCCGATTCCGGTGGAGAACGCGTTGATGCCGCCGTAGGTGCATGTGTGCGAGTCCGCTCCGACGATGAGCCTGCCGGGGGCGGCGAAGCCCTCCTCGACCATCAGCTGGTGGCAGACCCCGCTCTTCCCGATCTCGAAGTAGTTGGGGAGCTGGTGCTCGTGTGCGAACTCCCTCATCTCCTTCGCCTGCTCGGCGGAGGCCACGTCCTTGGCGGGGACGTAGTGGTCCGGGATCAGGACCATGCGGTCCTTGAACATCTGGGAGGTCCCCAGCTTCCCGTACTCGCGGAAGGCGATGGGGCCCGTGACGTCGTTGACCATGACGTAGTCGATGTTCGCTGTGACGATCTGGCCGGCCCTTGCGTCGGTGCCGGACTTCTCCGAGAGGATCTTCTCTGCAATAGTTTTCCCTGTCATCCTTGCTCACTCACTCTTGAACCTTGCGTAATCCCTGTTTATGGCGGCCATCATCGCATCGACGGAGGTCTGGACCACATCCAGGCCGACGGCCTTGCCGACGGACAGGTTGCCGTCGTTCTGAACGTTCTTGATCATGACCGTGGCCTCGCAGATGGAGTCGCTGCCGCCGGTGATGGCCGCGAGCTTGTACTCCTCCAGCGTGATGTTGTCGTTGACCGCTTCGCCGATCGCTTTCAGCGCAGCGTCGACGGGACCGACTCCGATCTCGGCCTTGACCCTCTTCTGGCCGTCCAGGGTCAGGTTGACGGTGGCGGTGGAGGTCACACCCTTTCCGGTGATGACCGCTATGCTGTCCAGCACCACGGTCTGCACCTTGGTCTGCTTCTTCCAGAGCACGTGCTCCGCGATGGCGATCAGCTCGGCGTCGTCGATCTCTTTGCCGCCGACGGCGATCTCCTTGATAGCGGTCATCAGCTCGGGCATGTGCTCCTCGGGGAACTTGACCTTGAGGGCGTCCAGCCTTCCGCGGACGGAGTGCTCTCCGGAGTGCTTGCCGATGACGATGTGCCTGTCGACCCCGACCAGCTCGGGCAGGAAGGGCTCGTAGGTGGCGCTGTTGTTCATGACGCCGTGCACGTGGATCCCTGACTCGTGGGCGAAGGCGTTGCGGCCGACGATGGGCTTGTTGTAGGCCATCGGGAAACCGGTGATCCTCTCGACAAGCCTGGAGGCCTGTCCGATCTTGGACAGGTCCACGGTCTGCACGTTGTAGTTGGCGAACAGGTTCAGGGCGACCTCCTCCAGAGAAGCGTTCCCGGTCCTCTCGCCGATCCCGTTGACGGTGGCCTGGCAGATGGTGGCTCCGGCCTCCACTGCGGCGAGGGTGTTGGCCACGGCCATGCCCATGTCGTTGTGGCAGTGGACGCTGATGGGCACATGGACCTCCTTGGCGATCTCGCCGATCATGTAGCTCATCCCCTGGGGGACGATGACTCCCACTGTGTCGGGGACGTTGATGGCGCATGCGCCGGCGTCGACGACGGCTTTGTAGACCTCGATCATGTAGTCCAGCTCGGTGCGGGTGGCGTCCTCGCAAGAGAACTGCACGTCCAGGCCCCTGGACCTGGCATACTCCACCGTCTCGACGGCCCTCTCGATGATCTGCTCCTTGGACATCTTGAGCTTGAACTCCCTGTGCAGGGGCGATGTCCCGATGAAAGTGTGCACGTAATCGACCCCCGTCTCGGCGACGGCGTCGATGTCCTTCTTGACGGACCTGGCCAGGCTCAGCACTTTGGAATGCATCCCTGCCTCCATGATGCGCTTGATCGTCTCGGACTCTATCTGGGAGGAGACGGCGAAGCCTGCCTCTATGTAGTCCACGCCCAGGTCGTCCAGGGCGAAGGCGATCCTGACCTTGTCGTCGGAGCTCAGGGCGATGCCCGGGGCCTGCTCCCCGTCGCGAAGGGTGGTGTCGAACATCTCAACCTTCCCACGTCCTTCCGGGAGCTTAGGGAGGGCCATCTGATTGTACGGGCTTATCGCCAACATGTCCCTTAAATCCTTAGCGTTCTCACTGGTTTGAGCCATTCTTAACACCTCAAACCGCCATAGTCCAGACTGGTTCATCCAAGAAGTATCGAGCCGGTGCGGACGTTGCAGATCATTTGA
>CAVHQB010000121.1:0-4968 GCA_963637895.1 Lachnospiraceae bacterium
GGATGACCTGTCCCCGCCCGATAGGTGCACCAACTTCTTGGTCACCTAGACCCATGTTATTCGGCGGACGGCTCTAACATGCTGGATTGGCCGGGACAATGCTGACGACCGGAGCGGCGGAGGAGCTGATCGAACGGGGCGCCGGACGGCGATTATCAGAATCGCGTTTGTCTAGTTATCTCGGACTATCGATACATTTGTCTAATCCGTATCGGAGGAATCGAATCTTTTATCTACATAATAATTGTACATCCATTCCCGTTGATTTGACATGAAGTTGATTTTCGTCAGCGGAGGCGTGATATCTGGTCTCGGTAAGGGGATCACAGCATCTTCCATCGGAAGGCTGCTGGAGTCCCGCGGGATCAAGGTCTCGGCCATAAAGATCGATCCGTACCTGAACATAGACGCGGGGACCATGAACCCCTACGAGCACGGAGAGGTGTACGTCCTCGACGACGGAGGAGAGGTCGACCTGGACCTTGGGAACTACGAGAGGTTCATGGACCTCCACCTGACCAGGGACCACAACATCACCACCGGGAAGGTCTACCGCTCGGTCATCGAGAACGAGAGGCACGGGGAGTACCTCGGGAAGACAGTCCAGATCATCCCCCATGTGACCAACGAGATCAAGCGCAGGATCACGTCCGTGGCGAGGGACTCCGGCGCGGACGTGGTCATCGTCGAGCTCGGAGGCACCGTCGGAGACATGGAATCCATGCCGTTCCTCGAGGCCGCCAGGCAGCTGGGGCGCGACCTGGGCAGGGAGGAGAACGTCATGTTCATCCACACCACCCTGATCCCCATCATGGGATCCGTCGGAGAAGAGAAGACCAAGCCGACCCAGCACTCCGTGAAGGAGCTGATGAGCATCGGGATCCGCCCGGACATCATCGTCGGACGCTGCTCCGAGCCCCTGAGCCCCGCGGCCGTGTCGAAGATCGCCATGTTCTGCGACGTGCCCGAGAAGGCCGTCATATCCACCCCTGACGCGCGCAGCATCTACGAGGTCCCTCTGAACCTCGAGAAGCAGGGCGTCGCCGACTACATCATAGACCGCATGAGGCTCGGCCCCATGACCTCCAAGAGGAACATGGATTCCTGGGAGAGGTACGTCAGCAAGGTCGTCAACCCCAAGAGGGAGGTCACCATCGCCCTGGTCGGGAAGTACACCGCCCTGGCGGACTCCTACCTGTCCCACCTCGAGTCCTTCACACATGCGGGAGCCGAGATGGAGTGCAAGGTCAGGATCAAGTTCGTCGACAGCGACCAGCTCCTGGGCGGCAAGGCCCCCGAGGTGCTCGGCGACGCGGACGGCATCATAATCCCCGGCGGGTTCGGAACGAGAGGGGTCGAAGGCATGATCGCCGCGGCCAAGTACGCCAGGGAGAGCAAGGTCCCGTTCCTGGGAGTCTGCCTGGGATTCCAGATCGCCACCATCGAGTTCTGCAGGGACGTCCTCGGGCTCGGCATGGCCACCAGCACAGAGTTCGATCCGTCCACGCCCGACCCCGTCATCTGCATCATGGACGAGCAGAAGGGCATCGTGGACATGGGAGCCACCATGCGCCTTGGCGCCCAGGACGTCATCGTCTCCGCCGGCTCCAAGGCCGCGGAGCTCTACGGCTCCGAGCACATATCCGAGAGGCACAGGCACAGGTACGAGGTCAACCCCGAGTACATCGAGAGGATCGAGGAGGCCGGATGGATCTTCACCGGCCGTTCCGAGTGCGGCACAAGGATGGAGATCGGAGAGCTGGAGGACCACCCCTACTACGTGGCGTCCCAGTTCCACCCCGAGTTCAAGTCCAAGCCCGGCCACCCCTCGCCGCTCCACCTGGGACTTGTCCGTGCGGCCATCGCCCACAAGGGCTGAAACCTCCATTCCGGGGCTCCGGCCCCGTCTCTTCCCATATTTCTCCGGCCCATAACGCCTGTCAAGATGACCTATGAGTTCACTTTGTGAACGGAAATATCATTTTCAGGTCGTTATACCCAATGTCTATGACCGCGCACATAGCAAGCAAGGTTCTGAGCACGAGATACACGATAGACATCCTGCGCCTCCTCGGCGCCAACGGGGAGATGGCGCAGAAGGACATGCGCTGCATCATATCCACGAACAACAAGACCATATCCAGGAAGCTGGAGTTCCTCCTGGGGTGGGGCCTCGTCACCTGCGAGCTCAGGGAAGGCAGGGACTCCCGTCACGTGTCGAAGTACTGGGAGCTCACCGAGAAGGGGAGCAGGGCCGCCGGGCTCCTCGACGAGCTGGAGGCCGTCCTTGGAGGGAGCCTCGACGAGGAGTGAGAAGGACGGACGCGCCCGGAGCCTGCCGGCAGGAGCGCCTTCGAACGGTAGCCTTTATAATAAGTCCATCCATAGCCGACCAAGGCGATTGAAATGTCCAGCGAAGACGATTACATGGCACTGTTGAACAGGGCGAAGATTGCTTGCCCTGAGACGATCGAGAACCACGAGAGGTTCGAGATCCCTGAGCTCGATATCCTCCAGGAGGGGAAGATCACCGTCTTCAGGAACTTCATCGATGTGACCGACAAGCTCAGGCGCGACCCCCAGCATGTGCTCCAGTTCCTCCTGAAGGAGCTGGGCGCCCCCGGTAACGTGGAAGGGCGCAGGGCAGTGTTCAAAGCCAAGATCAACCCGACCGTCATCAACGACAAGATCCAGATCTACACCGAGACCTACGTCATCTGCTCCGAGTGCGGGCTCCCCGACACCAAGATGATCAAGGACGGAAGGACCCTCATGCTGGAGTGCGAAGCCTGCGGAGCCCGCAGGCCCATCACCGTCAGGAAGTCCGTCAGGGCCGACACAGCCAACACCCTCCGCGAGGGCGACATCATCGAGCTCCAGATAACGGACGTGGGAAAGAAGGGAGACGGAACGGGCAAGTTCTACGACTACCTGGTCGTCGTCCCCGGAACCGTCAAGGGAACGAAGGTCCACGCCAAGATCTCCAAGATCTCCGCGAAGACCGCCTTCGCCGTCCCCACGACGGAGCCCTGCACCCGCTGATGAGGTACTACGTCGAATCCTACGGATGCACAATGAACTTCGGAGAGGGTCGGGGCCTCTCCGAGGACATGGCATCCCTGGGATACCAACCTGCTTCGTCCGCAGAGGATGCGGACATAGTGATTCTAAACACATGCACAGTGGTCGAGACCACCGAGAAGAGGATGCTCGCCCGCATCTCCGAGCTGAAGAAGATGGGGAAGGAGGTCGTGGTCACCGGATGCATGGCCAAGGTCCAGCCCAAGAGGATAGAGATACGCCTCCCGGGCTCCCCGATCGTGCCGCCTTCCGAGTACTCCGGGTTCAAGACCGTCATAATGGAGAGGTACGGGGTCGGAGGATGCGCCGTGCCCATAGACTTCGGGTCCGACTCGATACTGCCCATCGCACAGGGATGCCTCGGGAACTGCTCCTACTGCATCACCCGTTTCGCGAGGGGGACGCTGGAGAGCTACCCGAAGGACGAGCTCGTCTCCAGGTTCGGGAAGTTCGTGGACGGCGGGTCCAGGGAGGTGCTCGTCACCGCCCAGGACGTGGGAAGCTACGGGATGGACACCGGAACGGACCTCAACGACCTCGTCCGCTCGATGCTGCAGCACGAGGGCGATTACAGGATAAGGCTGGGGATGAGCAATCCCGACAGCCTCTGGAGGATCGTCGACGGCCTCACCCCGCTGATGGACGACGAGAGGCTCTACAGGTTCGTGCACATACCGGTGCAGAGCGGGAGCAACGATGTCCTGAAGGGCATGCGCAGGAAGTACACCGTCGAGAGGTTCATGGAGCTGGTCGACAGGCTGCGCGCAGATGTCCCCGACATCAGCATCGCCACCGACCTGATCTGCGGCTTCCCCGGAGAGACTGACGAGGACCATCAGAAGAGCATGGACCTCATAAGGGACCTCCGTGCGGACACCGTGAACATAACCAGGTTCTCTTCCCGTCCCGGCACCGATGCGGCCCTGATGGAGCAGGTCCATGGAAGGATCTCGTCCGAGAGGTCGGCCGAGCTGACGAAGATGAAGAACGACACGGAGCTCGATGTGAACAAGGCTCTTGTCGGGCGCTCGTTCAAGGCCCTGGCGACCGAGAACGGGAAAGAAGGGACCATACTCAGGACAGGCAACTACCGGCCTGTCGTCATCCGCGAAGCCATCCCTCTGGGAACGTTCGCCGATGTGGAAGTCACGGATGCCAGGTCGACGTACCTTCTCGGCAGGCTCATCTGACCTGGCCCGGCACGGATCCCGTGCGGTCAGCCAGAATTGAATTATATACGAAGTCAATACGACGGACAGCAGTCCCGTGGTGTAGTGGTCAATCATGCTGGCCTTTGGAGCCGGCGACTCCGGTTCGAACCCGGACGGGACTACCATTCAACTTTTCGAACCCTTGAGGAACAACTCGATCGGAGCGAGATAGGATTCGTCGAAGAAGCTGCCCCCTTCCATCATCGCATCGAATATCGGCTGATTGAACTGGTTGAGGCCGTTGATCTTCATCATCGCAGCAACGACCGCCAGGACGGTCTTGTCGATGACGTTGAGCTTGGACCTGTCGATCCATCCTCTCAGATAGTACACAGGGGCATGAACGCCGTGCTTCTCGGCGACCTTGTGCTTGGAGAACCTGCTCTCGTCATCAAGACCTACGACACAGAGCGCACGGACCTTGGATGCATCGACCTTGTAGAGGCCGACGACGGTGCTCTTGCGGAGCCATCCGAAGAAGACCATCGGCTCCCCCTTCGGCTCCGATCCTGCGGCATAGGCCGGAATAGCCATGCGCTCGGAGAGGATCTCGGCATACTTCTTGGAAGAGCCGGATTTCGAAGAATAGACGATAATCATGAAATGCACCAATGAGAATGAAAAGAATGACGTTCGATGCTACGTTTAGTGCATGGTAAGCTGCCTCGGAATTGCG
>CAVHQB010000122.1:0-4878 GCA_963637895.1 Lachnospiraceae bacterium
TCCTTGAGCTCCGTGACGGAGGTCGACCATATGGGTATGTGGTAGAGGTTGGGCGTGTTCTGGAATGCGCAGGCCCCGATCGATGTCAGGGAGCTGCTCACCATGATGACCCTCAGGCTGCTGTCCTTGAAGGCGTTGTCCCCGATCGAGACCACGTTGTAGGCCTCGATGGAGTAGAGCCCCGTGCAGCCTTGGAATGCGCCGGCACCTATGGTCTTGATGTCGCTCGACAGGTACACCGTGTTTATCTTGGTGCAGTTCTTGAACGCGTTGTCCACGATCTTCGTCCCCTTGACGAAGATGTAGCTGTAAGTGGAGAATTCCGAGTTGGAGTGGGTGGATCCGCCGTCGACCACGAGGCAGTCGTCGGTCAGGATGCGGACGGTCTCCGCATCGGATTCCTCCTCCGTTGTTATCATGACGTATGTGACCGTGAATATCATCAGGGCCACGCACGCTATGGCGATTGTCTTGTTCGTTCTATCACCCGCTACGGCCGTTATCGGCCGGCGCTACAACACGTCTAGAGGGGGTATATATCGTGCGCGTGCTCGTTTAAGCTCGGTAGATTCGAGACTTAACGATGATAGTTGCTTGGACCTTCAACGAAGCTCCTAAAAGACCCAGACTTCGACAATAGTCGCATTCTTTTAAATACTGGAGTTTCGTAATGCCCTTGGTGATGCACATTAGGCTCGGGATATTCTCGTCCAAGCCGAAGAAGGAAGACAAAGGAGGGGAAAGGTACGTCTCGCACCTTCAAAGGGACATCCGCAGGCACGAAGGATGGACCAAGGAGATGGTCGAGTCGGACTACAAGGCCTCCAAGACGGTCCATACCCTGATCACGATCGGCTACATGGAGTACGCCGACGACGTCCTGGTCCTGACGGACAGGGGGTCGCTCGTGATGAAGGGCGTCGACGGCGTCCCTTCTCCCATGGAATGAGATGCGGATGCAGCGTACTCGGTCGATTCTGAAACAGCGTGAGCTATGGTCCAGCTCTTGCTCTGAAAAGTGAAAAGGAGCGGTCCCGCGGGCGGGACCGCCGTGAGCCTCACTCGAGGCTCGCTTTTTTGTAAAGGGACAGGTCGGCGCCCACGGGTATGGTGGCGTCGTATCCCACTTTCCAGGTGGTCTTGCCGTGGGAGCTGGGGTCCAGAGAGGATCCGGCGGCTCCGGGGATCTTGAGGATCCTGTCGGCCTGCATCCTGGTGGCGACGGCCCATTCGACCTGCCTGTCGTCGAATATGTCGATGTCATCGTCCACGACGATGACCTGCTTCATGGACGGGTGGCCTGTGAAAGCGGCCATGATGGCGTTGACGCCGTCTCCTTCCTTGTTCTTCTTGATGGAGACCACGCCGTTCAGCCAGCAGCATCCGCCCTCGGTGAGCCTGACGTTCTTGACCCTGGGCACCGCCTGCCTCACGGTCTTGAAGATTATGGGCTCCCTCGGAAGCCCCATGAGCATGTAGTGCTCCCATCCTCCGGGCAGCAGCAGGTGGAACATGGCGTCCTTCCTGGACCAGACGCGGTCGATCTCGATGACGGGCTGCTGGCGCTCGAAGTCGTAGGTCCCGGTGATGTCCACGAACGGGCCTTCTTTCGTTTCTTTCAGCGTTATCCTCCCTTCCAGGACGAAGTCGGTGTCCGACGGGACGAGGATGCCGTTGTCGCACCTTCCGACCTCAAGGGGCTTGCCGTGGCCGGCGAGGCACATGGCGCTGGCGACCTCCAGCTCGTCCTGGCCGAAGTCCAGGGGAGTGGCGGCTGCGATGAGCACCTCCGCTCTCGCTCCGACGCAGATGGAGACGTTGAGCTCCTTGCCCTGCTCCTTGGCCATGTTGTAGATGGTGAACAGATGACGGGGGACCAGCCTGACCGCGATGTGGTTGCGGTCCATGATCATCATCCTGTGGAAGGAGACGTTCTTCTTCCCCTCGAACTCGGTGACGATGACTCCCGATGTGATGTAGCGCCCGCCGTCCTCCGGGAAGTACTGCGGTATGGGCAGGGACATGAGGTCCACGTCCCTGGGGGCCTGCTTGAACTCGGGGGAATCGACGATCTGGCAGGGCTTGGGGGACTCCACCGCTTTCATGATGTGGGTGACGATGTCCTCCTTGCCGATGTTGAGCGCCGCGGAGACCTTCTCCCTGGTGGAGAATATGTTCCCTGCGGCCTTCCCGCCGTTCAGGCCCTCGAAGACGACGGTCTTCGTCTGGTCCGCCTGGAGCGCTCTGGTGACATCCCTGGTGTCGGGGTCCGTGGGGCCTTTCACGGTCACGATGTCCCCGAAGAGAGATTCTTTGACTGACATGCGGGGGGCATCGGCAAGGTCCGATAAGGATTTTGTTCGCTTTCCGGGCCTGGACGTTCCGGTCAGAGATGCCTCGTTTTTATACACGATGCCGATTTCGGGGCATGAACAACGAGCAGATCGTGGACCGCATCAACGCGCTCAGGAAGGAGCGCAACGCGGTCATCTTGGCTCACAACTACTGCCGTCCCGAGGTCCAGGACGTGGCGGACTTCGTGGGGGACTCCCTGGGGCTCGCCGTGAAGGCCAGCAAGACCGATGCGGACGTCATAGTGTTCTGCGGCGTCACATTCATGGCCGAGACGGCCAAGATCCTCAACCCGTCCAAGGCGGTCCTCATGGCCGAGCCGGAGGCGTTCTGCGTAATGGCGCAGATGTGCACCCCCGAGCAGATCGAGACGATGAAGGCCAAGCATCCCGGCGCGGAGGTCGTGGGGTATGTGAACAGCACCGCCCGCTGCAAGACCCGCCTGGACGTCTGCTGCACCTCGTCCAACGCCGTCAGCGTGGTTTCCGGGCTCAAGAGCAAGGACGTCATCTTCATCCCCGACATGAACCTGGGGAGGTACGTGGCCGGCAAGTGCCCTGAGAAGAACCTCATCCTTTGGGACGGGTTCTGCCCCATGCACCAGTTCATAACCGTGCGCCAGGTGGAGGCCCTCAAGGAGGCCTATCCCGGCGCGCCGATAATCGCCCATCCCGAATGCAGGAGGGAGGTCCTGGAGATGGCCGACCATGTGGGATCGACCGAGAAGATGATCGGGCTCTCCAGGGAGTCGTCCTCCGAGGACATAATCATCCTGACCGAGACCGGCATGAAGCACAGGCTGGAGAAGGAGTGCCCCGGCAAGAGGTTCCACTTCGCCGACAACGTCTGCTGCACGGCGATGAAGATGATGGACCTGATGTCCGTCCTGACCGTGCTGGAGAACATGTCCAACCAGGTCGTCCTGGACGACGAGACGATGGAGAAGGCGTACATCCCCGTCAAGAGGATGATCGATTCTCAGTGAAACTGGAAAAGGGATGCGAGGCCTTGAGGTCTCGCATCCCATCATTCATCGGTACGGGACAGCAGGTGTCTGCCCGCTTCGGTTGTCCTGTAACGTTGTTTCGTGCTTGTCGGCTTATCCGGAATAGTGTATTCTATCAGGTTATGCATCATCATCGGGCGGATGTATCTTCTTGATAGTGTTGACTTGCTTGCAACACCCAACAGTTCTAACATTTCAGCAATAGATGCCCCATCAGGACGATTCATAAGCTCCAATAGCTTGATGTCACGGTCGGTTGATTCTGCATTCATGTGGTCCTTGCTTTTCAAACCCGCCTCGACATCTTCCACAGTGATAATAGCATCCATTTTTACTTGGAACGAGTAAGAATCGGCTTCGAATGTAACCTTCCTGTCCCCGCGCCCCTTATATCCATCCTGTATGCGCTCGATTCCGCGGCCCCAGTTCTCGATGAGTCCCATCAAGAAGAACACATAAGCTATGCGAGGGTTCACAGGTTCGGACTTATGCTCTTTGAGCAGGCGTTCTGTAGTCCAGCCTACCGGGAGTCCTCCGGAGTCGGAGATCATCATCCTATCCTTCCATATGCGAATCTGAACTGCGACAAACGATCCATAATCGTTGTGTATCAATGCATTGACGAGGCATTCCCTCAATGATTGGTCCGGATATGGATCGTTCTCAATCCGGGTCCACCCGTCATATGTTATCGGCCTTACAAGGTATTTCATGGAGATGATCTCCATCAATCTGTCAAGCCTCGTTACAAGCGGCCCGCCCACTATGTCTTGATGCAGTATCTCGGAACCGTTGAACATTCCTACTTTGGTGAATGAACACGTGATGATATCCTCTGGGGCTGGATGGAACAGTATCACTCCTGCGCGGGTGATGTGGTCTCCAACTTTGAGATTCAACTTCGTCAGAAGGTCGCCGTCCGTGATGTTGATGCTGTCCTGTCCCAGGATCTTGTTCTCTGTGACCTTCTTCTTGAAAAACTGGATGGCATTCTGATCGAGTTGGGTCTCATCTATGCCTTCTATTGGCTGATCGATCCATGAGACATTGAGCCTCTTCGAGACGATACGGTCGTATTCTCTGCCTTTTGCTTCATGAACGGTGTTGCCAGAACGGACATAGAATCTCCCACTGAGTTCGACGGGCATAGATGCCTTTTCCACAGAAACTGTGATTACGCCTGTCGATTCATCGACGTTGATGGCTGGATACAGTCCGAGCTTGTTCGATACGGTGTCTGAGATCTTCTTCATCACATCTTTTGGATTCCTGACGCCGATTATCTTCCCATCATCATCGACGCCGATTTTCAGAACACCGCCATCTGTGTTAGCGAAACTTGCGATTTCTTTGAGGAATTCGTCTTTCCATTCCCGTTTCCACTCGACTGTCTGTGTCTCCATTTCAGTTCAATGTAGAAAAATCATCACCTTGTTAAATTGTTTGCGCGAGCTCTCATATGGGCTCTCAACTCTGTCCTCAACTCTGTCCTCAACTCTGTCCTCAACTCTGTCCTCAAC
>CAVHQB010000123.1:0-4816 GCA_963637895.1 Lachnospiraceae bacterium
GATCTATAGTAAGGTCAGTTGCATCAATGCAATCGTTTTGATCCATTTCTTCCGTTAGATTTACATTGCACAACAATGTGAAACATTTGGATGAAGATGCACTCGCTGCTGCTACAGCATCTGTGAACTTATAGTAACTAACTCCATCAATAATGGCTACAACGCTTGAAGGACCATCTCCGATGACAGTCGGCATGGCAGGTTCATCGTTTAATTCCATATCTGAGACATCTGCATAATCCAGATGGTCCACAGAGATGCATTCACCTTCAGCATCACTTGAATTCTCAAATCCGACAACAAACAGACCACATATTGCTATAAACGTAGCAATAGCAATCATTCCTTTCGGTATGCAATCCATTTTCCCTCCTGCGGAGGGTCGGAGAGTGAAACAATGTAGTCGCCCCCCCCCCGAACAGCACTTTTATGTGTTGATAACACATCGTGAACATTGTTTTTAACACCATCTATATTCGAACCTATATGCCCTGAATGGGGCACTCAACCAGATGCTTACTGTAATGTTCATATAACGGCGAGGTTCAGCGTTGATATTATTAGTGATTGGCATACAGCATCCGATTCCAATGCAAGGACAAGAAGGAAGGTACGGGGAGTTCGGAGGGCAGTACGTCCCCGAAGCCCTGATGAACGCGGTCATCGAGCTGCAGGAAGCCTATGCGAAGTACAGCCGCGACCCGGAGTTCATGGCGGAGGTGGAGAGGCTCAACAGGGAGTACACCGGAAGGCCCTCCCCGCTCTATTTCGCCAAGAGGATGACCGAGGACCTGGGCGGGGCCAAGGTCTACATCAAGAGGGAGGACCTGAACCATACCGGGTCCCACAAGATCAACAACGTCATCGGCCAGTGCCTGCTGGCCAAGAGGATGGGTAAGACCCGCGTCATCGCCGAGACCGGCGCGGGGCAGCACGGAGTCGCCACGGCCACCATGGCCGCCTACCTCGGCCTCGAGTGCGAGATATTCATGGGCGCGGAGGACGTGGAGAGGCAGCTCCTGAACGTCTACAGGATGGAGCTCCTCGGAGCGAAGGTGCATCCGGTCACTTCCGGGTCCTCCGTCCTCAAGGACGCCGTCAACGAGACCCTCAGGGAATGGTCCAAGAGGATCTCCGACACCCACTACGTCATAGGATCTGTCGTAGGCCCTCATCCGTTCCCCCAGATGGTCTGCGACTTCCAGAGCATCATCGGCAGGGAGGTCAAGCAGCAGATCATGGAGGCCGAAGGCCGTCTGCCCGACTATCTCGTGGCATGCGTCGGAGGAGGCTCCAACGCCATGGGCCTGTTCAACGACTTCGTCGATGATGATGAAGTGAGGCTCATAGGATGCGAGGCCGCCGGCAAGGGGATAGACACCGACAAGCACGCGGCCACCATGTGCAAGGGCTCCACCGGGGTGTTCCACGGGATGAAGTCCGCCTTCTGCCAGGACAGGTACGGTCAGATCGCTCCCGTGTATTCGATCTCAGCCGGACTGGACTATCCGGGCATCGGGCCGCAGCACGCTTATCTGAAATCGATCGAGAGGGCGGAGTACGTCCCGGTCACCGACGACGAGGCCGTGGACGCCTTCGAGTACCTCTCCAGGACCGAGGGGATAATCCCCGCCATAGAGAGCTCCCACGCCGTGGCGCACGTGATCAAGCTGGCTCCCACGCTTGACAGGGACAAGATCATAGTGGTGAACCTCTCCGGCCGGGGGGACAAGGACGTGGCGGCCATCGCCAGGTACAGGGGGCTCGAGCTCCATGACTGAGCCCTTCGTCCCGAACAGGTCCCTGGTGTCCCACATCATCGCGGGATACCCGGACATGGAGACCACCTGCAGGCTGATCCGCGCCATGGACGGCGCCGGAGTGGAGATGGTCATCGTGGAGATCCCGTTCTCCGATCCGATAGCGGGAGGCCCGGAGATACAGGGCGTCCATGCCACTGCCCTCTCCGCCGGAGTAACCACAGACCTGATATTCGACAGCCTGGAGGCCATCAGGGGAGACTGCCAGGTGCCGATTGCGGTCATGACCTACTACAATCCCATCTTCGTGTACGGCGCGGAGGCGTTCTGCAGGAGATGCGCCGAGTCCGGAGTCGGATACCTTATGGTCCCCGACCTCCCGTTCGAGGAGAGGGGAGAGCTCGCTCCCCACTGCGACCGCTTCGGAGTGGTGCCGGTGACAATGGTGTCCCCCACCTATCCCGAGAGGATAGACAGGATCCTGTCGTCCGCCGAGGGCTTCGTGTACATCGTCAGGTTCGAGGACGCCGCCGGTTTCCCGGAGGGCTACGTCCATGAGCTGGCCGACATGGCGGGCCATGTGCATTCCCACGGCCTGAAGTGCATCGCCGACTCCGGCCCCGGAGAGGCGGGAGCCGTCCTTGACCATGTCGACGGCGCAGTGGACGGCACGGACGTCATGACCCTGGTCCTGAGGCACGGAAGGGACTGCGTCCAGTTCGTCGCCGACTACGCCCGCGGCGTTCGCACCAGGATCTGATCCTTCAAACAGCCCGGGAGCGATCCCGGGCATTTCCGCTATATTCTGAACGTTTCCGAGCACAGGATGCCCTGCCGCTCTTCATTCATTGTATTTTTTTATACATCAATGAACAAAATGTTGATATAGTGCAGGGCATTGACAACGGATGATAACATGACCGGAGACGACGGCATATACGGCGAATACGGGGGGCAGTACGTCCCCGAGACCCTCATGAACGCTGTTCTGGAGCTCGACAGGGCGTACCGCAGCTGCATGAAGGACCCGACCTTCCTGAAAGAGGTGGACGACCTCAACCACAAGTACACGGGGAGGCCGTCGATGCTGTACTACGCCGACCGGATGACCAAGGACCTGGGAGGAGCCAAGGTGTACCTCAAGAGGGAGGACCTGAACCATACCGGGGCCCACAAGATCAACAACGTCATCGGGCAATGCCTTCTGGCGAAGAGGATGGGCAAGACCCGCGTCATCGCCGAGACAGGAGCGGGACAGCACGGCGTCGCCACCGCCACCCTCGCCGCGTACCTCGGGCTGGAGTGCGAGGTGTTCATGGGCGAGCACGATGTGGAGAGGCAGGCGCTCAACGTCTACAGGATGGAGCTCCTCGGAGCCAAGGTGCATCCCGTGTCCACGGGAACGGGGGTCCTCAAGGATGCCGTCAACGAGACCCTCCGCGAGTGGACCAACCGCGTCGACGACACCCACTACGTTATCGGCACCGTCATGGGCCCGGCCCCGTTCCCGGAGATGGTCTGCGAGTTCCAGAGCGTCATCGGGAGGGAGGTGAGGCAGCAGATGATGGAGGCCGAGGGCCGCCTGCCCGACTGCCTCCTGGCCTGCGTGGGCGGAGGGTCCAACGCCATCGGACTTTTCCATGAGTTCATCCACGACGAAGGGGTCAGGATGATCGGATGCGAAGCAGCCGGCAAGGGGGTGGACACCGACAAGCACGCGGCCACCATGACCAAGGGCACCACTGGGATCTTCCACGGGATGAAGTCGCTGTTCTGCCAGGACAAGTACGGTCAGATCGCTCCCGTGTACTCGATCTCAGCCGGCCTGGACTATCCGGGGATCGGCCCGGAGCACGCTCATCTGAAGGCCATGGAGAGGGCCGAGTACGTCGCCGTCACGGACGACCAGGCCGTGGACGCCTTCGAGTACCTCTCCAGGACCGAGGGGATCATCCCTGCCATAGAGAGCTCCCACGCCGTCGCGTATGCGAGGGAGGTGGCGCCCACCATGTCCAAGGACGACATCATGGTCGTCAACCTCTCCGGACGCGGGGACAAGGATGTTGCCGCCATCGCCAGGTACAGGGGGAGGGAGATCCATGACTGACCACTCCAAGGACCTGGAGAAGGTGTTCTCCCGCAGGGCGTTCATACCGTTCGTCACCTGCGGCGACCCGGACATCGAGACCACCGAGAAGATCATCAGGGCCATGGCCTCCGCCGGAGCGGACCTGGTGGAGCTGGGGATACCCTTCTCCGACCCGATCGCAGAGGGGCCCGTCATCCAGAATGCGGATGTCCGCGCCCTGTCCAAAGGCGTCACCACCGACGACATCTTCGACATGGCCGAGCGCATCAGGGCGGACCTGGACATCCCCATGCTGGTGATGACCTACATCAACCCCGTGTTCGTCTACGGCCCGGACAGGTTCATGGAGCGCTGCAGCAAGGCGGGGATATGCGCCGTCATCGTCCCCGACGCTCCTTTCGAGCAGAAGAAGGACCTGCAGTCCTACTGCACGTCCCACGGCGTGAAGCTGATCTCCATGATCGCCCCCACATCCGAGGACAGGATCTCGATGATCGCTTCCCAGGCCGAGGGGTTCATCTACATCGTGTCGTCCATGGGCGTGACCGGCGTCAGGAAGGAGTTCAGCTCCAACCTTGAGGACATGGTCGCTGCCGTCCGCAGGTCCACGGACATACCCTGTGCGATAGGGTTCGGGATATCGACCCCCGAGCAGGCCAGGAAGATGACCGACTTCGCCGACGGGGCGATCGTCGGGTCCGCCATCGTGAAGATAATCGCGCAGTACGGCAGGGACTCGCCCGAGCATGTGGCCGATTTCGTAAGGAAGATGAGGGCCGAGCTGGACCGTTGAAGAATATCGGAATGCGTCTACGGAAAGAGGATCCGTCTTCTTTCCGGGATGTCATTCCTTCGGGTCGTATCTCTCCACGAGCTTGCGGATCGGTTCATCGTCTGAGAACTCGATGACGCTGCCGTTCGACTTCCAAGCGACTCCGCGCTCGATGAGCTTTCTCCGGTTCTCAAG
>CAVHQB010000124.1:0-4806 GCA_963637895.1 Lachnospiraceae bacterium
GATATAAACTGGTATGGGGCTAGTTGACCAAGAAGTTGGTACCTATTCTGTCCATTTCAGGAGTTTACCGTCGATCCATCTTACCCGCAGACTGCTCGAGGCGTTCTTCAGGCCTCGTGCGAAGGCTGGTTTGCGGTAGACAGGTCGGAGCATGCATCATCAGGCACTGCATTCGATCCAGGCCTGTCCTCCGTGCCGTCCGCGTACTTTATGAACCTCTCGGTCCCAAGCGGCTGGGCCTGGTCCACATACGTCCAGGGCCATTCCTTGTACTCGTTCACACGGATCTCGTCCAGTCCTGCACGGACCTGGTCGATGTTCTCCAGGCAGACAGGCCCGAACATGGCCATCTTCTCTTCGATAGGCTTGCCTTCCAGGAGCCATGCGACCGTCGGCTCGGAGCCGTTATTGATGAGGATCTCTCCCATCTCGAGCATCTTCGCTCTCGAATTGCTGGGCACATCGACACCTGACACGCTGATCCCGGCTCCGGATATCACGTACAGGTTCCTGTTGGCGCCTTCCGCCGCGGGATCCAGGGCCATCTCCGCATCGGGCTCCATCTCGATCCTGGCGATCCTCACCCCGTGCTCTCCGTTCGCCCACGAATCCTCAGCAGGCGCTTTGGCCTCAGCTTCTCCGAGCCTCCCGCAGAACACCTTAGCGGTCCAGCCGTTCCCGGACGCCGTCGGGATCTCATCGGCCCAGACGGTCGCCACGGAGTTCTCCCTGTTCTTCATGGCGATCGGCAGGTTCACGAATATCTGGGTGATGTCGTTGGGGTTCCTCTCCTCCTGGTTCGCCAGAGGGTACATCTCGTTGTGGCTGTACCTGGACGATGCATGCACCCATTGGGCGTCCCCGTTGCCGAACCTCCCGCAGGTCCCCGCATGGTCGAAGTGGTCCACCAGCCCGACATGGGCGTAGGTGAGGGTCTCGTAGCCCCAGTGGGCGTGCATCGGGAACCCCGGGACAACCTTCCCGTGGTACATCCTGAACCCGAGCCTCTTCTCGTAGTCCCTTCCCAGGTTCCTGCCTCCGATCTCGCCCAGCGGCGGGGCCTGCTGCCTGTTCCCCTTGGGATAGTCGTCCTCGTGGTGGGATGCGAACAGGAACGGGTCCTCCGTGTCCCAGTGCATGTCTATGGAGGTCACCCTGACGGGGGTCTTCGGTTTCCTGGAGAAAAGGGCCATGCTCACAGGTAGGGGGATTTGGTATTATTGGGTTCGCAGGATCGCCCCGACATCCCGCAGATGCGATGGGAGCTACTCATTCTCCGGTGCGGCCGAACATCTAATGTATTATGAATATAGTTTCAATGAAGTTCGAAAGCCATGGCAGATGCATGGGTATCGGAGAGTGGGATCATGGACATAGTTGAGATGAGATGCAAGAGGTGCTGTTGATGGGGGCACAGGCGGGAAAACCGCGCGTAGGGCTAGGCAAATCGAAGGTCAGGGGCCTGGTGAATCAGGAATATGCCGTGACCGGTGTAGCTCTGGTGGCCATAGGCATCATCATGGCTTGGATTGTATCTCAGACCGATCTGATTTCGAAGATCATCGATGATAAGCTCTTAAATGTAATAATCTTGGGAATCGGTCTCACTTTCATCATCACAGGGGTGGCGGTGTTCGCAGCAGCCTGGGCTGTGACGATGGAAAAGGTGTATCTGAGGAACGGAGCCTGCCAGATCGTCGATGGCAAGGTCAAGTGCAAAGGCGGATGCACGCAGTGCGTGTTCGCTGCCAGGTATGTTCAGATGAACAATCCCGATGAGAATGGAATGCCTCGGGAGTGACGGCATCCATTAAGACAGGCTCCGTTCTACGGGTGCCCATGGCAGAGGGAACGCGCCTCAACAAGTTCATAGCGGAGTCCGGAGTGGCTTCGCGCCGCGCGGCCGACAGGCTGGTGGAGGAAGGGCGCGTGACCATCAACGGCAGGACCGCGGTCCTGGGGGACAAGGTCTTCGACGGTGACGAGGTGATGGTGGACGGCAAGCCCGCCAAGAAGCGCCCCACCGATGTCATAATCGCGTTCAACAAGCCCCGCGGCATCACATGCACCGCGGACTCGGAGACAGGGGACAACATAATCGATTTCATCGGCTACCCCGAGCGCATCTTCACCGTCGGAAGGCTGGACAGGGACTCCGAGGGATTGATCCTCCTGACGAACAACGGCGAGCTCGCCAACCAGATAATGAGGTCCCGCGGGGAGCACGAGAAGGAGTACGTCGTGTCCGTGGACAGGAAGGTCACCGACGATTTCATCAGGGGCATGTCCAACGGGGTGCCCATACTCGGCCGCATCACCAAGAAATGCACCGTGGTGCAGACCGGGCCCAAGGAGTTCAGGATAATCCTGCGCCAGGGGCTCAACCGTCAGATCAGGCGCATGTGCGGCCATTTCGGATACACCGTTACCAGGCTCGTCAGGGTCAGGGTCATGAACATCGAGCTGGGGGACATCCCCGTGGGCAAGTACAGGGACCTGACCGATGCGGAGCGTGCAGAGCTCATGAAGGAGCTGGGGCTGTGACCGGGTTCAGGATGATCGAGGCGGGGGACATCCCGCAGGCGCTGGAGATCTCGTGCACCGAGCTGGGCTCCGACTACCTGGACGAGGGCGATTTCCTGGACGCCATAGGGTCCGAGGACCAGTTCTGCATGGTCGCCGTGGAGGACGGGGAGGTCGCAGGGTTCGCGATTTGCAGGGTTTTCGGCCCCGAGCTAGAGCCCGAAGTGCTGGGGCTCCCAGATTGCCCCGAGAGGGATGCCGTGCTGTCATCGCGTCTCACGGGCATCCTGGACTCCGTTTCCGTCTCGCCCAAGCACAAGGGGAAGGGCATCGGCACCGAGATGTGCAGGGAGTGCGTCGAGGAGATGAGGTCCCGCGGATGCGACATCGTTTGCGCCATGGCCTGGAAGAGCTTCTCCGGCAGGACCAACATCGCCGGGATCCTGAAGGGGATGGGCCTGGAGGAGACGATATCCATCCAAGGGTACTGGAACCGGATGGTCGATTCCCCCGAAGGCCACCATTGCCCCGAGTGCGGGGCCCCGTGCAAGTGCTACGGCGTGTTCTGGTACCGCAGGCTGCGATGCTCAGAACATCAGGTCGGGCACGGGCGCCTGCATCTCGTCTATGAACGCAGCCGCGAAGAACGGGTAGTGCTCGATGCCGTCCTCGTCAACACGGATGTCCGTGGTCCCGAAGGATATCCTCCTGTCGAACCTGTCGTCTCCGATCGTCTTCGACAGCGAAGGGATCTCCCTGTGCTTGCCGGAATCGACCTCGATCGCGGCTCTCTCCAGGCCCATGGGGATGAGGAAGTCCAGCTCCATCCTGCCCGGATCCTTCCTTTGGATCCAGTATCCGAGCGTGTATCCCGCTTTCATGATGCACTCGGCCACGACGTTCTCCGTCAGGGCGCTGTTGGCGAACCCCCATTCCATCATGTAAGCGGCTTTCAGGGCCTCGGGGCCCATGAGGCTCACCAGCAGCCCCGTGTCGGACACGTAGGGCTTGTAGCAGGACGGGTCTCTGAAGAGCGATATGGACGGGTCCACCTTGAGGATCTTCTCGCATACGTTCAGGAATCCGCTCTCCTTCATCCAGTACATCGCTTCCTCATAGGTCCTGGCCCCCATCCTGGATCCCGGGCCGCCGGGATCGATGCGGGACCACGTGAACTTCTTGCTGGCCGTGGACAGCTGGCGAGGGAGCGAGTCGACGCACTTCAGGATCTTGCCGGGGTTGCGCGGTCCGATGCAGTTCACAGAGCTCTGCTTGAACGAGGAGATTATGACTTTCTGGATGCGGCCCACCTCTCTGATCCCTTCCTTGTCCGCGAATGCGGACACCGCCTTGGGCATCCCCCCGGTCATCATGAACCAGGAGAAGCGCTCCTGGAAGAAGTCCACTATGAAATCGGACAGGGGCTCGCGGTCGTGGATGCCCTTCCTGATGGAGCCGGTCTGCTCTTCGCTGTACCCCAGCGCCCAGAGGAACTCCTCGAAATCCATGCTGTGCATCTTGAGGATGTTCACGTATCCCATGGGGAACGATGCCGGGCTCTCGACCTTGTCCATGAGGTTGTCGTGAGGCTAGATGGCGATGACGTCGTACCTCTTGTCTTCGGTGAAGGGCTTCAGGGAGGTCCTCGCACGGGGGCACCTCTGGACCTCGTCGAGGATGATCAGGCTGTTCCCGGGATGCAGCTCGGCATCCGGATGGAGGATCTCTATGGACTGCACTATCCTATCGGGTTCGATGTTCCCGTCGAAGATCCTCCTCATGGGCTCGTCCTTGCTGAGGTCTATGTAGACGCTGTGCTCATAGGTCTTCGCGAATTCGAGGACCAGGGAGGTCTTGCCCACTTGGCGCTGACCGCAGACGAGCAGGGACTTGTGACTCGGATCGGACTTCCATTCGATGAGCTTGTCCATTGCCTTGCGACGGAACATGAGTCGGGCCAGGTTGTGGATGTATATCATCTTTGCAGATTTTTAAGATGAAAATTGTGATTTATTGCAGATAATTCAGGATAAAAATCTGTTTTATTGCAGATTATTCATATGAAAAAAATGATTTGATGCAAATATTTTAGGGAACTAAACTTCACTGATGCAGATTTTTCAGGAATCCGTTTATAGGAAAAGGCGGTCCGTGATACACGTTTGCAACGGCGGGAGCCGGTGCACTGTCGAAAGGAAGGTCATGCCGGGACAGAAGCATTATATCGTCCTCGTGTGTGACCGGCGATAGAAGGGGCGGGACACATGTCAAGGCTGTTGCAGA
>CAVHQB010000125.1:0-4795 GCA_963637895.1 Lachnospiraceae bacterium
TGGCCGTCTTGTCCCCGAAGCGCTTGACAAGGTTTCTGATAACAATGATGTCGTCGTTCATGGAATGAACCTTCTATTTTGTGTCTAGCATCGAAGGGGTTTCACATCCAGGCGGATTTCCTCTGCTTGATCAGGATCCAGATGAACAGCGGCCCGCCGATCATCGAGCAGATGACTCCCACGGGCAGCCCGTTGGGCCCGCTGACCTTTGCTATGGTGTCCGCCAATATCACGAATGCAGCTCCGAAGGCCGCAGAAGCAGGGATGAGGTAGCGGTTGTTGGATCCAACGAATATCCTTGCGACGTGCGGGCCTACGAGCCCGATGAATCCGATAGTCCCGGTGAAGCATACCATGCCTGCTGTGAGGATGGATGCCAGGAGGAGGGTGACGATCCTTATCCTTCCGGCCTTCTCGCCGAACGTCTGGACCGCCCTGTCTCCGGCATACATTATGTTGAGCTTCGACGAGAGGAACCAGAGGCATGCGATCATGGACACTGCGGTTGCGGCCATCACAGGCAGGTAATCCCATTTCAGGGGGCTCAGGGAACCGACCCTCCACTCGTATGCGCTGGCGAGGGTCTCGGACGGGGACGTGACCATGATGACCTGCGTTATAGAGGAGAACAGGAACATGACCGCTATACCCGTGAGAATCATGGCCACGGGAGTCAGGTTCCTGATCCTGGTCACTATGATGATCACCGCGGCCGGGATGAGCGAGAAGATGAACGCGTTGGTCACTGTCGAGCTGATCCCGTCGAGGAAGGGGAATATTGAGATCCCCAGGGTGATGCTGAGCGTGGCTCCGAGGAACGCTCCGGACGATATCCCCATGGTGTAAGGGTCTGCCAGGGGGTTCTTGAAGTTGTTCTGCATGATGGCACCGGCCACGGCCAGGCCCGCGCCGACTATCAGGGCGCCTATGGCCCTGGGCGTGCGTACTGTCCATATGTAGTAGTCGTCGCGCTCGTTCGTTATGTTTCCAGAGAGATGCTCGAAGAACGTCTGGATGGCGCGGTCGACTGTGATGTCGTACACGCCGAAGCCGAGCGTCAGGAAGAACGAGCCTATGGCTAGGAGGGTCAGCAGCAGGATGAAGAGCATCTTCTTGCGGTTGGCGTTCCTGTATTCCGCTTTGAACGGGTCGTTGTCGCCGGAGCTCAATAGATCACCCCCGGCTTGCGGCTCTGGTAGATGATCAATGCGAAGAAGACAGGGCTTCCGATGATGCTCATGATCACTCCGACGGGGATGTCGGACAGCTCGAACGCTATGTAGTCCGCTATCAGCAGAAGGAGGGCTCCGACGGCCATGGATATCGGGGCCACGAACCTGTTGTCGGACCCTATGACCATCCTCACGATATGAGGCGCCACCAGTCCGATGAATCCTATTATCCCTGTGAAGGACACGATGGCCGCCGTCATGACGGACATGAGGATGAGGCAGTAGGTCCTGAACTTCTGGACATCCACCCCGAGGCTGATGGCGCTGTTCTCTCCGAGCGTCATGACGTTCAGCTTGTTGGACACCATCATCACGGCTATCGAGCCTATGAGCGTGGCTGCGAACATGATGGGCAGCGAGCTCCAGGTGGTCCCGTCGAGGTTGCCGATCTGCCACATGTATGCGCTCTTCAGCGTGTCCGCGTCGGTCGTGACCATCATGTATGTTATCATTGAATTGAAGAAGTACGAGATCGCCGTTCCCAAGAGGATCAGCGTCGCAGGGGTCATGTGGATCCTCTGCGAAAGGAAGACTATCAGGAGGGCCGGGATCAACGCTCCGATGAAGGCGTTGGTCACGATCCCCATCTCTCCGGTGACGCTCGTCATCGTTATCCCGACGATGATCGCGGCCACCGCACCGAAGCATGCTCCGGACGATATCCCCGTGCTGTACGGATCGGCCAGAGGATTGGACATCATGGACTGCATCATGGTCCCGCACACAGCCAGGCCTGCGCCCGCTATGACGGCGGCAAGGGCGTGCGGCATGGCGGTGTTCCAGATGTAGCGGTCCGCCCACCATTCCGTCGACCTCAGCGGGTACTCGTTCCCGCAGATGTGGTTCCAGATTATGCTGTACGTCTCCTTCAGCCCTATCCCTTCGAAGTTGGACAGGGACAGGAGTCCGATGAAGAGGACGATCCCCGCGATGCTGACCGCCAGCAGGGCCAGCTTCTTCGCTATGGCCCTATGGTATTCGGACACCATCTGCTCCTTGGTCATCCCGTCGGGCAGCTCATCCATGATATCAATTCCGAGAAGACGCGGGGGCCGGGCCCCCGCTAAGATCAGGCTGTCGCCTTCTTGTAGTCGTCGAGCTCGATGAACGCGACGATGGAATCGAGGGTCTGTCCATCCAGGGGGTTCGTTCCCAGGTCGATGAAGTCCTGGAGGACCGAGTCGGCCCATTCTCTGGAGAAGTCGCTTCCGTACAGGGCGTGAGCCATGTATGCGACCTTGACTGCTCCGGGGAGCAGGTTGTTGACGTAGAAGAGCCTGTCCTCGAATCCCTTGAAGTACTCGGTGGAGGAGGTTCCCTTGTTGTCGTGGTCCCAGACGTCTATGATCAGTGCCGTGACCTCGTCCTCGCTCAGTCCCCAGTCCATCGAACGGTTGTTGAGGATCGTGTCGATGTCCGTGTAGTTGGACAGCGCCTCGGTGCTCGCCATCTTGACGGAACCGGATCCGGAATAGGTCTTGGCGAAGTCGGAGTTGACCTTGTAGTACGCGATTCCGCCTGCGGTGGCCGAGCTGGTGTTGAAGGTCGAGTCGTTCTGGCAGATGTAGATGTACATCGTGCAGTTGATGAAGCTGGCCTTGTCCTTGTCAGCGAGGCCTCCGACCTTGTCTTTGACCTGCTTGATGACGTTCCAGCTCTTCTGGGCGTAGTCGACTCCCATCTTCTCGCAGTCTCCTCCGAAGAGGAACCCGAGGGTGAGGGTGGTGGTGATCTCGCTCTCGGCGTCGGCGGGAGAGTAGATGAGCATGGGGATTCCGGCGGCATTGAGGTCTGCCTCGCGTGCATCGGTGATGCGTGCGATATCGCTGTAATCCACGACGAGGGCTCCGACTCCGTCGGAGAGGCTTCCGTCGAGGGTCATGAAGTTCTTCCAAGCAGCATCGGAGATGTCCCTTGCGGATCCGCCGAGGTCGGTTGCCGAGGACATCGATGCCTCGACCGTGTCATACGAGCTGACGAAGTATCCTGCGACGTACTGGCCTGCATTGGCGTAGAGGAGGGACTCCTGGATGTTGGTTCCTATGGGCACTGCGTTCCTGATGGGGTATGTGCAGGTGACTGTGGTGGTGGCTCCGCTCCTGTCCTGGCAGATGACGTAGACCGTGGCTCCGGTCTTCCTGTCGATGAGGTCCTGGAGGAGCTGTATGTCCTTGTCTGTGATCACGTTGTCCCCGTCGATGTCTGCGAGGGGGTAGTCTTTGATGTCCTTCTTGCCGGCCATGATGTCCTTCAGGATGGCCATGTCCTTGTCGTCGATGGTGTAGTCATCGTTCGCGTTGCCTTTGATCTGCAGCTGGGATGCGATGGCAGCGTCGGAGTTCTTCGAACTGTTGCCGTTGCCCAGAGCGACTGCTGCGGCAGCGATGATGACTATTGCGACCACGACGACCGCTATGATCATCGTTTTCTGTTTTTCCATTGTATCTAAACCTCCATCCGCCGGCGATTTTGTATGGATTATACATCCAATCGCTTCGATCGAATCTCCGGCAGACTCCGTTTGAATCGTTTCAAGACTCCTGGCCCAGGCTGTCCGAGGGTTCGGTGTCCGCATCAGACGCTCCTCTCTTCCTTGCCGCAGCCATCGCCGCGGAGGGGTGGGCATCGATGCTCATCGGTAGGGAATCCTTCAGGATCACGTGCGGGCGGTCCTCATCCATGATGATCTTCGACGTGACGCCGTAGACCGTCCTGAGGTTGTCCTCTGTGATCACTTCGGTGGGCGTGCCGACGTCGAACACCTTCCCCTGATACATGAGGATGACCTGATCCGCATATTTCGCCGCGATGTTGATGTCGTGGCTGATCATGATGATGAGGATCCCCTTCTCGATGGAGAGGCGCTTGAGCATCTTGGTGACATCCAGCTGATGGCGTATGTCAAGATTGGATGTCGGTTCGTCCAGCAGAAGGATCTTAGGCTCCTGGACCAGCCCTCTTGCCAACATGACCTTCTGATGCTGCCCGGCGGACAGTTCGTTGAACTGCCTCATGGCGAGGTGGGATATCCCGAGCATCTTCAGGGTGTCGTAGACTATGTCCAGGTCTTTGTCCAGAGTGTTCCATTTGGCATGAGGGTGCCTGCCCATCATGACCGTGTCTACCACGGTCAGAGGGAAGGAATCGTTCGCAGAATACGGAACGTACCCTATCTCCTTGGCCAGCTCTTTGATGGAGATGTCCTTGACGTCGTCTCCGTCTATGAACACTGAACCCGATGTGGGTTGGAGTATCTTGTTTATGCAGTGGATCAGCGTGGATTTGCCGACACCGTTGGGTCCGAGGATCGAGAAGAATCCCGGACCAGTCATATCCAGGGAAATTCCGTCCAAGACCTGAGTGCTGGAGTAGGAGAACTCCACGCCATCTACTTTAATCTGCATTATATCTCCAGTTGGATGAATAATCCTGCTAATAGATAAACCCAGGACCCCGACGGATTACAGAACCTCAACCTCTATCGTTGATTTCCTCCACCTTTTCCTCTAGGTCGAGGTAGATCTCCTTCAGCTTCTCCAGCGTCTCGGGGTCCACGTCCCACA
>CAVHQB010000126.1:0-4766 GCA_963637895.1 Lachnospiraceae bacterium
GCTTCGTCATGATCTCCGTCGCGACTGCGGTGGCTGTGTGCTACACGGGGACCATCGGGTTCGTCGGCCTAGTCGCGCCGCACATCGCCAGGCTGTTCGTCGGCAGCAACAACAAGGTCCTGATCCCCGCTTCCGCGCTGATAGGAGCGCTGATGGTGGTGGGCTCCGACTGCATAGTGCGCATGCTCCCTTCCGTCTTGCCGGTGGGAGTGATCACGGCGCTCATCGGCAGCCCTCTGTTCCTGTACTTCCTGTACAAGCAGAGGAAGAAGTCGGTGTGGTGAGATGAGACTAGTCCACATCTCCATCGGGACCAAGGACAGCCATATGATGAACGGCGCCGTCCGCAGGCTCCGGTCTGATTTCGATATAGATTTCCATTGCTACGACGCCTCCGCTCTGGACGACGACCCCGTCGCGCTGGCGGCGGCCCTGAAGATCATCGCTTCGGCGGACATGGTCACGCTGAAGGTCCACGGGGACACCTCGTACTTCAAGAGGTTCGACCGTCTGGAGAAGGTGCTGAGGGACTACAGCGTCTGCGCCCTGCTGGAATGCACCGAGCAGGCTGTGACAGATGCGTTCCGCGGGCTGTTCACATGCTCCGATGAAGGATACGATCTGTGCGGGGACTGCCTCAGGTTGGGGGGCGATGAGAACTTCACCACGCTGATGAAATGGTGCCTGAGGGAGTTCGACCATCTTGATATAGAGGTCCCCGAGCCGCACCACAACCCTCCGCAGGGGATATACCGTCCCGGCCTGGAGGACATCGACATCGGCCGCTACATCGACTCCTTGGACCTGTCCAAGCCCACGGTGGGCATATTCTTCTACCAGAGCCAATGGGTCTCCGGCAACACGCGTCACGTGGACGCGCTGATAGAGGAGGTGGAGTCCAGGGGCGCCAACGCCGTGCCCCTGTTCATGTTCGCCTCCGAGGACAAGGTGCCCGGAGCCAAGGGGACGGCGGCCATAATGAGGGAGGATCTGACAAGAGATGGGGAGCCTGTCTTGGATTCCATCATCGAGCTGATGAGCTTCTCCCAGATCCTGGTGGCCAACCCGGGGGAGGGGGAGCAGGTCTCGGAAGACAACTTCTTCCTGGACTACGGGGTCCCCGTGATACAGTCCATGACGTCGTTCCGTTCCGCCGACAGATGGAGGGACGATATCAACGGGCTGACGGCTTCCGAGATTGCCTATGATATAGCGCATCCGGAGTTCGACGGGCAGATAATCTCGACGGCCTGCGGGAGCACCGAGAAGGATCCCGACGGCTCCTACATGGCCGAGCCGCTGGAGGACCGCCCCGGAAGGGTGGCGGACCTGGCGGTGAACTGGGCGAGGCTCAGGAAGAAGGAGAATCACGAGAGGAACGTGGCGATACTGCTGTACATGTACCCTCCGAAGACCGCCAATGCGGGAGGGGCATCGGGGCTGGACACTTTCGAGAGTGTGGTGAGCCTGCTCCACAGGATGAGGGACGACGGGTACGATGTGGGGGATTCGATCCCGGAGACGTCCCGGGAGCTGGTGGACATGCTCCTGGCGGGCGTGACCAACGACATGGACTGGACCTCCGACGAGGCCGTCCGCGCACGCGCATTGGACCTGGTCCCTCCGGAACAGTACAAGGGATGGCTCTCGGGGCTGCCTCCGGCAGCCCGCGAGAGGATCGTGGAGGGCTGGGGAGAGCCTCCGGGGGATTTCCATACCGTCGGCAAGGACATCGTGGTCCCGGGCATCAGGTTCGGCAGGGTGCTGGTGAGCTTCCAGCCTGACAGGGGCAGGGACAGCCAGGCCGATTACCACGACCCGAGGATAGTGATGCCCCATCAGTACCTGGCGTTCTACCGTTGGCTGAGACACTCCTTCGGAGCGGACGCGGTCATCCACGTGGGCACCCACGGGACGCTGGAATGGCTTCCCGGGAAGAGCGTGGCCATGTCGTCGGAATGCTGCCCCGACTACGTCCTGGACTCGATCCCGGACATCTATCCCTACATCATAGGCAACCCCGGAGAGGGGACGCAGGCCAAGAGGCGCGCCTCGGCGGTGATAGTGGACCATATGATCCCTGCCATGACGAGGGCGGGCGGCTACGACGAGCTGGAGGAGCTGGAGTCCATCCTGCAGAGGCTCATGGCTGCGGAAACGCAATTGCAGAACGACAAACGGGAGGTCATCCTGCAAGAACTGAGGATAAAGGTCGAGGAGACGGAGATCGGGAACGACCTGCGCATCCCCGTCGGATGCTCCGACGAGGAGCTCGCGTCCCGTGCCGACGACCTCTACGATTACGTCATAGACCTGAAGGAGAACCTCATCAAGGACGGGCTGCACGTGCTCGGGAAGGTCCCCGAAGGGGACAGGATGAAGGAGATGGTCTACTCCCTGACCCGTCTTGACAACGGGGACGTGCCGTCGCTGAGAGGGGCGGTAGCGAGGTCGAGGGGATATGGGTTCAACGATCTGCTGAACGACCCTTCCGCCGTGGATCCCGTATCGGGGATGCCCAACGGCATGGTGCTGGACTCGATAGAGGCGGACACGGATTCTCTGATAGCGGCGGTCCACGATGCCGGCTACGATACGGAGAAGTCGTTGGCCATCGCCGAGTCGATGTTCCCGTCTGACGACGGGACCATCGCATCGGCGGTGTCGTTCGTCTGCGGGTTCCTCCATCCCGCCATCTGCAGGATGGGCGACGAGATCGGGAGCGTCATGGACGCGCTGCAGGGGAGGTACATCGAGCCCGGCCCGTCCGGATGCCCCACCCGCGGCAGGGCGCAGCTCCTGCCCACAGGCAGGAACTTCTACTCCCTGGACCCGGACGCCATCCCCTGGCGCTCCAGCTGGGAGGTCGGGAAGAGGATGGCCGACCAGATGCTGGAAAGGCATCTGCAGGAGCACGGGTCCTATCCGAAGAGCGTGGGGATCGTCGTCTGGGCCACGGACACCATGAAGACCGGAGGGGACGATGTGGCGTACATCCTGTGGCTGATGGGCGTCCGCCCGGTCTGGACAGGGGCGGCGGGAAGGGTCAGGGACATCGAGGCCATACCGATGTCCGAGCTGGGGAGGCCAAGGGTAGATGTCACGGTGAGGATAAGCGGGCTGTTCAGGGACACCTTCCCGAACCTGGTGGAGCTGATCGACCGCGCCGTGAGGATGGTGTCGGACCTTGACGAGTCCGACGAGGACAACTGCCTGAGGGCCAGCATCCGCGCGGACATCGTCAGATCGATATCCGAGGGGATCCCGGAGGACAGGGCCAGGGAGGACGCTGCGATACGTGTTTTCGGCGATGCTCCGGGGACCTACGGGTCGGGAACGAACATCCTGATAAGGACCTCCGAGTGGAAGGACGTGTCCGACATCGGCGCGGTGTACAGGAGCTACGGGGAGTACGCCTACGGCGGAGGGAGGAAGGGGATGCGCTGCCCGGAGGCCTTCAGGCGCAGGCTGGAGTCCATGGAGGTCACGGTGAAGAACAGCGTCTCCAGGGAGTACGACATGCTGGACAACGACGATGTGTACAACGACCTGGGAGGATTGAACGCCGCTGTCAGATCGGTGTCCGGGAGGATGCCGATGTCGGTGATAGGGTGCTCTGCGGACACTTCCAATGTGAAGACGAGGACCATCGACGAGGAGGGCCGCTACGTGTTCCGCAGCAAGGTCCTGAACCCGAAATGGGTCGAGGGGCTGAAGCCGCACGGGTTCAAGGGCGCGGAGGAGATCTCGAACATGGCGGAGTACGTGTTCGCCTGGGATGCCACTTCGGGGATAGTGGATCCGTGGATGTACAGGGGGATAGCGGAGAGGTTCCTTTTCGACGAGGAGAACTCGGAGTGGTTCAGGGATGCGAACCCGTATGCGATGCACGAGACTGTGTCGTGGCTGCTGGAGGCCGTCGGCAGAGGGATGTGGGAGCCCGACGAGGAGATGAGGGCGAGGCTGGAGGAGCTGTACATGGACCTGGAGGGGGAGCTCGAAGGCAGGGAATGAGAAGGTCCATGCTCGTGACCTGTAGAGTAGATATCTTTACGCGGATCGAACCGTTTCTGATGTGACGACGGGCCTGCCGGATCCGCCTTTCCCATACTGGATTAACTTATTAAGAGCATAGACTTATTTCCTGTCCATCATGACAAGAGGCGGCAGTGTTCCGGAGCAGGACGGGAGATCGGAGAGGGAGGCTGCTTGGCAGGAGAAGCGCTACAGGGCGGCGTCCTATGTTCAGGACGGGATGTCCCTGCGCGCCGCGGCGGCGGAGATAGGGGATGTGAGCCATCAGTTCGTGCGCATCTGGGCCGAGAGGCTCCTGGAGGAGGGCCCTCCGGATGCGGATGGGAACAGGACGATGGTGCTCAGAGAGGGGCATGAGGATCTTGTGAGGTCCAGGAGGCCCGGTCCGGCACCCGGGAAGTGCTCCAAGGTGGACGAGGTCTTCGAGCGCGTGAAGGAGGAGAAGGGGAAGCCGTTCAGGAAGAACATCGGGGCGCGCAAGATCAAGGCCATGTCGGGAGTGGACGCTTCGGTGGAGACCGTGGCGAAAGCGCTGGAGAGAGCGGAGTACGGGCCGGTGAGCGCAAGGCCGGTTCCGCATACGATGCGGACGTGCGCGGCGGTCCCCAACATGCAGTGGGACATAGACTTCGTGGAGATCGGGAGGGATGCGGATACCGGGCGGAAGGTGTACTCCCTGTCGGTGGAGGACGACCATTCCAGATAGGTCATGGGGACGCTGGTCACCACGG
>CAVHQB010000127.1:0-4751 GCA_963637895.1 Lachnospiraceae bacterium
GGACTACCTCGTGGTGCTCCTCCTGCACGGGATGGGTTGGTCCATCATGATCTCCCTCCCGCTAATGATAATATACTACCAAGACTTCTCTCCCGTGCTGTTCTGCGCCATCGTCGCCAACGGACTGCTCCATGCATACATCGACGACCTCAAGGCCAACAGACTGCGGATAAACCTCTTACAGGATCAGACGGTGCACATGGTCCAGATACTGGCCATCATGGCGCTGGCATGGGTGATTCAATGACATACGAAGTATATGTGGCGGGGACGTACAATGTTCTCACGGATGGGCACAAGAAGCTTCTGAGCGTCGCGGTGCGCGAGATGGAGGACTTCAGGCACCTGTCGGTCTACGTGACCGACGACATGTCCTACTTCAAGGACAAGGAGGTCCCGGTGAGGGCCTTCCAGCGCAGGTGCGCGGACGTCAAGCGCTACCTCACCCGCGAGCACGGGCTGGACGAGGACCAGTTCGACATCTGGCCCCTGCAGCCCGAGACCGGGAGGAGGGCGTCGGCGTGGTGGAGCAGGACCGACGTGCTCGTCTGCTCCTCCGAGACGAGGACCAACGCGGAGGAGATCCTGTCCAGGATCCCGGAGTCCAACCGCCCCAAGCTCGTCGTGCTGGAGCGCGACAATATGCCGTCCAGCACCGACATCATCAAGAAGAGTCTGGAGGGCGAGAAGGTGGAGGTCGTCAGATGGTGACGGAGTCCGAGAAGGATAGGAAGAAGGCCATCGAGGACTGGAGAGGCGATCTGTACAGTCTGGGCTTGATGCTGGCCATCGTCGACCAGGCGAACAGTGCGAGGGCCCAACTCCTCAACATAGAGTCGCTCAAATATTGCGTACCCGAGATAGAACCGGCTGTTGAAAGGTGCATAGGACACGTCACAGAACTGGTGTCCGTTGCCAGAAAATGCCACAAAGAGCTCGAGTGCGCGATCTGGGAAAAGTATTCCGCCCTGGCCGAAGACGATTCTGTTCAAAGCGAAGAGATCAAAGAGGCGCGGTGCAGGGAATTGACGTGGGTCAGGGATACGGCGACCAGGAAAACGGCATACATGGTCGCACGTGCCTCATGGGTGCAGGATGCAAGAGGCATGCTCCTGGCCCTGCCGGATCTTGCTCCGAAAAGCTTCACCGAAAGCGAGTGCGAATCCCTGCGGTTCGTCTCCGGAGAGCTCTACAAGATATACTATGACATGTACGAGAGAGTGGACGAGATGTGGAAGAAGATGGACGAGGTATTGGACAGACTCGGTCTCGATGACCCGGAGGAGGTGGACCGATGTCCGGAGGCACGTTGACGGACTACGGTTCGGCTCCGCTGTACAATATACTGGACTGGGCGAAGCAGATCGAGCGCGAGAACCCGCTCCTGGCGGAGATGCTCCGTGACGAGTACGTGATGCTGGAGAAGTACGACTACTACATGTCCGGCGACTCCTCCAAGGAGGAGGCGGAGAAGGTGTGGAAGGAGTTCTCCGAGAGGTGGCTCAAGGGCAACCTCAACGAGGCCGTGGAGACCGTGCTTAAGCGCATGGCACTGTCCATGCGCACCGGGGTGCGCAGTCCCCACAAGGCGGAGTGGTGACCATGAAGGTGGAAGATGGTATCAAGAAGCCCAAGAGGGCGACGATGCAGTCCGCAGGGTACGACTTCTTCGCACCCATGGACATCGCACTCAAGCCCGGCGAGTGGACCGAGTTCGGCACCGGAGTGTATCTGGACGGGTCGGAGTTCCTCGTCGGCAAGGACGCCGCCCCCGTGTTCACGCCTTGGATGCTCATGATGGTGCCGAGGTCCGGCCTCGGGTTCAAGTACGCGGTCAGGCTCTCCAACACCTTGGGGGTCATCGACCCCGACTACAGGGGCGAGATCAGATGCAAGCTGACGGCGGACAGGAACGTCATGATCCCCAGAGGCACGGCGTATGCGCAGGGCATCTTCGTCCCCGTGCTGTATCTCGCGGACGAGGACATCCCGACCGAGAAGCGCACGGGCGGGTTCGGCTCCACCGACCGCTGAAACCTCTTTTTCACAAACCATTTTATATTTTAACTTCATTTGTCTGACATAGTAATACGAGGTGATTACTTGGATTTCGGAGAAGCGTTACGCGCCATGAAATTCGGCGCCAAGTGCAGAAGGATCGGCTGGAACGGCGAGGGCATCTACATCGCCATATGCAGGCCGAAGAGCACGGTCAGTCCCGATGACATGACCGGGCCGTTCATCTACATCGATACGTACAGGCTGAAGTCGGACAACCCGTTCGCGCCCCGTTGCAGGGTGCCCTGGCTGGCAAGCCAGACGGACATGCTGGCGGATGACTGGGAGGTCTATGACGAATGACCGACGTCACCATCACCGTCGAGGACGGTCTCCGCCTCACGGAGCTGCAGGGACAGCTATCCCAACTCCAATACGATCTGGCGCATGTGAGTACGACAGTCATGTCCGACAGGATCCTGCTCATCGTGGTCATGATATTCGGCACATTCCTCGCATTGTGTGCTGTGTTCCTATTCTTCGACTCCGTCATAGGATACAGCGGGAACAGGCCATGGATCGACAAGGCATACATCGCGACGAACTGCGTCGTGGTGATGTTGTGCATCGCAGTGACTGTGTACCTGTGGGGATACATGGAAGATAAGGCCATCGTCGGGATAGAATCCGAGATGGCGAATGTTCAAGGGCAGATCGACGCGATCCGTACGAGATACGGGTTGTGAAACTCTTCAAAACTCTTCAAACCTCTTCAAATGAAGAACTGAGGGAAAGGATATGATGATCGGAACAAGACCGACGGAGTATCGGGAGAATGACTATAATGTCCTCTGCGTACTGCATGAGCACCCCGACTCCACCATCCGCGAGGTGGCGTTCTACCTGTCGAACAACCGCAAGACCATGGCGAATTTCTTCAGACAGCGGGATGCGGGGTATTACCTCACCACTGCCAGAAGCACCGTCATGAAGCTCGTGAACGCCGGGTTGGTGACACCCTCCTCCATGTCCAGCGACAGGAGGAGATATACGCTGACGCAGGAGGGCAAGGATTGGAGGGAGCTGTGCTATGCCGAGGCCCTATAATCGCATGCCGGACGATATGCGTGCCGTTCTGGACCTGGTGGAGACCGCCGGGCCCGCCGGGATCAGAGCGAGCGAGATCTCCAAGGAGTTGGAGCATGTGGACGTCAGGGAGATCCAGAGCATCGTCTCCAGGCTGAGGTATGATGGGTGGATATCCAGGATATACGGGACCCATCCGTCCGTCTACAGGCTCAACAGGCCGATTCCGAGGAGTGAAGCATGATGGTTAAATATCAGGACGTCATACAATGTCATACGATGAAAAAAGACGACGAGTTCAAGATCAAGAAAGACGAGTCGGAGGAGCTCGAGGACAGGCTGAAAGAGGAGATACGCAACACCATCCAGTCCATCCACCAGACCATAAAGGAGCTGAAGCCGTCCGCGGAGTATCGCAGGATCACCACCGTCGCCGCGGCCAACTCCCATCTGAGGCATATCATGGACGAGATCAGCAACCTCGGGAAGTTCGACCTCGGGAAGTTCGACTACGAATTCATCGAGGCGACCAACAGACTCATGGAGGATGCTTGCGTCTGTGCGGAGATACTCAGGAAGGTCGACCTCGACACCCGCAAGGAGTGCGACCCTTGGAAATACGATAAGAAGGAGGAATGAGAATGGCATCGAGATACGAGATGAAGGATATAGGCACCACGGACGGTCTGAACAGCGTCTCCGCGCATGTCTCGCGCGGACGCTACAGGCCGTTCAACGGCACCGCATACGAGGAGCCCGTGACCGTGCTGTGCGTCAAGGCGGGCACCGGGTCAATCGCCATGCACCTGACGGACTGTCAGGCGCAGGAGCTCGGCAACTACCTGCTGGACTCCACCAAGGTCAGGAGGAGGACGAAGGATGACTGTTGAACCGCTCGATGAGAACAAGTGGCTCGATGAGTTCGAGAAGGAGTGGTGGGAGAAGGCGTCCAACGTCACCTCCTTCAACGAGATCCCCGACCTCGCCAAGCATCTGATGGAGGACTACAAGCACACCTACGCCTCGACGACCATCGCCGGAGCCATCATGACCTACGCCATGTTCAGGGCATGGGCGGCCGAGGCCGACGTGACCGGATTCCAGGCCAAATATGCGAACATGCTCATATTCGACCGCATCGCATACGGCGGGCGCGTCGATGTGGCCAAGCTGTCCGGGGCGCCTCTATCCAGACATATATATTACGGCGATATGATGACACCTATGGGGATGGATTCCATCAGGACATTCTCCCCTCGCGTCAAGGAGTGGCTGAGGTCGGAGGCGCAGGCGCGTCTCGCCGACCCCGACAAGTACGACTCCGCGACGAAAGCACACCTGCGCAAGCTGGCGGCCGGGAACTATCCGAAGTGGATGAAGTTCGAGGACGTCGTGTACCGCAGAGGTGAAGACGAATGAGCGTCGAGATGAACACCATCTCTACGCAGAAACCCGTGGTGAACAACGGCAACTCGCTGTCCATCAACCTGACCAAGGAGTTCAGGGCGCTCGGTGTCAATCCCGGGGACTGGATCTCGATAACCATTTCCAAGATAGAGTCCGAGCCCGAAGATGAGGACGAATACTCTATGGATTGAACACAGGTGAAAAAAATGTGCAACAATGAGACAGAACCCCAGAAATACATCTACAACATCGAGCTGTAC
>CAVHQB010000128.1:0-4682 GCA_963637895.1 Lachnospiraceae bacterium
GTGCTGGAAGTGAACATCGATTCGCCGGCGTATGCGAGGTTCAAGGAGGTGTACTCTTCGGACAAGGACAAGGCGAAGGCCATGGCGGAGATCATGTACGACCAGGCCGTGCTCATCGCCGGACTGCCGCTGGACGACATGCTCGGGTACTCCGAGAAGGTGTTCGGGCTGTTCTGAACGGGGCTGCAGGCCGGGGCTCCGCCCCGGCCAGGAGCCCGAGATGGCGGTCGGCGGGCCTTTCCCCCGGCCCTCGGCTTGCGCCGAGGTCCGGACGGGATCGAAGGATGCGACCGCCTTCATGCACATCAATCGTAACGCATGATGCCCTTTTCCAAAACGAGGTCTTCGAAGTTGCGGAGGTCCATTCCCGCAAGCTCGGATGCTCTCTCCAACGTGGCTTTCCGAGATCCATACATCCGAATGGCGATGTTCACGCGATCCTTCAGGATCACGTCCTTGACTTCTGAATCCTTCAGGTAGTGCCCGTCGGCAGATTCCGTTCCGTCCGTGCATGTCATCAGGATGAGCTCCTCCTCGTCCAATCCGGAGATGAATCCGACTATCATCTCGATCCTGAACCGAGCAGCTTCAGGCAGATCGAGGGAAGCGATCTCATCGGATGCCTCCGGTATGATGGATGCCTTTTCGCCTTCGATTACAAGGAATCCCATGTCCCTGAGCGATTCCACGCACTCGCTGACGCGAGTGCTGCAGGGGCCATAAGGTCCGGGGCGGAAGCCGAACTCTCTGGGATCGAATTCGGTGGCCTTCAGGGCCTGGAATGCCATCTTCTGAAGATGCAGTTCGTCCACGGCAGCATCCGCTGAACCTATGATGAACAGGATCGCTTTCTGGAGGTCGTCCAGCTTGTCTATCTCGGAAGACGCCATCGTATCGTCCGCAACTATGGGGCTGGGGTTTATAATCGAGTCGGAACCAGAACAGGAAAGTCTCCTGGCACGGGCTCCGCCCGCGTCGGCAAATGCGTGGTTCTGAGACCACCCTTTATTACGGATACCTGCATCGGGCATTCATTATGCCCGGAGTGAGGAAGGTCAAGGCAGGGTGGTGGAACGCGTTCAGGCCGTGGACGCTCCACGGCGCCATCGTCCCAGTCCTCATCGGAGGCGTGGTCGCATACTGCAAAGAGCCCTTCGATCTCATCGGATGGGCGATGTTCCTGCTGATCCTGGCAGGCGGCATCCTGTTGCAGTCGGCCTGCAACCTCCTGAACACCTACGGCGATTTCGCCAAAGGGACGGACACGGTGGAGAACGAGACCAGGTCCCCGGAGCTCGTCACAGGCGTCCTGAAGCCCAAGCACGTCCTCATGGCAGGCTTCGCCTGCCTCGGGCTGACCTGCATCATAGGGCTGGCCTTCATATGGCACGTGGGCTGGGGCATCCTGATATACGGCCTTCTCGGCCTTGCAGGAGCGGGGATGTACACCGTGGGCCCGGCGTACAAGTACTACGGCCTGGGGCAGCCGTCGGTGTTCCTGATGATGGGCATCCTGATGCCCCTGGGGACCTATTACGTGCTCACGGGCGAGATCTTCTCGTGGGAGGTCTTCCTCCTGAGCCTGCCCAACGCGTTCCTGATAACCTCCGTCCTCACGGGGAACGAGACCAGGGACTACCACGAGGACAGGAAGGCGGGAGTGGGGACCCTGTGCGGGCACATGTCCTACGATCATGCATTGACCCTGTACAGGGCCATGTGCGGCATCGCGTTCCCGGTGCTCGCTGTCCTGATCATCACAGGCGCAGCCCCCCTGGGCTGCGCCCTGGCGGCGCTGTCCCTGTGGGACTTGAGGGTCCTGTACAGGAACTCTCAGAACGCCGCGGAGGACCCCCACGCGAGCTTCATGCTCGTGCCATTGGCGTTCAAACTGAACTGGCATTTCGGCGTGCTGCTGGCTGCCGGGTACTTACTATCGGAATACATTCCAACGGTGATATGATATGGCTGAGGAAGAGCTCAAGAAAGGAGTCCAGTTCGAGGGCAAGGAGGCGTATGTGAAGGACGTCTTCACCGAGATCGCCGACTACTACGACGAGATGAACGAGATCATGAGCATGCACATGGTCCAGGGATGGCACAAGTACATGATGAAGAAGGCCGGGGACATCAAAGGCAAGAGGTGCCTGGATGTCGGTACGGGAACGGGGGAGATAGCGTTCCATGTGGCCCGCACCGCGGGCGCCGGCTCCACCGTGGTGGGATTGGACCTGACCCCCAAGATGCTGGAGCTCGCCGCTAAAAAAGAATCGGAGCTGGACCTTCCGGTGAAGATCGAGTGGAGGGAGGGCGACGCCCTGAACCTGGACATCCCCGACGGGTCCTTCGACCTGGTGACATCCGGATACATGCTCAGGAACGTCACCGACATCCAGAAGGCGGTGTCCGAGATGCACCGCGTCCTGGCCCCCGGAGGGAAGGTCGTGGTGGCGGAGCTTTCGAAGCCGGACAACGGGTTCGTGCGCTTCTTCTACAACATCTACATGAAGAGGATCAAGAAGAAGGGCAGGAAGTACGACAAGGGGAAGGTCATCGACGGCAAGCAGCCCGCTTACGACTGGCTGACATCGTCGATAGAGGGCTTCCCCTACGGCGAGGACATGGTGAAGATCTTCCGCAAGGCCGGGTTCGCCGATGCGACCTATCATGTCAAGTCCTTCGGCGCGGTGAACATCTACGTGGCGACGAGATGAGGGGATACTCCCTTTACCTGTTCGACTTCGACAACACCCTGTTCGACACCCGGAAGGGGATAGAGGCGATCCTGAGATCCTCTCTCCCCATGCTGGGCGTGGAGTACAACGGGGAGAGGTTCTCGGAGTGCCTGGGGCTGTCCATGGACCAGGTGTACAGATTGTATTGTACGGATGAGACGAAGTACGATGCGTACAGGGACAGGTTCATGGACATAGTGAGGTCGGACGCGTACAAGGGGGCGGAGCCCTTCCCGGAGACGGAGGACGTGCTGAGATCGTTGAAGGATCACGGGAAGCATGTCGGGATCGTGTCCGGGAAGATGAGGTTCAAGATAGAGGACCTGCTGGAAGCCAATGGGATGTCGGACATCCCGGAGACGATAGTGGGGTTCTACGAGACGGAGGAGCACAAGCCGTCCCCCGCGCCGATACTGAAGGGGATGTCTTCCTTCGATGTCGACAGAGAAGATGTGCTGTATGTGGGGGACAGCCCCAACGACGCCCTGGCGGCGGAGGCCGCAGGGGTGGATTGCGTCATCGTGGTCCGCGGGGGCAGGCCTGACGGCCTGCCCCCTCAGACCACCGTCGTGGGTTCGCTGAGGGACATCATCCCTTGGTGATCATCGATAGCAATTGGATCGCTTCGGGGATCCCTGCGGATGCGGACTGCGTGAGCAGTTCCATCGCACGCCTGTCGTCCATCTCTATCTGGCCCGAGAGGCCGAGGGCGGCCAGGTTGTACATTGCTCCCGGCTCTCCTTGGGAGGCGGCCATCTCCAGCCATTTCTGAGCGTTCTGGCCGTCCTTGCGGTTGATGCATATGGTTCCGAGCATGGACTGGGCGAAGGCGAACCCTTCGCTGGCGGCGGACTCGAGCCATTCCTCGGCCTTGCCGATGTCCGGCTCTCCCAGATTGCCGTCCATGTAGATCAGGCCCAGGTTGTACATGGCCTTGACATCGCCCTTGAGGGCGGCGTCCATGAACCATTTCTCAGCTTCCTGGAAATCGCCTTTCTCATAGCATATGCCTCCGATGCAGAGGCAGGCGTCGGTGTCGCCCTGCTCGGCGGAGCATCTGAAGAGCCTTTCCGCTTCTTCGCGGTCCTGAGGTATGCCTTCCCCGTTGTCGAGCATCATGGCGAGGTCGTACTGGGCATCGGGGTCTCCGAGGTCTGCTGCTTGGCGGAAGAGGGATGCGGCGCCTTCGAGGTCCTGGGGGATCCCGTCGCCGTTGCGTTTCATCGTCGCCAGTACGACCATGGAGTCGACGTCTCCGAGACCGGCGGCCCTCTGATAGAGGTCTGCGGCGGCCTCCTTGTCCATGGGGACGCCCATGCCGGTGGCGTAGGCGGATGCCAGGTTCTTCATCCCCCTGAGGCTGCCGAGGTCTGCGGCGCGGTCGAACCATTGGGGGTCGGAGAGGAGGACGCCGAGGTTGCACATGGCGGCGGTGTCGCCGCCTTCGGCTGCTGTCCTGAGGTATCTCTCGGCTTGTTGTCTGTCGATCTGGACGCCTTCTCCGACGGTGTACATGTATCCTAGGGAGGATGCGGCGCCTATGTCGCCCGAATCGGCGGCGGTCCTGAGGAGCTCTGCGGCTCTCGCAGGGTCCTTGTCGGGGCCTTCGCGGAGGATCCTCGCCTGCTCGATGATATCGGGGATGCTGTCTTCCATGGAGGGTCGTATGAAAAGAAGACGATAATCGTTTGCGTCGAGATGCCGGGAGAGTATCCGTTTTCAAGTCATACTCCGACCATTCAATTTTGCTTGGATCTTTTGTTTTCGGCCTTTAGAAATGCAATCATGTTGTCAATTCTTTGGATCAGATCGTTGTATGTGATGATATCGACGATATGTGAGAATTGACGCCTTATTATTTCCAAGGCATGTTTCTGTTCGTCAGTGATGTCCTTGAAATAACCCATGACAATCAGTCCTCTAGGGTTTAGTACGTTAAGTTCGAGC
>CAVHQB010000129.1:0-4527 GCA_963637895.1 Lachnospiraceae bacterium
GCCGCCCCAGTCTTCCACAGGGCCGTGAGCGTCAGGCCCGATTCGGGCATGGCATCGTTCTCGAAGTCGAACTCCGTGCCGTCCGCCGTCACCCAGCATTGGAACGTGCACCCGCTCTTCTCGGGATCCGCAGGCTTCGCGATGCTGGCGCCGGGGGAGTGCGTCTCCGCCCAGGGGCTCGTGCCGTTGCCGGGGTCGAATATGAGGACGTAGCCCTCTTCCCTGGTCATCTCCGTCATATTCCCTGTGAACATCCTGCCCCGGAACTCTCCGGCATCAGAGGTGTCCAGGGCCGCGCCGTACTCGTCATAGAACGCGGTCCTCTCCGAAGCGTTGTCGTCATTGTAGAATCCGAAAGCCATGTTCCCTATGCTGGAGACCTGTTCTCCGAATGCCGCCTTCTCCATCGACTTGCAGTCGAAGAACGCGTAGGCCCCTATGTATTCCACCGAGCCGGGGATGGTGACCGAGGTCAGCCCCGTGTTCTCGAACGCGCCTTTCCCTATGGATGTCACCGAGCCGGGGATGGTGACCGATGTCAGCTTCTGGCAGTAGTAGAACGTGTAGTCCTCTATGGACTCCACCGAACCCGGGATGGTGACCGAGGACGCACCGGTATGGCCGAACGCGCCCTCCTCTATGGATGTCACAGAATCGGGGATCGTGATGGATGTCAGGCCTCCGCATCCGCAGAACGCGTACTTCTCGATGACCGTCACCGAATCCGGGATGGTGACCGAGGCCAGCCTCTCGCAGCTGTAGAACACGAAATCCTCGATGGTCGTGATCGAATCGGGGAAGGCGAAGGAGGTGAGGCCCGTGTAGAAGAACGCGGACGATCCTATGTATTCCACAGAATCGGGGATGTTGATGGAGGACAGCACGTAGCAGTCGAAGAACGCGGAATCCCCTATGTACGTCACAGGGCCGAGGATGCTGACGGCAGTCAGGCCTGTGCATTCGAAGAACGCACGGTCTCCTATGCACGTCACAGAGTCCGGGATGGTGACCGAATTCAGTCCCGGCTTCTCCCTGAACGCGTTCTCGCCTATCGACACCACCTCGTATGCGGCGCCGTCGTGGTCAACGGTCGAGGGGATGGCCGCTTCGTTCCCGCTGCCTATGTATTCCTTCAGCTCCACCGTGCGGGACCCCGGGCTCTCGCCGAGGATCGCGAACCTGTAATCTCCGCTATCGAAAGCCTCGTCTGCGGCGCCGTCGGAATCCGGGGCTCCGGTCATAACGATGCACAGAGAGCATCCGACGATGAGCAGAGCCGCAACGGGCAGGATCGAGAGCGCACTGTGCGTCTCGGTTCTTCTTGATCTTGTCATTCATGCACGTCCTGGGCCGGCAGGAGGCCCTCCGATGCATCGGAGGCCGTCCGCCGGCGTCGGGACGTCCAATCTATCGGCACTATATACCGTAGGCGGCCAGACCCGCATCGCCGGACGATGTTCATCCTGTGCCCGCAGGACCCGCACCTGTCGCCGTCCAGGCAGACGATGTCCACCAGGTACCCCAGGCGCTTGATCACCGGCGTGCCGCACTCGGGGCAGAAGGTGTCGTCGGCGTCCTCGGTCATGGTGTTCCCGACGTACACGTAGCTGAGCCCGCACTCCATGCCGATCTCCCTGCATCTCAGGACCGTCTCCAACGGGGTCCACTGGACGTCGGTCATCTGGTTGTCCGGATGGAACCTGGTGAAGTGCACCGGGATGTCCTCTCCCAGCTCGTCGTGCACCCACTCGCAGAACCTTCTGACCTCGTCCTCGGAGTCGTTGAACCCAGGTATCACAAGGTAGGTCAGCTCCAGGTGGACCTTCTGCTCCGCCACGGCCTTCGCCGATGCCAGCACATCAGACAGATGGGCGCCGCAGACCTTCATGTAGAACTCGTCGGTGAAGCCCTTGATGTCTATGTTCATGGCGTCCGCCACGGAGCACAGCTCCAGCAGCGGCTCCCTGGACACCAGGCCGTTGGTCACCAGTATGAGGCTGAGGCCGGGGTCGGCGGCCATGACGTCGCGGATGTACTCGAACCAGATCATGGGCTCGTTGTAGGTGAACGCTATCGTGTCCTGGTGCTCCGCACGGCACATGGACACCAGCTCCTCCGGGGACTTGTACGTGGTGCGCTTCTTCCCGGAGGGGAGCATGGATATGGCGTAGTTCTGGCAGTGGCGGCAGGACATGTTGCAGCCGATGCTGCCCACCGAGAAGCACCTCGATCCCGGGCGCCAATGGTAGAGGGGCTTCTTCTCCACGGGGTCCAGGCATAACGATGAGACCTTGCCGTAGGAGTAGGCCACGAGCATGTCCTCGTCGCCCCTGCGGGAGCCGCACCTGCCGTACTGGCCGGGGGCGATCCTGCATCCGTGGGGGCACAGGCAGCATATGTACGCGTCGCCGTCGCGCCTGTAATAGGAGGCTTCGACGCGGTCGGTATTCGCCATAGGGGATCACGGTCCTCGATCCGTTGTCGGTGAGCTCTGCTCTTCCGGAGCCGTTCACCATGCCGATGATGGAAAATTCTATTTCAGCGTCGTAGAGCCTGTCCAGCCTGTCCTTGTCGGCCGTGAACAGCAATTCGTATTCCCCGCCCCAGCCCAGGAGGAGGTCCGACACGGGCCTTCCGGAAAGGGCGGCCATCTCGTCCACCCATGCGCCTTTCGGTATGAAGTCGAGCTCGATGTCCATCCCGACCCCGGATGCTTGGCATAACGTGTTGAGGGCCGTGCCGAGGCCGTCGGACAGGTCCATGCATGATGTGACCGCGCCGGAGCCGGCCATGGCGGCGCCTTCGGCGATGCGGGGGATCGGGACGTAGAGCGAGTCCTTGGCCTCGGGGGCGTCGATGCCGTGCTCCAGCGCTATGAATGCGGCGGCGGGAGAGCCCAGGGGGCCCGTGACCGCGACCACGTCTCCCGGCCTGGCGCCGGAGCGGAGCATAGGGGGCCTGCCGTCCATCGTTCCGAGGGCGGTCCCGCAGACGATCCCGGGGCCGGGCTTGGTGTCGCCGCCGGCGATGCCGGTGCCGCAGAACTCGCAGCACTGGTCGATGCCGCTCATGATGTCGTATGCCGCCTGGAGCTCCAGGTCCATCGGGAGGGCCAGGGAGGCTATGAAGCCGGTGGGCCTGGCGCCCATGGCGGCCAGGTCGCTGAAGCTGACCGCGGCGGAGTACCATCCGAACTGCTCGTAGGTCATCCCCGCGGGGAAGTGCCTGTCGAACGAGACGATGTCCGATGTGACCACGGTCCCGTCGGTGAGGACGGCGGCGTCGTCGCCGGGGCCTACCTTGCCTTCCGGGCGGATGAACCCGCGGAAGCCCTCGATGAGCTCCCTCTCCCCGATATCTCCTAGCTTGGGCATTGTGCGGGCCAACGGCGGTGGCGCTTAAAAGATGTCGCTCATCCGAAGTCCGGATCTATCGAGATCTCGCCCTTGGAGAGCCCCTCCATGGCGGAGAGGATCGAGCGCAGCGTCTCCTCCAGCTCCTCGTCGCGGTCGGACCCCGGGTTGAGCGGTATTGCTCCGACGGAAGGGATCACAAGGGACCGCCTGCGGGGCCAGTCCTCGTCCTTCAGGGGCTTGGGGTACATCACTCCGGAGGATCCCGGGTACAGGACATAGGAGCCGAAGCTGTGCAGGAGCGCGTCGCGGTAGGTGTGCATCTTGCAGATGTCGAACTCCCAGCAGTCCGTGCCCGTCCATTCGTCCTCGTCCTTTATGTCGCAATGCTCCTTCGGCTTGGCCTTGTACTTAGCGTCCAGGTTGATCATGAACAGGAGGCCTGGTTTCGATTCCATTCTCGCTATGTTGGTGAAATCCGGATACAGGTTGACAGAATACGATCTGTACTTCTCGTTCTGTTGGCTGAATCCCTTGTTGTACATCAGGGATACTTCTGCCGTCGTGCCTGCCAGGGGGATCCTGAACCAGACCTTCTTGCCTTTTCTGATGGTCATGGTCCAGCGGTCGTCTTCCCTGCTCAGGGGGAACGGGGGCCTGTCCTCGGACATGGAGCACAGGCACTTGTAGAGGCGGATGTAGCACCAGTACTCGTAGACCTGGTAGACGCGGCTGCTCTGTCCCCTCAGCAGGCCCTCCATGTCGTCCTGCCTGAACATCACGCCCAGTCCGATGACCTGGTAGATCCCGAACAGGTCCGAGTATCCTGCCCTGCTCTGGAGGACGGTGGACTCGAACGGTATCCTGTCCAGCTCCCCCACGTCCTCCAGCCAGGGGTCGTCGGCCATCCTGTCGGCCTCCGAGCCCATCTCCCGCAGCCTGTTCTCCACATAGGCGCTCACATTGTCCCCGAGGCGGGATATCAGGCGGTGGACCATCCTCTGCACGGTGAGCAGCAGGTCCTTCACCACGCGGTTCTCCGGCGTGTCGTAGTCGTCCGTGTGGTTCCTCTCCATCGCATAGAGGGGCGCGAAGCGTCCTGCGATGGGTCCGCCGTCCATCAGGGACAGGTTGCCGGCGGATATGAGGCCGGGAAGGTCCGAGGGGTCTATGC
>CAVHQB010000130.1:0-4519 GCA_963637895.1 Lachnospiraceae bacterium
CCGGGAGAATAATCCATGCCGTAGATCCGCCCGTCGCAGTACGTTATGCCGCCTCCGCACTGGGCTTCGGTGTCCTGCACCCAGCAACGGCTGCAGTCTTCCAGCCATAGCGAGTAGTATCCGCTGACGAGATCCACTTCCTCGCCGGTATCGTGATCGATTATCGTAGGGGAGCCGTTGTGGGTGTACGATATGTAGACGTAGGCCCTCTTGCCGTACACAGCCGGCTTGCTGCCGAGGTAGTCCTTCTCCCAGATCACGCTCCCGTCCATGTTGATGAGCGCCATCCCGCCGCTGGATGCCGTCATGCCGCCGTCCGAGAAGCAGACGAGCAGCCTCTCGTTCTCGCATACAGCGATTGATGTCACCGCACCTGCCCTGTTCCCCTTGGAATCCGTCATCTCCTTCGACCATAGGAGTTCCCCGGTCGATGCGTCGGCGCATAGCAGGAATCCGGAGTAGTTGCCATGGAGCACCAGGCGCTTCCCGTCATGGAACACGATGCAGGGCGGATAGAAGTAGAAGCATCCCCGCACCTCATCGTCGGGGATGCTCTCCCAGACTTTCACGAAGCCATGCTCCCTGTCGATGGAATAGCATCTCATGACACCGTCGGATGTGCCGAAATAGAGAGTTCCTGCATCGTACACCGCGTTCGTCGGACCGGCGACCACATGGGTCCTGTCGTAAGACACCGAGGGGTGGTCACGATAGGTGTCGTACTCAGTGGTCCTCGCCCTGCTGCATTTATCGGGCTGCTTCCCGGTCGGCACCATCTCGGCCAGAGGCTCGCCTGTCAGCCTGTCGAAGCAATAGATGTGCCAATTGCCGGAGAACAGGACTATCATGTCCCCGACAATGACAGGGGTCACGATCTCTATGTTCCCTGAATCGGAATAGCTCACCGACCAGGCGACCTCCTTGTTGACCGGGTCGAGGCAGTAGAGCCAAGCCAGGCTGTCCATCCCGACGCTGCCGTAAAGGCCTGCGACGGTGTGATATATCAGCCCGTCTGCATAGAGGATCGTAGAATCAACGGCACCGGCGTAGGTGTTGTACCATTCCAGGGGCTTCGCGACCCTGTCGGGACCGAAAGAATCGCTGATGCCGCTGGAACTGGAATCCCCGCGGTACGATGTCCATGTCGTGGGATAATCGGGGTTGGCGACAGGGGCTATCGAGTCTTCAGGATAGTATCCGAGGGCGAAGCATCCCCCGGCATACGGGGTGTCCACATCCATCGGCTGGACCTCCCATACGACCTCGTTCCACAGATACAGCCTCCACGAGCAGAGACCGTCGCCTCCACCGATCCCATCGATGGATGCGACGACCGTATCCTCGCCAGCGGCGACATATTCGATGACCGCATCATCGACGGAATGCCCGAGAACATCCGAGTAGGTGCTTCCGGGGACTATATCGTACCAGCAAGTGCTGCCGTTCCCGTAATCTATGAGCAGCCTGTCGGGACCGCCGGAGTCTTCGGCAGAGAGGTCGGCCAGGCATATCGCCAGAAGCGCTCCGGCCAGCAGGACCGGGATCAATCCTTTTGCCATTCCAACAGCCCCTTGGCTTTGACATACGTCAGATATCCGTTGTCTCCGTCGTTGTACCCGTTGTTGTAGTACTTCACGCCGATCGTGTCGGTAGGATCCGCAGCGGCGAACGCATCCGGATCCAGGATCTTGGCCATGAGCTCCAGCGCCTCCGGCAGCCTGGCGCCGGGCCTCGAGAGAAGACTGGCGGCATCGCCCGAGAACACATAGACATCTCCGTTCAGGAACGCGGGCGTGCGCTTCCATACATCGTTGACGCTATTCACCAGAGCGCGGTACTGCCTCTGCGTTTTGATCTCTTCCTGGTCGTAGATGATTATTATGACGTCGGGCTGCCTGTCGTAGACGGCCTCCTTGTCGACCATGAACCATGAGTTCGAATCGGAGAAGATGTTCGCCGCGCCCAAAGACTCGATCATGCTGGTCACGTATGTCCCGGAACCGGCAGTGTACGGAGATTCGCTCACCCCTAGGGAGACGAACACCGTCCTTCCTGTCAGGTCCGGGACACGGCAGATGTTGTTTATCGCTTCTTTCACGTCTTTTATGTAAGCGTTCCCTTTCTCCGAGAAACCCAACGAGGAAGCGCAGATCCAAAGGTTCTTCAGCAGGCTGTCCGTGTCCACGGCCCCGTAGAGCACGACGCAATTGACTCCGGCCTTGCGGAGCTTGTCCGCCATGGTCACATGCTCTCCCGTCCCGCCATCCAGGAACACTATGTCGGGACGTTCCGCCAGGATGAGCTCGAAATTCGGGTCCGTGTACCCTCCGACCTGCCTGATTTCTCCAGCATCCTTGGCTTTAGCCAGCTTGTTCGGATAATCGCTGTACCTGTCGGTGCCCACGATGTTCTGGAATCCCCCGACTGCGCACACAGTCTCGGTGACGGACGGTGCCAAGGTTGCTACCCTGAGCTGTTCGCCGGAGCGGTTCATCCCGTCTATCGCATAGCTATAGTACGTGAACCCGGTGGAATCCACGGCCGGCATCATCTCGCTGCCCGTGCCCGCCCTGGCCCATGATACGATCCTTTCGTCCGATATCACGAAGGAGGAGGGGTCGGGGACCTCTTCCCAAGCGGCAGAACGGCCCTGTCCGTCGAGCACATACATGCTCCAGCTCACGTTCAGCAGACGGGGGACGTTGTTCACGGAATATACTGTTCCGTCCTCGTCGAACTCTACCGCATATCCCTTTTCTGAGCATACCTTGTTCAGTGCATCTAAGCCGGTCATCCCATCCGTGAACTCGAACGGGATCCACTCCACATTGTAGTATGCGAAATCCAGCATCACGCCCTGCCTGTCCTCTGTGGCATCGAGCGTGAACCCGATTAGCGGGACGGAGGCGATGACCGCCAGTGCTATTGCCGTCGCCGCGGCCAGCTTGATCCGGGAGGCCATCATCCCGACCACTCATCTCCTCACGTAGAGCACCACTGCAAATACAGCTACGATGATGGCTGCCACGATCCCGACGATAAGGATATGGCTCATATCGATGATCCATTGCGAACAGTGCGTTGTATCGAAAGCTATCATTCCGCTTTCTTGGTCATAGAGCGAATGGACTTCACGGAGCTCGTTCCCATCGACATACCATATCCGTAAGTCCTCGGGGGCCCTGTCAGCCGGAACGCTGTAAGGTATCTTCACGGTCATGGTCCCGCCCAATTGATGGACATCAGTGTCCCCGGATCTTATCGAGAGGTCTATGGCGCGCCCGTCGGCGACGGAAGCGAACCTGTCTATGACAGACGGAACGTCATCGGCGAAGGACAGCGTCACGCCCTTGCCGCCCATAGCGGTCAGAATCTCCGATCCGAGGTCTATCACGCAGCTGTCCGAGGAATACCTCACGGCGCACCCTCCGACCTCGGAGATCTTGGCCATCGCTTCGGGAGACATCTCCAGTCTGGCCTCCTTCGCGCCGCCCGTGTCGGCCTCGATGGTGATAGACGCAGATACAGCGCCCTTGCCTTTCAGCTCGTTGATCTGCTGGACCGCCTCATCTATAGCAAGCATATCGACGGTCGTGGACACGCTGCCATTCTCGTCCACCGTGTTCGACTTGACCTTGGTTTCGGAGACCCATGTCCCGCCATTGAGGACCGCGGTTGTATTGGAGAACTGACCGTCGACCTCGTACTGGTCGTTGCCGATCTCCTTCTGTTCCTTGGTTCCGCATACGGAGCATCTGCGCTCCTTCAAGCCTTTCTGATCCTCAGTTGCCTGTTCTACAACGATCCACTCCGACCACTTGTGCTCGATGACCGGGATGGGTTCGATCTCAGTTTCCCCGCAAGAGCACTTGTACAATCTCTCACCGGGCACGGTGCATGTAGGCTCCTTCACCACCGTGCCGCCGTCCCATCCATGCGTATGCGGGGAGGGAGCCTCTCCCTTGGACTTCCTCTCATATAGCGGGATGACATCGATGTCCGCAGTCACTTTGGTGAGGTCTGCACTCCATCCCTTGAAGATGTAGGTGTACTCGTCATCGTCAGGCTTGGCTGGTTTACCGTTGTACGTGGCCCCGGCCCCTTCGTTTACCTTCTCGGTGTGAATGAGGACCTTCTTCGACTCGTCGAAGTAACGTACTGTGAACTGCTTAACGGAACCCGCGTCCTCGAATTGAGCGTCGAACGTCGTTCTCGCTGTGATGGGAGCCATGACATCGCCCCAGCCGACGAACACTTTCCCAGAAGGCGCTTCCGGATCAGGGACCCTCGACAGGTCCACCGTGCTCCCATATCTGACAGATTGCTGTGCTATCTTTTTGCCGCCTGACTTGAAAATCACAGTGTTGTACAGGCTGATAGGCACGATCTCATCGATATCGGGATTAGGTTCCGAACCGCCTTTGTCTATCAGATAGCCATCGCCGTACGGATTGGGCGTCGATAGGAGATAGATGCACTCCACGTACTTGTAGACCGCCGGATCGTAGTATCCTAGAGT
>CAVHQB010000131.1:0-4429 GCA_963637895.1 Lachnospiraceae bacterium
CAGCCTGGCGATGTGCGGCGCGACAAGGCCGACGAACCCGATGGTCCCCGTGTAGCACACAGCCACCGCCGTCGCGACGGAGATCATGACGAAGCACACGATCCTCACGCGGACGGGGCTCTCCCCCAGGCTCACGGCCTCCTTGTCACCGGATGCGATGACATTGACCCTGTTGGACATCAGGAGCATCACGACGATCAGTATCGCGGATATCGCTATCAGCGGGCCCACGGCCCCCCATCCGGCAGACGTGAGGGTTCCGAGGCTCCACTCGTAGATCTCCTGCAGGTCCTCCTCCGAGGCGTTGAACTTGAGGAACGTCGTGAAGGCGTTGAACATGTACATTATGGCGATCCCGATGAGGATCATCATGGTGGACGACGTCTTCTTGAAAGTCGACACCGCGACGATGGCGAACGCCGGGATCAGGGAGAACGCGAACGCGTTGGCGATCTGCCCCGAATAGCCGTCGAGGAACGGGACGATGCAGATCCCCGAGATTATGTAGATGGTGACTCCGAACAGCGCTGCCGAAGATATCCCGATGGTGTACGGATCGGTCAGCGGGTTGCGGGTGATGCTCTGCATCACCGCTCCGGACACCGCCAACACTATCCCGACGCAGACCCCGACTATGGTCCTGGGCGCGTTGTCGTTGACCACGACGTAATCGGTCCACCAAGCCAGATAGTCCTCGGATCTGGACGGGACGTTCCCCGTCAGATGGTTCCATACCACTTCCAGAGCCTGCGAGAACGAGATGTCTATGCGGCTGATGGACAGCGAGAAGACGCAGATGATGAAGATCAAGACGATCAGAGCCGCAGAGTACAGGATGCGCCTCCTGCCTGCGGCGCGGTACTTCCTCACGCCCTCCCTGACGAAATCGGAGGCCATCACCAGACACCTCTCTTCTGCCTTATGATCAGGTACAGGAATATCGGAGCGCCGATGAGCGACGTCACCACCCCCACGGGGATCGTGGCGGACACGTCGATGGCGCGGGAGACGATATCGCATCCCAGCAGGAAAGCGCCGCCGACCACGACCGATGCGGGTATCACGAAACGGTAATCGGAGCCGATCAGCATCCTGACCATGTGCGGCACGATCAATCCGACGAAACCGATTATCCCCACGAAGCTGATGACGGAAGCCGCCATGAAGGACAGCACCACCAGGCAGACCAGCCTGAGCTTCTCGCTGTCCAGGCCCAGGGCCTTGGCGTCCTTGTCCTCCAGGGACATGAGGTTGAGCTTGTTGGACAGCATCATGAGGATGGCTGTCCCCACGGAGCACGACACCAGCACGAACGGGACGGAGTCCCAAGAGAGGTCCCCCAGCTTCCCGACCTGCCAATGGTACACCTGCGACAGCGTCCCGGAATCTGTGGACACCAGGAGGAGCGTCGTGATCGAGCTGAAAAGATAAGACACGGCGGTCCCCGCGAGGATCAGCGTTGCCGGCGAGCGGTTCAGGAACGGGGCCATGACGTAGATCACCAGGACCGGGATCATGGCGAAGATCATCGCATTGATCAGAGTCCCGTACCCGTCTATCCCCGCGCCTCCGGCGGTGAACCCCAGGACCATGGCCAGGGCCACCCCCAGCATCGCTCCGGAGGATATCCCGGTGGTGTAAGGGTCCGCCAGCGGGTTCTTCATGACGCTCTGCATCGCCGCCCCGGCGACAGCCAGCCCCGCTCCCGCTATCAGGGCGAATATCGCGCGCGGAACACGGTAGTTCCACACGATGTTGTCGTCGAACCACTTGTCGTACTCCAGGAGCCTGTCGTAGCTCACGCCTCTGAGATGGTCGACGAAGAGCGTGTACACTTCCGAGATGGAGAGGCTGCGTGTGCCCACTGCCAGGGACACGAAGAACATCGCGACCATCATGATAGCGAACACGGCGATGAACAGCAGCCTGCGGGCGGTGTACCTGCCGTAGGCCTCCTTCATCGAATCCTTCGTCCCGGTCATGCGGCGCCCTTCAAAAGAATAGAGGATGCCGGGTCTCCCCGGCAAAATGGTTTCAGGCGAACGTCTCCGGAGTGACCAGGAAGATCATCTCGGAGATGTCGAAATCGACATCGTCGTAGAGCTTGTCCACGACGACCTGGTGGTACCTGTCGACCTTGTCGACGTCCACGAGGTCCGGGTGCATCGCTGCAGCGGCGTAGGCGATCCTGAGCGCCACGGGGATGGTCCCGGAGATCATGTACTGCCCGTCCTCGGCGTGCTGCCAGGTGGAGTATGCGGCGCAGTAGGTCTCGTAGTTGGACTCGATGGCCTCGGCGTCCTGGGCGTATCCCAGGGCGGTCCTGATGTGGATCACGTACTGGCAGTCGCTGGTGTTGAACTCGGGGTGGTCCGCGATCTTGGCGGAAGCGGATCCGCCGAAGTCGACGTTGGACGCTCCGAAGACCGCTCCGGCCTTCACGAGGGTCTCGGTGTAGTCGGACTCTCCGGAGGAGAAGTACCCGGTCATGCTGGAGGCGACGGCCTTCACGGGGTCGGCTCCCTGGAGGGCGCTCTCGACGTAGTCCATGACCTGGAAGCTTGTGTCCAGGTACTGCACGGCACGGCTCATCTTCTGGAAGAGCAGCCCGATGAGGAGGGCGGAGTGGGTCATGACCTCCCTGTCGATGGATGCTGCCGCAACACGGACGACGTCGATGCCTGCGGACTCGAAGGCGGACTCGTTGGTGATGTAGGTCCTGTTCCAATCGGAGATGACGGCGGTGACGCCCTGCTCGGCGATCACATCGGAGGATCCGGCCTTGCCGTCCTCGAAGGTGATGGTCGTGGAGGACTTCCCGAGCTTGACGACCTTGTCGGTGTCCAGGTAGGAGTTGGAGAAGAGCCCGGCGTCCAGGCTGGAGTAGGAGGCTCCCTTGACCTCGTCGACGATGCCCAGGCTGTACAGCAGCAGGGCGGTGTTCGAGGAAGCGGTGATGATCACAGACTTGATGGGGAACTGGGTGGAGACGATCTCCTCGTCCATGGTCCCGTCGCCGTCCGTGTCGTGGTAGTTCACATGCCAGACGGTGGTCTTCTGCCCGGTGGCGATCTTCTTGGCGTTGTCGACGTCCTTCTGGTCCAGGACGCCGTCCTTCCAGGCATCGGCCAGGGGGTAGTCCGCAGCCGATTTCCCTTCGTTGACGAGCTTCTGGATCAGGTCCACGTCGTCCTGGTTGACGTACCTGTCTCCGTTGATGTTCCCGAACACCTTCAGCTCCGCGTCTGCGAGGGCCGAAGGCTCGTTGGACTTGCTCTTATTGTTGTTTACCGCATAGGCGCCCGCGGCGGCGATGATGAGGATCGCCACGATCGCGACTGCGATAAGCGTTTTCTTATCCATTTTATCACACCTTGACCGGCCTGTCGGCTTCCGCCTCCAGGCCCGTATCGTAAGAATGCATGCATGGCCCTGCAGAGCACACCGCGCCTCCGGGCATCGGCGCGCATCCGTCCACGGAGTCGTCCTCCAGGACGATGTACGGCCTCCCGTTGTCGTCGATGATCCTGCTCTCCACGCCGTAGACCTGCCGTATGTTGTCGACGGTCAGCACCTCGGCCGGGGACCCGACCGCGAACACCTTCCCGCCGTGCAGCATGACGACGTTGTCTGAATAGCGCGCAGCGATGTTGAGGTCGTGGCTGATCATGACGACCAGTATCCCTTCTGTGTGGGAGATCTCCCTCAGCGTGCGCGAAATCGCCAGCTGGTGCTTTATGTCCAGGTTGGAGGTGGGCTCGTCGAGCAGCAGGATGTCGGGGCTCTGGACGAGCCCTCTTGCCAGCATGACCTTCTGGTGCTGCCCTGCGGACAGCTCGTTGAAGTAGCGCATGGCCAGGTCCTGGATGTCCAGGCGCTCCAGCACCTCGAACACCGCCTCCAGGTCCTCGTCGGTGGTCTTCCATCCCGCATGGGGGTGCCGTCCCAGGAGGACGGTGTCGACCACAGTGAGGGGGAACGTGTCCGATGACGAATAGGGAACGTAGCCGACGCGCCTGGCCACCTCTTTCAGGGAATGATCGGCGACATCGCGTCCGTCCAGGAGGACCCTGCCCTCGGTGGGGGTCAGGATCTTGTTGATGCAGTGGATCAGCGTGGACTTCCCGACCCCGTTGGGACCGAGTATCGACACCACCTGCGCGCCCTCCATGGTCAGGTCTATCCCCTGCAGCACCGGCGTATCGCCGTAACCGAACGACAGACCCTCTATCTCGACCTTCATCGGACCACTCTTGGATTAATGCTCCAACTGATTGGATTACCCGTCCAATTACAACCATCCCAGATAAACGTTGTTCACACTGGATTAGACCACTCTACAGAACTGCGAAGAGGCTGGAAAACGTCTCCGAGCATCAGCCGATGGCGGCCCTCACGCTCTCCGCCAAGCGGTCTGCGTTGAGGTCCT
>CAVHQB010000132.1:0-4407 GCA_963637895.1 Lachnospiraceae bacterium
GTCCCTGCTCCACAGCGCCGGTGAGGACCAGCTTGTAGGTGTCGTAGAAGTCCATGTCGGAGGTGATGGTGAAGGACTTGGAGAACTGGGCTCCGTTGAAGGAGGTGGTGACGTTGTCTCCGTTGTAGTTGTTCTTCAGCTTCCAATCGACGGTGTGGGTTCCTGCAGCGAGGCTGAGGTACTTGTTCGTCTGAGCGGTGGCATCGACGTAGACGATGACTCCTCCGGAGACGGAAGCGACCTTGGCTCCGTCTATGAAGATGTCGGCGAATCCGTAGTCGGCGGTGATGGTGACCATGTAGACGTCGTAGTCCAGCAGGGCGGAGAACGTCTCGTAGTCTCCGACCTTGGTGGTCTCGTCGACATCGACAGCCACACCTGCGAGGGAGTACTGCCAGTTCTCGAACACGGCTCCTGCCACGAAGGGGGCATCGATGTCCTCGACATAGACGGTTCCCTTGGTGTAGACGGTGAAGGACTCCTTGCCCTCGACGGTGAAGACGGAGCTGAGCTTCAGGTTCTCGATGACCTCGTCGGAGACGGTGGATCCGGCTCCGAGGTAGACGGTGGTGACGGTGACCGCTCCGGTGGGCGCGGACACTGCAGCGGCAGCGGCGGTCGAGGGGAACAGGACATCCTCATCGATTCCGACGTACATCTCATCAACGGTCAGGGTCCCTGCGCTGGCAGTCGTGGAGGCGGCCTCCTCGACGATCAGGGTCCCGGTGACCTCGATGTAATCGCTGACGGTCAGGGAAGATCCGTTGCAGACGTTCAGGGCTCCGGCGACGGACAGCTCGGCAGCGGTCATGGCTCCGGCGACGTCGAGCTCGGCGTCCTCGTCGATGTAGAAGCTGTCCAGCCCGGTGATGTTGAACGTTCCGGTGTAGACGGTTCCGCTGGCGATGGACACCTCGGCGTCCAGGGCACTGGCGGTGGTGTCGGCCGCGACAACGGTTCCGGTGATGAGCATGACATCCTCCTTGAGTGTGGAGTTGTACATGTGGCCGATGTCGAAGTCCTTAACGTTCTGGAGCTCCACGGATCCGAGGTCGGAGACGACGGTTCCGTCGAACTGGGTGTTCGCGTTGGTCTTGGCGTCCAGATAGGCGTAGGTCAGGTCGAGTGAATCGACGGCGAGCTCGGCTCCGGCGGTCAGGACGATGCCGACCGTGGCGGTGCTGGTCCCCTCGATGGCGATGTCATCTGCGGAGACCTCTCCGTAGACGTAGATCTCACCGGCGTCCTGGGCGTCCAGGACGGCGTTCTCGATGGTGGTGATGTGCTTGTAGGTTCCGTCGGCGTCGGTGACTTCGTAGTAGGCGCCGTCGTAGTTGTACTTGGAGTTCATTGCTGCGAGGTCTCCGGTCTCCTGGGTGAGGAGCTCTCCGGTGATCTTCAGGACGTTCTTGCCGTCTGCGAAGTCGCCGGTCTTCCCGATGCCGGAGAAGGACACGACGGATCCCGCGATGGTGATGGTGATCTTCTTGGAAGAATCGATGGCGATGGACTTGCCTGCGGGCACAGAGAGGATGACTCCCTCTTTCACGGTGATGTCCGCGTTCAGGGTGACGGCGGTGGACCTGGTGATCTCGACGACGTCCCCTGCCTCGGCAGCGTTCATGGCGGTGTAGATGTTGGTGTACATGGCGGAGGGATCGGAGGTGACCTTCACATCGGAGGTGATGTTTGTGATCCTGCAGTCCTTGGTGTTCTCCACGACCATGGTACCGTCCACGGTGATGCTTCCGGACCCGTTGACCTTGGCTCCGTCGACGATGGTCAGGACGGCGTCCCTGTCGTCGCTGGTCCCCACATAGAGGGTCCCGTTGACCTTCAGGGTCATGGTGGCGGGCACGTCGACCTCTCCGGACACGGTGTACTTGCCATCGGCCAGGATCTCCGCGGAATCGACGTCGGCCTCGATGGCGGCGGCGAGGGTGGAGTAGCAGTTGACGATGCTGTCGTTGGCGTCGGTGACCTTGAAGTACACTCCCTCCACTACTTTGGCAGCGTCGAGGGCGGTCTTCGTCTGCACCAGTCCGGTGGCCTTGATGGCTCCGGTTCCGCTCGCGATGGTCCCGTTGATGGCGGTGAGCGTTCCGGACACTGTCAGCAGGTCGCTCGTATCGGTGCTGAGGACCAGCTCGACATTGTTTCCGAGGACGAGGGAGTCCTCCACGGTGGACCCGGGCCCGGCGAGGGTGACGGTCACTTCGGACTCGGCAGTGATGGTCCCGGCGATGTCCAGGCTCTTGGCCTTGCTGCTGGCTGTCGAGGCGATAGTGATGCCGGAGACGGTGGCAGACCCACTATCTGCTGCGATTATGACGCTGTCGGTGACGCTGGATTTCACGGCGGATCCGTTGTACGTCATGGCGGTGTCGGTGACAGTGAGCTTATTGCTGTCAGTGACTCCGAGCTCGACGATCTTCACGACAGCCCCGTTCCCGGTCTGGGAGATAGCAGACGCAGCGCCGAGCACAGCCTCGTTGAACACGATGGTTCCGGCGTTCTTGATCCCGGTGACGGTAGTGCTCGCCCTGAATGTGGCCTCCGCTCCGGACTCGATGGTCATTGCCCCTGCAGTAAGGGTTCCGCTGGCGTCCACGGACCCTCCGTCTTTCACGGTGGTGTCCGCTCCGAGAGCGATCGTGGTTCCGGATTCGGTGACAACGCTTCCGGAGATGGTGACTCCCTTTGCGCTGGTGACTGTGAACTGCGCTCCGTCCTCGACGGTAAGGGTTCCGAGGATCTTCACCTCGGCGGTGGCTCCATTGATGATCACTTTGGCGCCCTTCGTTACGACGAGCTCGGTCCCCTCGGGGATGACGAGCCCTCCGGCGATTTTAACTTCGACTCCAGTCCCGGTGACGATGTAGTAGTCACGGACCTGGACGATCTGGTTCTGGGGGAAGGTGTCGGACCTGGTCTTGGTCCCGTCGACGTACTCGGTAGACTGGGCGGATGCGATGTCGATTACACCGTAGCTGCTGTCCCCGGACGCTGCCGCCTTTCCGATAGTGATGTATTGGTCGATCTCGGCTCCGGCGTAGGCCCTGAACACTCCGTACTGGGTACTGCTGTCAGAGCTGACGGTAATCGTTCTCGCCGTTTTTGCGGGGGAGGCGAGGATCTTTCCAGACACGGTAATGGATCCCTTCACGGTCAAGGCACCGGCAGATTTCCATATGACGTTGAGCGTGGCGCCCTCGGCAACAACGATATCCTGTCCGTAGGCTATAGTACCATATCCAATGGTGAACGTTCCGCTGATAAGCGTGAACTTCCCTGCCTCGGTTCCGTCGAAGGCGATGGTGTAGACCGAGCCAGAACTGGTGTATTCGAGGCTTCCCGATCCCTCGACGGACAGGGAGACTGCGCTGCTGTTCACATTCAGCGCGGTGATGCTCGCTTTCACGAAGGTGACCGACGCGCTGTTCGCAAGGGTGATGCTCTGGTTGCTGGCGACCGATCCGTAGACGTAGGTGATGGTGGAAGCAACACTGGTTGTGACTTCGGCGTACAGAGTTGCCGACCCAGACACTGCTGTTGCATAGGCATTGAGCGTGGCATCTCCGAGCGTGAAGGTATTCTGGGTAACCTCTCCTTTAGAGACGGTGATCTCTCCGGTAGCAGCCGCTACTCCTCCGCTCAGGGTCAGTGCGCCATTGCCTGCGCTTGTAGTTCCAGTAACCACGACAGCCGTGGAGGAGACGATATCCTCCAGCACGATGGTGTTGGTGGCAGTCGTGCTAGTCGCAGTCTCCAGTCCGTTGACGGTGACTTTCCCGCCGTTCACAATCGAGACGTTCTGTGCGTTCGAAGTGAGACCCGCGGTGACATCCGCCAGCTCAGGATAGTAGCTGGCTGTGCTCGACGCTGTGGTCCACACGACTCCGGCGGTGACTTTCGCATCGGTAGCCAGAGTGCTGCTCATCCCGATGTACTCCATCTTGTCGCTGTCGATTCCAGCGGCGTAGGTCTTCGCCTCGGACTTGAACTCGAGCCCGGTGTAGTACTCGGTGTAGTTGCTGCCGGACGAAGGCTCGACGGCCCTGTAGATCAGGATATATTCATTGTCGATCCCGGTGACAGAAGCGCCTTTCGTCAGGATCACTTTGGCTTCGGTCCCGCTCGCCGCTCCTGCTGAACTATCATTTTTTAGTGTTATGGTTCCCTGGAACGTCACAAGGTATGTGGTGTTCTTTTTAACAGTCAGCTCGCCGCTGGTCGTGACCTTCGTAACGGTGGAAGGAATATCCGCCGTCTCCGGTCCGTCGCTCGCAGCGTCGGAATCCCCCGCGGGCAGTGCGATCGCGAAGGCGCATACGACCATCGCGAGCACAGCGACGAGGGCGAGGCATTTGCCTCTCTTGGCTTTCATTTCAGTTGTAATCATGTATA
>CAVHQB010000133.1:0-844 GCA_963637895.1 Lachnospiraceae bacterium
GATCGTAGACATCAGGGTTGTTCAGCCCCGAGAATATGCTCTCCTGGGAGACTTTCATGACGCCTGCGATGACAGCGAACTTTACGTTCTCGTTGTCTTTCGAAACGGTGCCCAGGAACGTCCTCATGAACGCCATGATCGCTTCATGGTCCTTCGGCCTGCCGTACGACAGGTTCATTATGCTGTCATATTCGTCTATGAGCAAGACGGGCTTCTTGCCATGATGCTTCTCCAACATCTTGCACAGGTCTGCAAGACATGATTCCAGGTCTTTGGGCGTCGATCTGCGCCCGTATATCCTATTGTATATCTCATGCGACCCGGGATCTAGCTTGTCGGAATCCCGAAGCTCCAAGAAACCCTGATAGAGATCGAAAGCGGTCTTCTCCATACGGGCCAGGAAGTGGTCGTATGTCCCATCCCCCAGGTCTTTGAGAGTGATCTTTACGACGACGTTGGAATTCTTCTCCGGATCGTTCGGGCGCAGCTCCGATATCTTCAGGCCCTCGAAACGGTCCGGATCGTCGGCATACTTCTGGTTCAGGTAGGCATCGATCATGCTGATGTTCAGTGATTTCCCGAACCTGCGGGGGCGTGTGAACAGCTTGGTGCCCCTTGCGGGAGTCAGGATGTCGTTCAGGAGCTTCGTCTTGTCCACATAGTAGAACTTCGAGTCCCTGAGCTCCTTGAAGTCGCTGATCCCGACCGGCATCTCGTTCATGTGATTCCCTGCAGTCGCCATATGTGTTGCCCCCTTTATACATCCTATTTGACCGGCAGTGCTCGATCATGCTTGATAGACGATATGGCGTCTCGTAACTATTCGGGACCGCGAAAATAAGGT
>CAVHQB010000133.1:854-4385 GCA_963637895.1 Lachnospiraceae bacterium
GTATGGCATCTCGCTATATTAACTACTGTTTGTAATGATTGTAATATCCGTAATGTTCGTAAAAAAAAATACAATGCCTGCAACATCTGTAACTATTCGGGACCGCGAAAATAAGGTCCTGAACTCAGCGAAATGCCTGCGGAACAGCACGCATCTCAGAAAACAGGGACGATGGTGATCCTCTGCCTGTCGCCTGCGCCGTCCAGTCCGGAGCAGTCGCCATCCATCTTCCCGATCTTCACAACAGGATATGGAGCGACGGGGCGCCCGTCCTCTCCGCTGAGCATCGTGGGGCCGTAGAATATGCAGAATGCCCCGGGCCCGGGCCAGTAGGCGATGTCGCCCACGTCCAGGACGGTGGTGCGGCCGTCCTTGGGCACGATGGCGTCCAAGGGCAGCTCGCCGTAGATCATCCCCGACATCATGTTGATGTCGAGGGTAATGGGTTTGGACAGCCAGATGGTGTTCGAGACGTCGGACTGGTCCAGGTCCCCGAAGAACGTCCCGTTCCTCGTCCTGACCTCGATCCTGCTCACTCGCACCACCCGGCTGAGGGAGGAAGATCAGTTCTTCCTCTCGAAGAGCTGGCGGATCTCCTTTCCGGTGATCTCCAGCTGGAGCTTCTTCTCGTCCTCCTCCATCTTCTTGAGGTTGACGAGCCCGGCGGCCCACTCGGCCCTCCACTGGTCCTTGAACTTGCCGTTCTCGATCTCGTCGAGGATGGACTTCATCCCGGCCTCGGACTCGGCTGTGATGACCCTGTCCCTCCTGGTCATTCCTCCGTACTCGGCGGTGTTGGAGACGACGTCCCACATGAGCTCGAATCCGCCCTTGATGATCAGGTCGTCGATGAGCTTGGTCTCGTGGAGGACCTCGAAGTAGGCCATCTCCGGAGGGTAGCCTGCGTCGGTCAGGGTCTTGAATCCGGCCCTGATCAGAGCGGTGAGGCCTCCGCAGAGGACGGCCTGCTCGCCGAACAGGTCGGTGTAGGTCTCGTTGTCGAAGGTGGTCTCGAAGACTCCTGCGCGGGTGGATCCCAGTCCCTTGGCCAGGGCCAGGGCGATCTTCTTGGCGTTGCCGGTGGCGTCCTGGTGGATGCAGATGAGGGCGGGGACTCCGAATCCCTCGGTGAAGACGACCCTCTCCATGTCTCCGGGGGCCTTGGGGGCCATCATGATGACATCGACGTCTGCGGGAGGGGTGATGAGCTTGTAAGTGATGGCGAACCCGTGAGCGAACTCCAGGGCGGCGCCCTTCTTGAGGTTGGGCTCGACGTACTGCTTGTAGATGTCGGGCTGGACCTCGTCGGGGAGGAGCATCAGGACGACATCGGCATCCTTGACCGCGTCTGCGAACTCGGCGACCTTCAGTCCGTCCTCTTTGACCTTGTTCCAGGATTTCCCGTCTTTCCTGACTCCGACGGTGACATCGATCCCGGAGTCGTGGAAGCAGAGGGCCTGGGCCCTTCCCTGCGCCCCGTATCCGAGGACTGTGACTTTCTTGCCTGCGAGGACGTTGAGGTCCGCATCGTGCTCATGGTATAGCTTCATGGTTAAGCACCTATGGGGCGCATTACCATCACATTCCATTTATAGGTTATTCTACGCACGCGCGCGTGAGCCGCAGAGCGCACATATCTGTACAATCGCCGTTAAGAAACCATGCCGTGATGTGGCACGACACGACCCCTGGATGCAACGGAAATCCCGAAGATAATCTGCTTCTTTTTTAAATCAGTAAAAATCTTTATTCCCCATGGAGACATCTGAATCACGCGGCAGTTTCACAGGCCGCATGGGTTTCATCATGGCGGCCGCGGGATCGGCCGTCGGACTCGGGAACATCTGGAGGTTCCCGTATCTCGCAGACAAGTACGGAGGCGGAGCGTTCCTCGTCACGTACATCATTCTGGCACTGGTCGTCGGTCTCATCCTCATGGCCACGGAGCTGGCCATCGGACGTTACACAGGGAAGTCCTGTATCGACGCCTTCCAGGACCTGTGCTCCAAGTACAGGATCGTCGGATGGCTAGGACTGATAATCCCCGCCATCATCGTCCCGTATTACTGCGTCATCGGCGGGTGGGTCACCAAGTACTTCGTCGAGTACGCTGTCGGCAACGGAGCCACTGCCGGAACGAGCACGTTCTTCACCAGCTTCATAGAAGGATCTCTGCCCGGGCTGTTCGACAACCCTATGGTGTGGTTCCTGGTGTTCGTCGCGATGACGATGCTCGTCGTCGTGTTCGGTGTCGAGAAGGGAGTCGAGAGGGTCAGCAAGATCCTCATGCCCGCCCTGATCGTCATCCTGATCGTGATATGCATCTACATCCTGACCCTCGACGGCATCGGAGCAGGGCTGGAGCACTACCTCGTCCCCCAGCTGGAGGACTTCTCGATGAACACCGTCCTGGGAGCCATGGGCCAGATGTTCTACTCGCTGTCCCTGGCGATGGGAATCATGATCACATACGGTTCGTACATGAAGAAGGACGTCCACATCCCCAGCTCCGCAAGGGTCATCTGCCTGATGGACTCGTTGATAGCCTTCCTCGCCGGACTCATGATCATCCCCGCCACCGTCGCGTTCGGAATGAGCACCGGGAGCGGAGGGGTCGGTCTGATGTTCATCACCATGCCTCAGGTCTTCGACATGATGCCTGCAGGGCACGTCGTCGGAGCCGCCTTCTTCCTGCTGGTTATCTTCGCAGCGGTCACCTCGTCGATCTCGCTGTCCGAGACCGTCGTGTCCATCTTCAAGGACCGCCTCAAGATGTCGCGCATAACCGCATCCATCGCATGCACGGTGCTGATAGTGATCCTGGGAACGTTGGCTTGTCTGGGATTCGGAGTGCTGTCGGACGTCACACCGTTCGGAAAGGACCTGCTGACGTTCTTCGACGATCTGTCCAACAGCATATTGATGCCCATCTTCGCCCTGCTGATATGCATCTTCGTCGGATATGTGTTCAACACCAAGGACATCATCGACGAGATCGGATTCAACGAGAGCAGGTACGGCCTGAACTACGCCAGCATCTACACGTTCATGATGAGGTATATCTGCCCCATCTGCGTGTTCGCCGTGCTCGTGCTCGGACTCCTCTCTACAGCCGGGATCTTCAAGATCTGAGCATCCTGCTGCAAACCCTGTCCGGCGGAAGCCGGGCAGGCCCTTACCTTCTTCCTCTTCTATGCTGACTGCCTGTTAGGAGAACAGCATCAGCGCCCCTTGGCCCCGGGATCATGGACGGGTGCGCCCTACGCCCTAAGCCTGTCTCAGATGCTCGTGGAAGCACGCGACGGCAACTCGGGACTCCGTCCGATACGATCCCCTGCGGCCCGGATAGAAACGGATCGGGCTGTGGACGCAAAAGCGGATACAGCCCCGCGGGGCCGGCAGAACATGGTGCCCGGACCCGTCGGGCCCGGGAAATCGGGGCCTCTCGCGAGGCCCCTGGGTTTGAGAAGAGGGTATTCCCCCTCTGAAAAGGTTCAGTGGCCTTCCTCGATGTCCTTCTTGGCGGCCTCG
>CAVHQB010000134.1:0-4383 GCA_963637895.1 Lachnospiraceae bacterium
CGTGGAGATCTCCTTGTTCACCACGCTGACCCGGCAGACCGGAAGGCCGTCTTCCCAATTGCCGGTGCGGACAGCCTTGAGGTAGCCTGTCATAGCGAGGTAGGAGTAGACGACTGACGGTTTCACGGTCGAAGAGAGCACATCGGAGAATGCGATGCGCGTGTCCAGCACGGTCTCGAAGGAGGAGCCTTCCGATTCATACAGTCCGATCAACGAGAACAGCGACTCGGTGCTCATGCTCGACACAAGATCTTCCGACATCCCGCCGCCCGTCATGTTGTTCCAGTATTCTGTGGGCACGCATCCCTTGCTGAGGTACATCATGACGCTGTACGGGTTGTACACGTCGACGTTACCGAAACGGTATCCATCATACCACTCCCTTATCTCCGAGATCTTCTCCGGGAGATTGCCTGTTCTTTCGACGAGACGGACGACTTCCTCCTCGGTGAATCCGAAATATTCGTCCCCTTCGGTCTCCAGTATGCTGTAGACGTTGGCATTGTTGAAGCTGCTGAGCATGCGGGTCTTGGCGAGAGGCATGATTCCCGTTACGACTGCGAACTCGTAATTGGTGTTGAGCTTGAAGGTCTGCTCCATGAACGGCTTCATGCAGTCGACTATGGCGTTGAAATCAGCGGAAGAGTGTATGTTCTGCATGCAGTGGTCATACTCGTCGACGAGGATGAGCACGTTTTTCTGGTATATCCTTTTCAGGATGCTACATAGATCGACGATCGCCATCTCCTGATCTATCTCATCCAATTGTTTCTCGATGCATCTCTTCAGGAACGTCTTCTCATCGTCTTTGAACCTGTCCTCGTCGATGGTGTCCCTGATCTTCCTTGCGGCTATGCTTATCACGGCGTTCACGGACTTCCGGAAATGTTCGGCCGATTTTCCGGAGAGGTATCCGAAGTCCAATCTGATCACGGGATATGCGTTCTTGTACGGTGCGCAACGGTCGCATTTCGAAACAGCCAGGCCTTCGAAGATGTCCTCGTCTTCGGCATAGTAGACGTTGAAGAAGTAGTCGATCATGGACAGGTTGACCGATTTCCCGAAACGTCTGGGCCGAGTGAAGATGAAGGTCTGGTTCTTCGTGCCGCAGAGGTCGCAGATCAATCCTGTCTTGTCGACGAAGTGGTAGTTCCCTGTGACAAGGGCTTTGAAATCGCACACTCCGCAAGGATATTTCATCTGCTCCATGGCAAGAAGATGGGCTCCAGGATTATATCAAGTTGGTTGTCACGATAATGAATGGTCCGAACCGTAGAACCGGCACGGGGCGGAAAGGTTTGGCGGCGGGGTCGCCCCCGCCTTGAAGGTCAGTCCTTCTTCTTCTTGTCGGCCAGGTACCTCTGCCTCTCAGTGGTCTTGGAGGACTTGGCCTGCTTCTTCTGGCCCTTCTCGGCCATCTCGGCCTTCCTCTGGGCCTCCAGCTCCTCGAAGGTCATCTCGGGCTTGTTCTTGGGGGTGTCGCGGATCTTCATGTACGCGAACACGGCCACGACGATGATCACGATGGCGATGACCAGGTAGGTGACCCAGTTGGACAGGACGTTCTTGCTGACGTCGACGGTCACGTTGAAGCCGTCCCCCATAGGGAACTGCTCGCTCGGGGTGCAGGTGACCCTGTACTGGTGGGTGCCGGGCGAAGGGCTGTTGATGTGGACCGAGACATTGTTGGTCCCGATCGCGATCTCGACCTCTTTCGTGGCAACGGTGCTGCTGCCTTCCGTGACCGTGACGGTCATGGTGAACTCCGACTCGCTCTTGACGGTGAAGCTGATGTCCCCGCCCTTCATGTTGTCGAAGCTCAGGGTCCCATCGGGATGGGATATCTCCGCCGCATCGGCGCAGGGCACCACGCAGAGGACTGCGAGCATCGCGACCGCGACGATGGCTATCTTCTTCATGTCCATGCTACCGCCTCAGGTGATGATCTCCTCGATCCTCTCCTGCTCGATGGCCCTGCGGACCTCCATGGAGAGCCTCCTTCCGGAGGACATCTCCTGCCTCCAGAGGGTGTTGCCGTAGGGGTGCCCGACGGACATGTGGACGTTGGTCCCGCCTCCGATCCTGGGCGCCACATCGTAGATGTAGAAGTTCAGGTCCTTGTCGACGCATGTCTGGAGGCAGAACGGCCCGATGATCCCGGGGTCGTAGAACTTCTTGGTGGCCGCGACGTACTTCTCGGCCAGGCCGAAGGCCTTGTCGAGTAGGGACTCCCTGAGGGTGGCGGAGTTGTGGCCGCACACGGTGTACTCGGGGATGATGCCGTCGTTCTCCAGCTCCACCTGCTGCTTTCCGGGGAGCCTGCAGTACCCGTCCAGGGAGCTCTCGAACCTCCAGTCGACTCCCAGGAGCTCGATCTTCTCTCCCTTCTCCTCGAGGGGTGAGTAGAAGAAGTCCAGGTTGAAGACGGGGCCGATGATGTACTGCTCCATCCTGGCGTGCTCGAGGAAGTTCTCCTCGATGACGCCCTGGGCGATGAGCTCGTTGGACTTCTCGACGAACTGGTCGTAGTCCTTGGCGGTGAAGAACCCCCTCTCGAGCTTCTTGACCTTGTGGTGCACCTTCACGATGGTGAGGCCGTCGATGTCCTCGGGCTTCTCGACCTTCTTGGGGAAGGGCATGCCTGCCTGCTCCAGCAGCCAGTAGTAGTCCCTCTCGTCTCCCCTCTCCTCGGAGCGGAGCAGGTTCCTGCTCCCGACCATGGGCATGGCGAAGTCGTTCTCGACTGCGTCGATGCCGCAGTAGGACACGAAGGACCTGTTGGGGACGAACAGGACGTTGTTGGCCATCAGGCTCTGCTGGACCTCGGGCTTCAGGATGCTGCTGAACTTGTCCAGGACCACGGGCTCGTCGACGACTCCGCGGACGATGTTGCCCTGGGGGTCCCTCTGGGCCCTGAAGTACTTGGAGAACGTGGCGTCCCTTCCCTGCTGGCAGACAGCGACGGTCCTGAACCCTTCGGAAACGGCCCCGTCGCAGGTGTCCAGAGCGGAGTGGGATGCGACCACGCCGATCTTGGCCTCCTTCAGATTGTATTTCTCGAGGTTACCGAGAACCTCGTCTCTGCTGATCATGATATAATCCTCTGGGAGAAGGATAAGCTGGTGCTGGATATAACTATTGGCTAAAGTCGATGCCAGGATCCGTCGGATCACGTACAAGGGGTAGTAGAAGGAATGGTAGCCTCGCCCAGATTCGAACTGAGGTCGCAGGATCCAGAGTCCCGCATGATTGACCACTACACTACGAGGCTATCGAAACTCCCGATTCCTTCATTGTTCTTAAAACTATGCCTGACGAGGTTTCCGGGAGGCACGTCCGGGAGCCCATTCGGACGGGCTCCCAGAGGATCGTGCCAGGATATGTTTACTGCACGGCCTTCTTGACCTGTGCGAAGATGTCGTCGATGGAGCCGACGCCCTTGATGGTGACGAGGGTGCCCTTGTCGCCGTAGTAACCGATGAGGGGCATGGTGTTCTCGCGGTAGACCTTGAGCCTGTTGAGGACGGTCTCCTCTTTGTCATCGTCCCTCTGGTAGAGCTTGCCTCCGCACTTGTCGCAGACGCCCTCGGCCTTCGGGGGGTTGTAGACAAGGTGGTAGACGGCGTTGCAGTCGGGGCAGGAGCGCCTCTTGGTGAGCCTGTTGACCAGCTCGTCGTCGTCGACATCGAGGTTCAGGGCGAGGTCCACGTCCAGCTGCTGGGCGAGGGCGTCCGCCTGCTCCACGGTCCTGGGGAATCCGTCGAGGATGACGCCGCCTTCGGCCTGGGCGATCTTCTCCTTCATGAGCCCGATGATGAGGTCGTTGGGGACCAGCGCGCCGGAGTCCATGAACGCCTTGGCCTTCTTCCCGAGATCGGTGCCGTTCCTGACGGCCTCGCGGAGCATGTCGCCGGTGGAGAGCCTGACATAGCCGAGCTCCTCGCTGAGCTTCTCCCCCTGGGTTCCCTTGCCGGATCCCGGAGGCCCTAGAAGTACGATTACGGATTTCATGGGCTGTCGGAACAGATGCTCATATTTGAAGTCCGCCCCGTCGGAGAAGCTATGTTGGAGGGCACATCCAGCCATCGTCTGTCGTGCCGTCTCAAGGCCCTAGCATGCAGATCGGGACCACGTAGACTCCGTCCGGCCTCCGGTATGCGAACCCCTCGGTGCCGCTTATGACGCAGAGGAACAGCGGAGGCGCGGCCTTGCCGTCGTTCCTGATGAAGGAATCGACCTTCAGGAGGTTCTTCGCCGCTTCGTCCGTCTGGTTGCCTCCCAGCTTGATCTCGAATGCGCCCCATCCCTTTCCCGGGATCTCCACGACGGCGTCGATCTCCCTTCCGCTATGGTCTCTGTAATGGTACAGCGAGCCTCCGATGG
>CAVHQB010000135.1:0-4299 GCA_963637895.1 Lachnospiraceae bacterium
GCGTCGATCTCCCTTCCGCTATGGTCTCTGTAATGGTACAGCGAGCCTCCGATGGCCTGCGCATATATCCTCAGGTCCCTCTCGCAGAGAGCCTCGAACATGAATCCGAATGTGTTGAGGTCCTGTTTCAGCGACGACGAGTCCAATCCCATCGCAGCGATGGCGAGGGAGGGGTCTGTGAAATGCCTTTTCGGAGCTTTGCCGACTCTTACAGAGGATCTGTAGTTGGGTGAATACGCAGGCTGGTCCTCGATGATGAACAGCTTCTTCAGGACATCCATGTACTCTGCAATCGTTTCCTCTTCTACCTTTTCATCATCCCATTCGCGGATATCTGAGGCTATCTTCGTTTTGGCTGCCAACGTGCTTTCGTTCCTGGCGAGGGATTTGAAGGTTTTCTTGATCTTCCCTACATCTCTTTCTTTGGAGTCTATTTTCTGAGAGTCGATCTCGCATATCTTGTCTATCATGTCTTTGAGTGATGCTATGATGTCTTTCTCACTCATATCGAGAAATCTGGGCCATCCGCCCCGCACTGTGATGCTAACGAGGTCATCCAATGAGCTGACTTTGCCATAGGTAGTCTCGAACTCCCCATCGAATAGTTTGCTAAGAGATACGCCTCCGGTCGAGTCTCCCGATTCGTATGAGGACATCGTATGCATCCTCACCGACATTATGCGCCCCACTCCAGAATGGATGATCCTGGATTTGTCCGCGGTCGTGGATCCGCACAGGATGAACCTTCCGTGACGGTCTTCTTGATCGATCGTGAAACGCACAGCATCCCATATTTTGGGAACCTCCTGCCACTCATCGATAAGATGCGGTTCGCTTCCTTGAAGGGCAGCTAGAGGATCCATATAAGCTACTTTGCGGTTCATGAAGTCGTTTTCCGGATCCACTAGAGAATACTCGCTCTCAGCGAGGTTTCTTGCGCACCATGTCTTCCCACAATATTTGGGCCCTTCAATGACTATCGCTCCTGCTGCTCTTAGGCCTTGGTTTAGTTGTTCTTCAACCAATCTATGCCTGTATCCTGCGGGTGTGAGAGTCATAATCGTGTCATGTTTTGGTTGTATTTATATCAACCAGACGATTTCATCGGTATCAACCAGACGATTTCATCGGTATCAACCAGACGATTTCATCGGTATAAACCCGACGATTTCATCAGTACCATTTTTTTTACAACGGGAATCGGACGCAAATCGCACGTCTATGTGCCGAGCAATCTCCTCTATAGCTTCCGACGCGTCCTCGTTCGGAACCGTGACAAGATATGCCCCCTCTCCACACGCAACCGCTCTGAGGTAGCCTGACGTGACCATAAGCGTCAAAACGGCCTTCTCGAGCATGGATGCATCCGTCGATTGCAAGTCTTCCAAGGCCAAGCGGGGGCAGACCGAGCATCTCACGGCGTTCCCCCTGCTCCTCAGAGCAAGGATATCATCCCTGAATCCGGGCCTGACCCTGGCTAGGAGCTCCGACAGCAGGCAGCCGTCTCCGGACTGGGCCCAGTGGCTCAGCGGTTTCGTGGATCCTTCTCTCAGGCGTTGGAGGCGGTTCATCACGCTGTACGGGCAGTGCATGTCCCTGTTCCCGAAGCGGTATCCTCCATAGCAAGCCCTCATGATGTCCAGTTCTCCTGCCGGCAGTCCTTCTTCGGACACCAGTGAACTGACTTCTTCCTCCGTAAATCCGAACGATCCGTTATGCCCGGCATCCAGCACACCGAACGACTTCACGTCGCCGAGCGCCTTGCGGAGCGTGCCGTCCCGGAGATCGGCGACGGCTATGACGGTAGCGAATCTGTAATCCCGATTGTTCTTCAGCGACGATTCCACGAAAGATGAGAAGAGATCCATGAATTCGTCGTAGAATCCATTCGCGTAGGCGGCGTAGACGGGCTTGTCGAACTCGTCTATCAGGATGACCGTCTCCATTTCGTACGCGATCCTCACCCACCTGCACAGCAGCGATACGGAGTTCAGGAGCAAGCCATCATCCGCGCGGCTGTACAGGATGTCGCGGAACTGCTCGCGCTCGGCCTGGGAAAGCTTCTCGCACTCTCCGATGCGCTCGAACTTGGCGTAGATGTTGGACATCATGTCCGCGAAGCACCCGCGGAAGAGCTTCATGTTGCTCGCTTCGATGTAGGTGAAGTCCATCCTGATGACCTTGTACCTGCCCATGTGCTCCATCGCATCGGGACAGCCGGATACCCTCAGGCCGGAGAACAGCTCTCCTCCATCGGGGGTGCTGTCATCGAAGAACGCCTCCAGCATGCTCAGGCTCATCGACTTTCCGAACCTGCGCGGACGGAAGAACATGCATGCCCTCTCGCCGAGCTCTACCAGGTCCCTTATCATGAGGGTCTTGTCGACAAAGAGGTAGCTGCCGCTAGCAAGGGCCCGGAAATCGCTTATGCCCGTGGGGATCATCCTGTTCATGCGCAGTTCCTCGTCCGTCGATATGGCGCAGGGGCTGATAAACGGTTCCGGCACGTTCTTCACACAGGTTTCACGACCCCATCAGCCTTATATCAGTTAACCCCGATTGAGGCGGAGTGAGGTCATTCCCATGGACCAGAAGATAATCGAGCAGATCGAGAAGGTCGTCGGCAAAGAGGGCTATTCCATCGAGCCAGCAGTCCTCTACACGTACGGATTCGACGCTTCAATATTCCACAAGACGCCTGACATCGTGGTCCAGCCCAGGACCACCGAGCAGGTCTCCGAGATCATGAAGATCGCATATGCCAACAAGATCCCTGTGACTCCTCGCGGCGCCGGGACGGGCCTCTGCGGATCCGCAGTCCCCCTGAAGGGCGGCATAGTCATGGCCATGCAGAGGATGAACAAGGTCAAGAAGGTCAGCGTGGCCGACCTGTGGGTGGACGTGGAGGCCGGTTGCGTCTACAACGCCCTCAACGAGGAGCTCGCCAAATACGGGTTCTTCTTCCCTCCGTCCCCGGGATCCGCCGAGGCATGCCAGATCGGCGGCATGGTCGCAACCAACGCCTCCGGTATGCGCGCCGTGAAATACGGGGCCACCAGGGACTTCGTCCTCGGACTGACCTTCGTCAAGGCCGACGGGGAGATCGTCAGGTGCGGCACCAGGACCATCAAGGACGCGTCCGGATACCAGCTGGCGCGCCTGCTGTGCGGCTCCGAGGGGACGCTCGGGGTCATCACCGAGGTCACCCTGAAGCTTACGACCAAGCCCAAGAAGTCCGCCTCCTGCCTCTGCGCGTTCAACACCGTGGAGGATGCCGGAAGGTGCATCTCCGCCATCATCGCGAAGCCCCTGATTCCCGCGTCCTGCGAGCTCATGGACAGCGTGAGCATCAAGGCCGTCAACAAGGCCAGGGGCAACCCGCTGCCCGATGCCGGCGCACTGTGCATCGTGGAGGTCGACGGAGAGACCGACGAGATCGTCGACAGGGACATCCTCATCGTCGACGAGGTCGCCAAGTCCGTGGGGGCCGTGGCTGTCACGCCCACCAAGGACAAGAAGCTCATCGCCCAGTGGACCGATGCGAGGAAGTCCGTCATGACGTCGCTGTCCGCGCTGAAGCCCGGCTACTCCTGCGTCTCGCTGGCCGACGACATGGGAGTCTCCGTGTCCCAGGTGCCCAAGGCCGTCAAGGCCTTCCAGGAGATCGCCGAGAAGTACGATGTCACCATCGCCACCTACGGCCATGCGTCCGACGGGAACCTGCACACCAAGATGGTCATCGACTCCACCGACAAGGACCAGTGGGAGAGGGGCATCGCAGCGGTGAACGAGATCTTCGACGTCTGCATCGAGCTCGGAGGGACAGTCACCGGAGAGCACGGGGTCGGAATATCCAAGGCCCCCAACTTCATGAAGGAGAGGGCGTCCGAGCTCTCGTCCATCAGGGCCATCAAGAAGGCCATGGACCCGGAGAACATCCTGAACCCCGGGAAGATGGACCAGTGGGAAGGCTCCATCCTCAGGAACCTCAGGTACCCCTGCGACGGGTGCATGTGAGGGGAAAGGGCCTGACGGCCCGCCCCTCATGCGTTTCAAAACCCCTTTGCTTCACTTTCTTCTGCTGAGGCACAGTTTCTGGCGTCTGTCCCTCGGATTGTCTGGACAGGAAAATCAGACAGGACCGCATCTCCGATCATACTTGTATGCTCAGGTTTGTCGGTCGTTACATACTCACATTGATACTCACATTGGCAAAGCATTGTTCTGGCAATGCGTCAGTATCGAACGGCCCATGACGGCGAGATAGAATGATCACCTTGGACGATGAGCAATCCATTG
>CAVHQB010000136.1:0-4276 GCA_963637895.1 Lachnospiraceae bacterium
GACAACCCCACTCAGACCGAGATAACAGGCCTTTTCGTGGAGAAGGTCGGACGCGCCCCGCAGAGCGGGGATACCGTCAAGGACATATCCAGAGGTCTCGCCTACGAGTACGACGGAACGACCTGGGTCAAGTACGCCTCTCCCATCTCCGGTTGGAGCAATGAAGGCGCGGGTATCGTCAAGGGAACGCCCGCGACAGGAGAAGCGGGGACGTTGTTCGCCGAGACCGACGGGACGGGTTCCGTCAACGGATGGGACGAGCTGAACGCGACCGTCACGAACAACAACATCGCGATCAACGCCAAGGCGGACGCGTGCTACAACGCCTATGGACTCACCGCGAGCGAGGACGTCGTCTCCTTCTCCATGACCACTGTCGCAGGCACCGTCGTCGGACAGGGCATCCCCCAAGCATCCGCGACCCAAGCAGGCACCATCAAGGCGTCCGAATACACCGAGTTCAAGGGCAAGCAGAACGGGATAAACACCGTCGCCGTGACCCTCTCCGCAGGAGGATGGACGGACGGCGCACAGACCGTCGCCGTCGAGGGCATGACCGCCGACGCTCTCGTATGGGTCGCTCCCGCGAGCGACTCGTTCTCCGCATACGCGTCCGCGGTGTGCAGGGCGACCGCACAGGATACCGACAGTCTGACGTTCGCCGTCGATACGATACCCGAAGCGTCGCTCACCGTCAACGTGGGGTGGTCCGTATGATATTCAATATGGTAGGGGGTGGAGGACAGAAGAAGCTCTCCTATCCCGTCTACGGGTTCCAGATCGCAATCGCCGATTCGAATCCCGCCACGAGGGTGTCATACCCGGAGACGATATTCGACCAACCCAACGGGGCGTATGAGATAGAGACGCCCGCGAGCGGAACAGGCGCTCACTGTCTGAATGACTGGGAGGGTTGCAATCTCATTTCGGGGATACACAGACAATTGGGCAACTCTACCGACGGATGGACGGATATCCCCAACACCGACCCTTGGCAGGCGGGTTCGGGGAGTCTGGACATGATGACGTATTTCCCCACATGGTACATGAAGATGACCAATGATGGGACGTACATCACCGTCGGGTTCTGTCAGACCAACATCGACGGGACATGGATGGACTATGCGGGCTCCGTCGGCACAGAGCGTATCGGTCATTTCAGACTCGGTTGTTTTTGTGGGAATACCTCCTCTTCGAAGCTCTATTCATTGGGGAATAAAATCCCGACGACCCTCAGTCTGACCAACGCCATCACCTACACCCAGACCAACAGAGGTGCCGGGTATGATATCATGACATGGTATCAATGGACCTATCTGAGTGCATTGGCCGTTCTTCTCTACAAGTCGACCGACCTCCAGACCGCACTCGGACAGGGTTATGTCGACGGTTCTGGGAGCCAATCCCAGACGTCTCTCCCCTACGCGAACGAGTATGGCATGTATGGTTCTACCGATAGCGGAACGGTGCAGATGTCCTTCTTCTGGATACAGAACCTCTGGGGCAACAGTTGGCACTGGTGCGGAGGGGCGCACACGGACAGCTCATACAGGTTGGAGACCAACACGGGTTATTCCAGCACATCCAGTTGGGACAAGACCGCGCTGAGCCCGTCCAGGTCTAGCAGTCTCACTGGTGGAGCCATCAACACTGTCGTCGGGACCACGGATGCAGGGTTCTTCCCGACGGGCACCTCTGGGTCATACACCACATATTTCGCCGACTTTGGCTATGTCCGTGCTTCGTATTTCCCGCTTGTCGGGGGCCGCGGCCTCGACGGCACCTGTTGTGGTCCGTTCTATGCGTCTTTCAACAGCGACGCCAGCTACACGACTGCGGTCCGCCCCTCGTATAGGCTCTGATATACTGCCGAACAACCGCGCCAGACAGCCGGAGGCGCTGGCGCATAAACCTTTTACCAAAACCTTTTAATATTCTATCGTCGATGGGGATAACAGACGTAATGTCTTACAACACAAGGAGAAAACTAAAATGGCAAATTGGAACGATATCAAGAAGAACAGCACTGCAGGTTTCTACGACGACTACGAGTTCATCGACATATCCGAGCTCGTGGACAGGATTTTCGACGTTCTCGAAGTCACCGAGTTCGACAACGAGAAGGGCATGGGGGTCGCGGCCGTCATCGATCTCGGAGGAGATAAGAGGAAGATGGTCACCCATTCCATCGGCGTCACCAAGACCCTCACGAGTCCGGAGTTCATGGAGGCTCTGGAGCATGAGGAGGTCACCGTCTGTCTCAAGCAGGGCAAGAGCAAGAAGTCGGGCAAATACTTCTATTACATCGGGTGATTGGAATGGTCGTAATCACTCCCGCGAGCGAGAAGAACAAGATAAAGGTGAGGATAGATGTCGGAGAAGTCCATGGAGTCATCGACGGGAGATTCATCCCCGACGATGGAGCTACCGTGTATATAGGACCCTTTTCGTCCGCTCAAGCGCTGGCTGACGACCTCCAGAACGCGCTCGACTGAGCGTCCTCCGACCGCGTGAGAGCGGTCCTACAAACCTTTTAAATATCCCTTCTTCCATGTCGTTGTCGGTAAATATGAAAACTACCAACTACGATAGGTCCTTCGAGGACAACGAGATTTTCGACGACCGCTACGACGAGAAGTCCGCCCGCAGGCAGAACTTCAAGAAGAAGCAGTACATGAGCAACAAGCACGCTTCCAAGAGGTGGTGAAGGTGCCTCTCCCCATCATCGGACTGATCGCCCAGGTCGCCAAGACGGGTGTCAAGGCGACCGCGACCTCCGCCGTCAAGAAGAGTGTCACCAAGAGCGCCAAGCAGTTCGCTGGCGAGAGCATCAAGGGATACAAGGACACCAAGAAGGTGCTGGCCAAGGGGAAGGAGATAAAGAAGGCCCTCTACCGCAATGCCAAGGGCCAGATGGTCATCAAACAGAAGTCTGGGAGGACTTCGATGAAGGACCCATTCATAAGGGCCGCCAACCAATATCTCAACAGGTCGGGCGCTCTCGATATCGAGAGGCTCTACGCCTACAACTCCAAGGTCGCCCACGGCGCCGAGGGGATGTGGGGAGTGAAGCTCTCCGACGGGTCCAAGGGATGGCTCAGAGAGGACGGGTCGTTCGTCTCCCAGAAGGATGTGGCGGACGTCCTCCGTTCCGTCGATTGTACCAACGTCATGGCTAGGGAGGGACTGTCTCTCGAAGGCATGTGGAATGCCATGAACCCCGCGAAGAAGGCCGAGTTCGCCAGGGCGGTCGACGACTTCGATTGGGAGAGATTCTGGAGGGAGATGTACCCCGGCGAGAAGGGCGGTGCGTCCGACGACGCTCAGACCGACCTCCTCTATTCGCTACTGGCTCAGCTCAAGGTCATAAACGAATGGTGAGAAGTATGCCCCTATGGAGCGAGGACTTCGCTCTGGACACCGAGACCGATGTCTGGGGTGGAGTGAGAAAGACGGTTCTCGTGCAGGCATGCCCCGTATCGGCGCAGTCCCTCAAGGAGGTCCGCGTATGGTACGGAGAGGACGCATGGGCGCAGTTCATGCGCCTCTTCGAGGAGACGCAGGGGAACAAGGTCAGATGCCATTGCTACAATCTCGGTGGGTTCGAGAGCGTGTCCATCATAAGGGACGCTCTGGAAGGCTACACGTTCTCCAAGGAGAAGAACTTGAAGAAGGGAGAATGGAACATGGTGGCGGACAGACAGACCGTCTACAAGATCTCGGTGAAGAACTCGAACGGATGCATCCTGGAGTTCTCCGACGACATGAGAAGGGTCGGAGGGGCATCCATGAAGAAGACCGCTTCGGGTGTCAGAGCGGAGCATCCCGATTGGTGGGAGAACGTCGGAGCCGATGTGAAGGAGGAGACAGACTACCATGAGGGATGGCTGAGGAAGGAGGACCCCGAGTTCGAGAAGTCCATGCACTACTCGATACTCGATGCGTTCTCGCAAGCGATGATAGCGAGGTACATGATAGAGAAGGGATACGACAGGAAGCTGACGTCTCCCGCGCTCGGATTGGAGGAGTCGCTATGCCTCAGATACAGAGGGAAGCAGGCCGTGGAATGCAGTGTCGAGGAGCGCAGGTTCAACATCAAGGACTTCCAGAGATGGTATCCTCCGCTCGACAGGAGGATGCAGGATATCGCCGAGAAGAGCCTTCTCGGAGGGTTCGTATGGGGCAAGACGGGCGAGTGGCATGGGAAGTTCTCCCATATCGATTACACCTCCTCCTACCCCTACGAGTACGTCTATGGGGACCTTTTCTACGGCAG
>CAVHQB010000137.1:0-4222 GCA_963637895.1 Lachnospiraceae bacterium
GTACTCTTCGAGCCTGCCTTCTGCCGACAGATTGTCCTTTAGCGTGTTGCGGGAGACACCAACGATGCTCGATGCCTTGTTGATGGTATAGCCCTGCTTCGCCAAGTCCATGACAACATCAATCGACACGATCTTGGTAGGACGCTTGCAATCTTCCCCCTTCGCTATCATCGGTTCGCATTCTGCGACCTTGTGCGACCAGCACATAGCGAGCATACGGCCGCAGTGCACACCGTGCACCTTGGCCGTCTCCATGCCCACCTTGGTATTGAGGGAGAGCTTCTTGCGCTCTTCCTGCGCCTGCCACGTGTTGATGGAGTTGAGCAACTTCCCCGTGGAGTTCTCCGGCTCGACAGAGTTGGAGACATAGCGTATGACCGTGCCGTAGGAACGGACGATCTTCGTTATCGTGCTCATGTCGTCCATGTCACGGGAGAGACGGGATTCGTTCCACGCCAACAGAATGTTCACACCGCCCCTTGCGATGCGTCCTATACAAGCGTCGAACTTCGGACGATCCAAATCCTTCGCGGACTTCTCTTCCTCGTACTCGCCGACGATCTCCACGCCTTGCTCGTCGCACCATGCCCTCATGTTGCGGATCTGCGTCTCGGTTGTCTGGTCCTTGTCGTCCGTGGAGACACGGGCGTAAAGGACGGCGGACATTCCCTCGTAGGCTCCGGTCATTCGGCCATCCTCCTTGCCCTTGCCGCGCGGATCTCGTTGGCACGAATCTTGGAGCGACGGGATTCTTTCGTGGACGGGGAATACTTGGACATGAGACGGCTAAGCTTCGTCCAGTCCTCGGAGCGGATGGCATCCCTCGCAATGTCGCAATCAGCCATCACATCGGCAATGGCCTTGAGCGTGCGCAGATCCTTGAGCTCCGGCCCGGATGCTTCGCCAGATTCGATACGACGGGTGATGTAGTCCAGCCCTTCGCGGTTGATCTCGTCGAGATCATCAGCGACGATGTGGGCCAGATTGTTCTTGTTGATCAGCGAATCGCTTAGGGTGTCAACACGTCCGATCATGCGGTCCACCAGATCTCTAACCTCGTCCATTGTCGGCGGGACGGCCTTGTAAGACGGTCCGTTGTGGGATGCGTGCATACCCATCTTCATTAGCTTCTGGACCTCCGCCGGGTTGACGGAATTGACCATCTGCAATACCGGGTTGAAGGTCATTCGCTCACCTCGACGAAACGCTTGTTCGCTTCGGCGGCGAATCTCTCCATCCACCTTCCGATTGGCCATCCTATCGCCGATGCCGGCTTTGAGAACGAATAGCCGCAGTTGCACCAGATCGTGACGTGGTTCATCTTCCGTTCGGGATGTTCTGCGAGCTCGTTTCCGTCATCGTCGTAGAAACCGACGTTCCACATCGTGAGAAGGTTCCCGCAAATGGGGCATGGGGAGAAGGTCGGGGCTTCCCCGAACCTGTCTCCGTTTGATGCTGCATCAGCAGTCATCCTCTCCATCCTCCTTCGCCTCGGCGGCGTTGAGCGTCGCTCTCCGATAGAATCCGATCAGGTCCAGCTCAAACACGCCTTTTGTGCCGTGGGCCTTCTCCGTGTAGACGAATCCGCATCCCCTAGTGCACCATAGCTCGAATATCTCGGAGCCTTCCTCCGTTTCGTGTCCATAGGGACGGATGCACTGGATGTCATCCAGCGACATTGTGCATCCGCACCTCGGACAGTGGAACGTGACGATGATCTCCGCCGACCCTTCGGTTCTGGGTTCGATTTCTGACTTAGGCATCAGAATCCCTCCACATCCCCTTCATTATGCCTACCGGCTTGCCGTCCTCGTCGTAGCCAGCACAGGGGAACTCGCGGCCCTCGATAAGCTCCGCCGGATCCACCCTTCTGGCTTCATCGTCGTAGAGCTCCTGCCCGTTCTCCGTCGCAAAGAATGCTTCGACATGACAGGCATTGACTCTTGAGCGGCCGAACCAGAACACGTCATCGTTCAGGATGGCGCGGTCTATCTTCTCCATCGCCTTGATGCACTGCTCCTTCGTGTAGCACTTCTCGGAGAGACACCTGCTGGATGCCGTGTAGATGATGATGCGGTAGATCATTCCTCCACCAGCTTACGGATGCAGATGGTCCTAGAGTCACCATCCACGACATAGGATTCTCCCGGGTTCTCTTCGGCGTGCTTCGCGGATAGCTCCGCGATCTGCGCCAATGTCATTTTCCCGTCGAACTTTATCCCTGTAGGGATCAGGACCTCGCGGGTCATTCCGGCCCCTCCGTCTCGTCCAGTTCGGCGTGCATCCTTTGGATCTCCGTCGTGGCAAGGCTGGATGCTATGTCAAAGCAGAGCTTCGCCTCGGCCAAGAAATCGCACGCCTCGGCCATGAACGTCTGGACATCGGATGTGCAACCGGATTGGCTCATGCCGTCGATGGCCCCTCCGGCATACTGCCTCATGTTGCGGATCATCCTAGAGCATATCTGGCACGCCGCATCCGCCTCGGTCATGCAGATGCAATGGTCGGCGAGAATCATTCGTCCACCTCCGGAGATTCTTCGACGGTCTCTTCCTCGGCCTTCTCTTCGGCCTTCTTGCGCCTTATCCTGCTTATAGGGGACTTCGCGGCCGTAGACTTGCGACGGGACGTCTTCTTGGGCTTCTCTTCGTCCTGCGGGGCAACGGGGGCCGTCTGTGCGAAAAACTCCTTCATCGTCTCAAGGACGATGGACTGAATCTCTTCGCGGGTCAGGGGCTTCTCGGCCGGAGCTTCCATGACGATGGGCTCAACGATCTGCGCGGATCCTTCGTCGCTGATGGGCTTGGCGGTATGGGCAATGAAGACCTCCGCGCTATCGTCATCGACAGGTTCGGCTTCCCTTACTGCCGTGCTGTTCGTCGGAATGTCGCTCGGCATCCAGCCATCGACAACCTCCGCGTCTTCGTCGGGGTCGGCATCGCCCACGATCTCGCCTTCCGATTCCTCGTCGGTCGCGTCTTCGTCGGAATAGTCCTCGGATTCGTCCTCCACATCGTCCTCTTCATCGGGATACTCGGAGAACAGTTCGATTCCATCGGGTTCGTCGGGGTCGGCAATGTCCAGCGTGCGCCCGGGTCTTTCGGAGCGGGCATCGGCGTTGTCCCTAGAACGGGCCAACAGCTCTATGCAGTCGGCATCGGTATCCAGCGCGATTGTGCGCATCATCGAGAACAGCGTTGATACGCGACTGTCCCAATAGGCCACCAGTCCGAAAGCCGCCGTCACGTCATCGCGCACTTGGTCGTTGTGGAGATCCCTTAGCAGAATGCCCCCTGCGGATTCCTGTGCGTTGGCGATGGACTCCTTGCACTTTTCGATGCAGTCCGATATCTGGCGGATGCACTCGATCTTAGCTGCGGCATTCATTCCGTCGGACGCTTCCAGATAGTTGTGGACAGCATCATCCATGCGGTAGTAGTCGGCTCCCGCGATCATGAAGTCAGCCATGAACTCGTTGACGCTCATGAGCTGCACCTCCGGAGCTCGTCGTTCACTGCGGACAACAGCTCTGCCGACTGGACAATTGAATCCAGCGCGGCCTTCTGCATTTGCTCCAAAAGCTCCTTCTCGGAGAGCTCCGGGGATACCCCACGGTACCTCTTCGACATCTTGTCGTATATGCTCCTTTGAACAGAAGACTGGTTGGCGATCATGAGCACACGGTCGCTGATCCTCTGGTAGGGGCTGAACGGATCTACTTTTGCCATCAGTTGTAACCCTCCCAATTCGTTGGGTTTTCCTTCTTGTTCCGGTCCGTTTCCGCTTCCGTCGGAACCATGTCCGACATGGCGTGAGAAAATGCGTTGACTCCGAGCGAGTCCGTCTGTGCCTGTGCTGTAACGAGATTGCTCCCCACTGTGACCAACTTGGACGATGTTTCAACCAGCATCGAGATCATGGCATTCTGCTTCTCGATCAACCGAGTCAGGCCCTCCACATCCGCTTCCAAACGCGCGATGTGCTCCTGCGAGCTTTGGAGAGTTGCGTCAAGCTGGACGGTCTTATCGTCCTGCGACTGGACCTTGCGATTGAGCCTAAGGATTTCCGACGGGGCGTTGGCCCAAATCTGGACCTTCTCCCATTCTTCGGGGTCTTTCATCTCCGCTTCCGGCACGCCTTTTGACGTGTCGATCTCGATGTCACTTCCGCTGGGTACGGGGGTCTCCTTGGGGATAAGCCCCATCAACGGGTGATCACGAAT
>CAVHQB010000138.1:0-4173 GCA_963637895.1 Lachnospiraceae bacterium
GTTCTACACCGAGGACGAGGAGGAGGCCTCCGAGTGAGGTCCGAGGCCCCTCCGGGGGCCTCACAAGGGTGATGGACATGGAGGTCGCAGTGGATATCGGCCCGAATACGAGGATGGCAACATCCAGAGTGGACAGGACAAGCTCCAGCAGATTCGTGGTCGTTCCATCGTCCTGGGATGCGCCGGTCGGGACCAAGCTGAGCATCCGTCTGTACTCTTCGGACGGAGGCACCAAGGCCGAGATGATACGCCGTGTGTGCGCGAGGGGGTCCAGCCGCATCTTCGTCATCCCGTACAGGGACGCGGCGTGGGCGGAGGAAGGCGTGATGGTCCATATAGTCGCGGAGGTGATGGAGGATGACGACACCGGAAGGGAAGCTGAAAGCGGAGTTGAAGTGGCTCCTGCAGACGCGTAACGGGTTCTACTCGATGGTATCGGGCGGAGCCTACGGCAAGAACGGGGACCCCGACATGGTCATATGCTACCGTGGGCGTTACATCGCCGTGGAGGCCAAGACCGATGTGGGGAGGCAGTCCAAGTGGCAGATGATACGCGAAGGGCAGGTGAAGGCCGCCGGGGGCATATACGTCCTGGCGAGGAAGAAGGAAGATCTGGAGGAGGTATTGGATGGTATCGATGAAGAAATTGCGGAGAGCAGGGCATCTATTCGGGAAGAAGCAGATTTTCGCGGACAATCTGGACGTGACGATGATGCAGAGTCCGACGGACCCGGACCGGAAACTGTACTCTCTGGTATTCTCGGACACGACCGAGCGCGAGGAGGTGACGATAGCCCTCTCCCACGACGATCTGCGCGAGGTGGCGGGCTTTCTGAACAGGATAGTGGCCCAATTCGAACCGATGGGCGCCAAACCCTGAAACCTTTTCCAAACCCTTTTAAAAGTGAAGCGCGATTGGTCGCGCATGAGTCTTTACGATGCGGATGGCGACACAGGGGCAGAGCTGTATTGCACGCCGGACGATGTCGCAGAGGCTCTAGACCTCCCCGATGCGTATAACCCGCAGGAGAGGTTCCAATTCTCCGATATGTCGCACCCTTCCTACGAGCAGGTGCTGAGGATGATCAGGTCCAACATGGAGGTCATCGACCGCAGGCTCAAGGATTCCTGGGGCACGCACTACGTCAAGGACCGCATCAAGGACCTCAACTTCTACGAGCAGGACGAGCTGACCTGGCGCGGGATGTACTACCAGAAGGGCGGGAACAGCATCATGCTGACCAAGGACCTGAAGGAGTGGGACCCGTCCAAGGGTGACAAGCTGGAATTCAGGAACCGCCTGAGCGGGCAATGGATCGACGTCTCCGACATGGAGGTCGACGGCACGCTCCCGGCGGGCGTTCTCTCTCCCGGATTCTGGTTCGACAGGCACGCCGGGCTCATGTACCTCAGGAGGAGGGCGCTGACGCCGAGATACAATTCGATCCGCATATCCTACCGCTACGGTAGGGATGAACCCGTCCCCGCCGATATCCACCGTCTGTGCTGCCTCATGACGATGGTCCAGATACTCCAGACCCAACCGTTCTTCATCAAGGTCGGCCAGGGCGGGGACATAGGGAACGTCCGCGACATGCTCATCAAGAGCTGGCAGGACGAGATCAACACCATCATATCGGTCCGTCAGAAGACGGCATCGGTGGTGGGATTGTGGTGAACATCAACGACGAGCTCCAGGACCCGGTCCTGGCCGACCTGCTGCTGGCCGACGACGCCAAGCTCGTCTGCGATATGCTCCAGAGCCAATGGCCGGACGACCCGGGGGTCAACCCTCCGCAGTTCATCTACAACCTGGATCGCACGATAATGGACTCCAGGTTCGGTTCCGTGCGCGTGTATTCCCTGGGGCAGTCGGAGAACGTCGCGTCCTGCGATTATACGACGGTCACAAGAAGACCGAGACTGTCCGTGGACATAGCGTCCCCCAACAGGGAGCTGTCGTTCAAGCTCGCCCGCATCGTGTACGCCATCCTCATGCGCAACAGGAGGGCGGGGGTCGGGAGGCTCGGACCGTACACTTATCTGGAGATCACCAACCGCAAGGTGCTGAACGATGCCAACGGCTGGTTCCATTGGGTGTTCGACCTGAGGCTGACGGGATGGCACATCCCCGAGATATCCGTCGGTACATGACCTTATAAACCATCGGGACGATGCGACGGGCATGCATTCGATGAAGGAGGCGGCTTGATATGACCGCCATCAGATATTCCATCCGCATCGGGAAAGAGGCCTCGTACGGTTCCGGGACGCCCGAAGACGGATGGTACGATCTCCCTCCGGGGACCAAGATGTCCGCCACCCACAACGTCTCCACCGAGACCGTGTACTCCGCCGGGTCCAAGTTCTTCGACACCGCCGTGTACGGGGCCACCAACGACTCGTGGGAGCTGTCGTTCGATATGGACTATGAGCATATCTGGCCGTTCGAGATGGTATTCGAGAAGCATTCCAGATCGGGCCCTAATGAGAAAGGGATGTATACGCATACCTTCGAGAAGGAGAACGGGACGTGGATCCAGTCCTTCGTCATCGAGAGGACCACCATCAACGATATCACGGGAGGGTCCCATGGGCAGGATGAGCAGACGACCTTCTCCGGATGCGTCGCCAAATCCATCCGCATCTCCAGGTCCTCCGGTTCGTCCAGCAAGGCCACCGTGACCATCTCCGGCGCGGCCAAGAAGCCCACGACCAAGCTGGGCGATTTCAAATCCCAATACAAGGACTACACAGGTCATCTGGTCGAGTTCGCCTGCATGTTCTATGGCGACGAGTATGTCGCCAATGTCGAGTCCATGACCATCGGCATCGACACCGGAGCCAACGTCAGGCGCAGCACCTGTACGCCGTTCCCCGTGGGATATTATGAGGACAAGACGTCATTCCAGTTCGGCATGACCGCCTACGCCAACGATCCCAAGAGGTACATGCTCCGCGTGTATGCGGGAGGTCAGGACCCGGAGGAGTCCGCGCTCGGCACGAACGTCTACGGGCCGATGTGCAAGAACAAGGTCCCGTGCCCCAAGATCTCGATGAAATCCTTCGACACATGCTGCACGACCGGAACGACCACCCAGACGGCCATAGACAATGCGATAGCCCTGGCGAAGTATTCCGCTACCTTTGATATAGAGGACTGCGTTCTCAAGAGCACGACGTGGCAGAAGGGAGACGGCAGACTGCTGGACCAGATGTCCTCGGCCGAGTGCAAGAAGATCAAATTGACCATCGTCACCTCGGTCAAGGATTACCCTGGACAGACCACGTCGACGGAGTGATATCATGTTCGGAACAGTAGAAATGGACCTGAGCAAGTACGGAACCGAGGGGACGGTCGTCGTCGGACCCCTGACCTTCAGGAGGCAGAAGGAGTCGCAGAACGCCGTCATGCACGCGCTGAGGTGCAACGGCGGGACCGAACTGGTCCTGTCCGACCTGAACCTGGGGGATATCGAGGTCATCACCAAGCTGGCGTACGTCAGGTCCGCGCCGTTCTCCACGAACCTGTCCGACCTGTCCGGATTCTACGACTGGACCGACATGCTCGACGAGAAGCGCATCGGAGCGGCCCAGGAGTTCTACGATGACCTGGACAAGGCCATCGAGAAGGTGGACAGCGGGGAGGCCCACCCTTTGGAATGATGTGCGGCACCTGCCCCGACTTCGAGTTCGGACTCCACCTCTATCAGGAGGCGATGTCCAGCGGAGACGGGGTGGGGCCGGAGGGCGCGTTGATGCACGCCTATTCCCTGTGGCTTCTCGGAGGAGGGTCGCCGGAGGGATTCGAGGACCTGACGCCTATCGATGCCATGCTCATGGTGGCCACCCGCAATGCGGAGATCGCGAGGCTGAGGGACGGACTGTTGAACGGATACGCCAAGCTGATGGGAGGGTTCGAAGATGGCTGATGAGGGCATAAAGATCATCGTGGGAATGGAATTCTCCCAGGAGTCCATCGATAAGGCCAAGGAGCAGCTCAAGCAGATCCTTGGCGAGGACACGACGATAGAGTTCGTCCAGCGGGGCGAGAACACCGATATGAACAAGGTCTCCTCCGAGGCCAAGGAAGGCTCCAATTCCCTCAAAGAAGCGTTCACCAAGTACGTCAAGGAGAACAAGAGGGACCTCACCGTCAAGGCCATCAAGGGC
>CAVHQB010000139.1:0-4108 GCA_963637895.1 Lachnospiraceae bacterium
CAATATAGACAGATATATATTATAGATATAATCTTTATATCATCGATGTCGAATCAATCCAACGTGGACGTCAGGAAAATCCAGATCACCGGCGGATCGTCATTCATGATCACTTTGCCGAAAGAATGGGCCGATTCAGTGGGATTGAAGAAGAACGATGCCATCGGGCTCCTTCCTCAGTCCGACGGCAGCCTTGTCCTCTACCCCGGCAGCGCAGAATCCATCCATCAAGGCTCCAAGAAGATCATATCGGCCGACGGCCAGAGCGACCCGGACTTCCTCTACAGGCAGCTCGTTGGCGCATACATCGCAGGCCATTATTCTATCGAGATTATCTCAGAGACAGACATCCCCAGCTCAGTCGCCAACATCGCATCCTCGTTCACACAGACCGCCATCGGCCTGGAGATCATGGAGGAGAGCGACGACCACGTGCTGATACAGGACCTGATGGACCAGAGGGAGATGAGGCCGTCCAAGTCCGTCGAGAGGATGAAGGTGCTGGTCAGGAACATGCTCAACGACGCCCTCGACAGCCTCGACTCGAAGGACACAGGCATCCTCAGGAACTACCAAGAGAGGGACAGGGAGGTGGACAGGCTGGATTGGCTCGTCTCCAGGCAGGTCAACATCCACCAGAAGGACATAACCATCTCCAGGAAGATGGGGATGGACCTGTGCGAGATCTCCCGTTGCGCAACCATAAGCAGATCCATCGAGAGGATCGGCGACCACGCCGTTCTGCTGGCGGCCAACCTCATCCCGATCATCGACAGCGGATTCCCTACATTGGACGAGAAGATCCTGTCCGCCGGAAGGGAAGCGGTGAAGCTCTTCACCGATTCCGTGACCACTTGGTCCAACAAGGACATGGTCGCGGCCAACGCGTGCATCGAACGCGGAGAGGACCTTGTCAAGAGGGCCCTGGCGATAGGAGAGGTCGACGATGCGGTCGACGAGAGGACCGCCGTGGCCGCAGAGCTCATCGCCGGGAGCGTGAAGAGGGTCACCGAGTACTCCATGGACATAGCCGAGATAGCTATCAACTCCGCCATGGACCAGTGAGGGCCTCCTTTCGTCTTCAGAAGCCATTATCAAACAGTTGACCATAGGGGAACACGTGAGATTCGTCGTCGCTATCACCGGTGCATCGGGGTCGATCTACGGCATCAGGCTCCTCCAGGAGCTCCCCGGAGAGAAGATCCTCGTCATGTCCGACACCGCGAAAGCCATCATCCCCGAGGAGACCGGCTATTCGGTGGAGGATGTCATGGCGATGGCCGATTCCGTCTACGACGATGACCAGATGTGGGCTTCGATCGCATCCGGCAGCTTCAGGTACGACGCGATGTTCGTCGCTCCCTGTTCGGAGTCCTCTGTGGCGAAGTACGCCTGCGGCATAGCCGACACCCTGATCTCCAGAGCGGTCGCTGTATGCATAAAAGAGAGCAGGAAGCTCGTCCTCGTCGTCAGGGAGACCCCTAAGAGCGCCATAATGCTGGAGAACGAGCTCAAGCTGGCGCGCCTGGGAGTGACCATCCTCGACGCCAATCCGGGGTTCTATCCGAAGCCCCGCACCATCGACGACATCGTCGACATCGTGGTGGGCAGGGCCATGGACCAGGTCGGCATCGACCACGGCCTGTACAGAAGATGGGAATGACCTCAGAGGAGGACGTCCAGCTCCTTGTAGAAGGCGCGCGTCTCGTCGAGGTCCATCTTCCCGCCCCAGGACATCAGCACATGCCTCTCGTCCGGCGGCAGCACCAGGATGCCGTTGGACTCGAACCCGTGCCTCTCGTAGAACCTGATGCGGCGCAGCCTCATCTCGATGTCCCCCTCTTCCGGAGGCTCCACATCCGCGAAGATCCTCTTTCCGGGATGCTCCGATTTCAGCTTCTCCAGGACCTGGGACCCGTATCCGCCGCCGCGGAATTCGGGATCCACAGACATGTAGAGCAGGCAGAACGCGATGTCCGCATCCACGGTGTAGATGAACCCCTTGTATCCGCCATCGTCGATGACGTAGAACCCGGAATCGTATCCGGTGTAGTGCAGGAGCTTGTTGAAGTCGTAGCGGTCGATGCGCGAGAACGACGACATGTACAGATCTTCTATCCTCTTGAGCTCGGACTGCTCCGGAGGCCTCAGCACGATGGTCATGGCATGCGCCTCCCGAAAGCGATGATGGAGAGCACCTGAAGACGGGGGTCGAGGGATGCCTCCCTCCTGACGATCTCCTGCGCCTGCGTGTCGCCGCAGGACCTGAGCCTGACCTGCACCCAGCAGCTCCCCAGGCCGAGGTCCTCGGCCTCCAGCTGCATCATTATCGATGCGATCGAAGCGTCCTCGGTCCATACGTCGCACACATCGGGGTCCGCGGCGACGATGACCGCGAATGTGGCAGTCTCCAGAGCCGTGGTGGAGGAGTCCCTGCAGAGCGCGAGGCGCCTGATCAGGCCGATGTCCTCCACCGGAACGAGGACGACGTCGTCCAGCTTCCTGGAGGAAGGGGCCAGACGGCCCGCCTCCATGATGGACTCCATCTCCTCTTTGGAGAGGGGGACGTCGGAGAAGCGCCTGCAGCTCTTCCTCGACCTGGCGATGTCCAGGAATGACATGTTCACTCCAGCAGGATGGCCGGCCTTCCGGGGGAGGCGGCGCGGGCCTTGTTCTGCGGGTCGTACAGGTCGGGGGAGTCTGCGGACAGGACCTCCACCTCCAGCCCGGTCTCGTCTGCAAGGAATCCCTTGGCGGATGAGAGCAGGGCGAGCTCGTCGGTCTCGTACAGGGGGCGCTTGGCCTCGATGGTGGACCTGGGGAACTCTATGGCGACCTTCTTGGCCATCTCGGACGCTGCCTTTCCGTTCTTCTTGATGGCCTCGTCGGACATGCACGCCTTGGTCAGGTCGGGCACGGTGAGCTTGCCCTCCGCCATCATGGCGGCGGCCTTCCTCATGACCTCCTTCTTCCATCCGGCCGAGGTGTAGAGGACGATCCTCTTGGGCTCGATGCCGGCGATCTTCCTGATCTCGGTGATGTCGGACATGACATCGCGGATCAGGTTCTCCCCGTACTCCGAGGATGCGGAGATCATGGCGGGGTCCGCCTCGGGCAGCTGCCCTGCGGACACGAGGCCCTCGAACCCGGCGGACTCCCACAGCTCCTCTGCGGTGTGGGGCGTGACGGGCATCATGGCCTGGATCCAGATCCTCAGGGCGGCGTTCACTGTGTCCCTGTTGCAGCCTCCGCGCCTGGAGTACCACTTGATGTCGTTGTACATGTCGAAGTAGACGACGGTGGTCATCTGCCTCAGGTCGAACCTCTCCATGGCCTCGCGGATCTCGTTGAGGTGGGTGTTGAACCTGGACATCAGCCAAGCGTCCATGTCGCCTGCGGGGGCGTCGGACTCGGACGCGATCATGTCCTGGACGGCTCCGAAGATCCTGTCGACCCTCTGGCGGTACGTGAGGACGGTGTCCTCGGACCATTCGACGTCGACGAACATGGATGCCACGTGGGCGTAGTAGAGCCTCATGGCGTCCACGCCGAACTTGGCGGCGGCTCCGGGGATGGGCTGGGCCCCTCCCTTGGACTTGGAGATCTTGTCGCTGTTCTTGCCGGTCACGTACCAGTTGACGATGATCCCCTTGGGGCGCATCTCCTCCGGAAGGATGGCGGCGTGGTTGAACAGGAACACGGGGAAGTGGACGGTCATGTGCTCCTTCCCGCCCAGGTTGTAGTCCAGGGGGTACCAGTAGAGCACGTCCTTCCTGATCTTGTCCAGCAGCTCCTCGGACACTCCCGTCGAGGACGAGACGTCCTTCAGGTCGCCCTTGCCCAGGACCACGTAGTCGAAGAACGCCTCGGTCATCTGGTCGGGCAGGACCTGCTTGGTGTTGGCGTAGAGGGATATGGTGTAGTATATCGGATAGAGGGTGGAATCGGAGATGGCCTCGATGATCCACTTCTCGTCGAAGGGGAACCTGGTCCCGAGCCAGTTGCCGAGCCTTGCGCAGGCCCTCTCCCTGAACCAGTCCAGCACGCCGTGGACGTTGTCCGCGTACTCGGGCGGGATGATGTCCATCTTGTCGCAGTGCTCGTCGGT
>CAVHQB010000140.1:0-4104 GCA_963637895.1 Lachnospiraceae bacterium
GTAGTACAGCGCCTGCCTGGCGAAGCGCCATACAGCTTCCACCGACGGGTCGTTGGAGGACCTGAGCTTCTCAGAGCACATCCTGATGAGGGACACGGTGCCGTCCAGGCGAGCGATGTCGTCCGTGGTCAATCCGAGCCTGTCGAGGTCGAACGTCCCGGAGGCGGGATCGGAGACGGAGTAATCGAACAGGATGCTCCTGTCCACGGCCAGCCTCTCCGACAAGATGGACGTCGGAGAGCCCTTGCTGTAGCTGTACTCTATCCTGGATCCCCTGTGGATGAAATCGTAGCAGAACTCGGCCTTCCCGTCGCGGTTGTATCCGTTCAGGAAGCATCTGGCGTCCATCTGCCCGATGTCGCGGGTGAACCCGGTCACTGTCGTGATGATATCGACCAGGGCATACCCGAAGTTGGTCTTGCCGACGCCGTTGCCCCCGACTATGACGATCTTGTCCAGGACCTCGCCGCGGACGCATTCCTTCCCGAACTGGTAGTTCTTCTTGTCGGTGAAATCTATCTCTATCGGGCCCCGGAACCCCCTGTAGCCGGACACGCTGAACCTTAGGAGCATCACGGGCTTCCATCGTCGGAGCTGGTTATAATCCTTCCAGGTCATGGACACGGGACGGACACAACTGATCCCCCGGCCGTCAGGTATGCCGCTCCTGCCCAGAAGTAATAAAATTACGTCCGTGTTCCGCCATATATAGATTGGATGTATAATCCAATTCGAGGTGCTTAAAATCCAAAAAAATACCATGATCGCAGTAGCGGTGATAGGCATCCTCATCATCGCATCAGCGGCCGTCCTGCTCTACCCCAAAGGCGGAGAGGATGACAAATCATACGATTCGGATTCCGTGAGGCTCAAGATCTACGGCAACGCCAACGGGGACGACGTCATCGACCAGAAGGACGTCGACCTGATCAGGAAGCTGGTGAACGACAACGTCGAGGACTGGAAGGAGAAGTACTACTTCGCCGACGCCGACCACGACGGGAAGCTCACGTCCAACGACGTGACGGTCACGGAGAAGATCGTGGCCAAGCAGCAGACCAAGATGTGGTACGAGACCGCGTTCTCGACCAAGGACCACATCGACGGCTCCAACGACCACATCGACGCATACGTCAACTACCCCATCGGAACGAAGATCGGATGCGAGTACAGCGATGTCGACATCCTCAGCGTCCTCGGGGTCTACCAGTACTTCTCGGCGACCTCCATGACCGCCCAGAGCGACTACGGAGACGCCCTGTACCCGGGGATATCCAAGCTCCCCACCCTCGGCCAGAAGGACGGCCTCACCATCGAGGCCCTCGCCGCGGCCACGGACAACGGCACCATCGACACCCTCATCCAGTGGACCGGAGGGACGTCCACCAACTACATCTGGGACGACGCATACCGCTCCGGGCTCACCGACAAGCTCTCCATCGTGATGGTCACCGTCCAGGGAGAGCACTGCATCGACGGCGCCCTGATGCTCGCCTGCATGCTGGGCGACCAGAGCCTCTCCGAGCCCTACAAGGAGTGGTACACACAGGCCATGTCCATGCTCTCGAAGATCGACGAGTCCAACAAGAAGACCTGCATCGTCATGAAGACCTTCAACCCGGACACCCTCTCGAACTGCTCCGCCTACAACCAGTACCAGTCCCCCGCGCTCTGGTTCAGCAAGGTCATCAACTTCACCGACGAGACCGCCGGGAAGGTCGGGTTCACGCCCCTCGGCTCCGCAGAAGCCATACAGGCCGCCATCGGCGACACAACGTTCGTGATCTGCCAGACCAAGCACACGCCCAAGGTCACCAACCAGGCCGAGTACAACGACTGGTGCTCTGCCAAGCTCGAGTCCATATTCTCGAACCTCCCGGTCTACGAGAACAAGAGCATCTACACCATCGACTTCTCGATCATGCCCTTCTTCGGAGGCCCCGCAGGATGCATGCTCCTGGCATCGCAGATCTACCCGGACCTGATCTCCTGGGACACGGCGCAGCAGATCGTGAACGACTACTGCTCCAAGTTCATGCCTCCCGGATCCAACACCGCCAAGGGCATGGAGTGGGGATTCACCTACACCGGCTGGGCCGAGTGAAAACATCTTCCGACAGGCGAGTGAGGACCATGGAGACGAAGACGAGCAGGGCCGTCCGTGAAGCCGCGGACATCTGGTGCGCGGACGACCCTGCACCGGAGCAGGAGAAGGACCTGGTGGCCGATTACAGGACATCGGTGGTCAGGAAGGTCGCTTTCATAGCGGTATGCTGCATCGCCGTCGCCCTGGCGGCAGGGCTGTCCCTCGGTATCGGCACATACCACATCGGGTTCACCGAATGCTACCGCATCGTCTGGCAGCACCTGACAGGCAACATCCAGAACACCATGCTGGACTACTTCGTGGTCGAAGGGCGCCTCCCCAGGATCGCGCTCGCGGTCCTGACGGGGATCGGCCTGGCCGCATGCGGATGCGTCATGCAGAGCCTGATGAAGAACCCCCTGGCGGACCCGTACACCACCGGGATATCGGCGGGAGCCGGGTTCGGAGCCACCATCGCCATGACGGCGGGCATCACGCTCGTCGCAGGAAGCTACGGCATAGTCTGGAACGCGTTCGTGTTCGCCCTCATCCCCATGGCCGTCATCGTCGGAGTGTCGAAGATACGCGATGGGTCCCCCACGACCATGATCATGGCCGGGATCGCCATCATGTACATCTTCAACGCCTTCTCCACGGTCTTCAAGCTGTTCGCCGACCCGGACGACCTGTCCGCCCTGTACAAGTGGCAGGTCGGGACCATGGGGTCCGCCGGCTGGAACGACATCGCCCTCATCGCGTTCGTGGTCATCGCCGGCTGCCTGGTGCTCCAGCTCCATGCCCGCAAGCTCAACATCCTGTCCACCGGCGACGAGAGCGCCAAGGCCATGGGGATAAAGGTCGACTCGATGAGGAGGATCCTCCTCGTCACCATCACACTCGTCGTCGCCTGCGTCGTCAGCTTCACAGGCCTGATAGGATTCGTGGGGCTGGTCGCCCCGCACATAGCGAGGATATTCGTCGGCTCCGACAACAGGTACCTGATCCCTTCGTCCGCCGCTTTCGGTGCAGCGCTCCTGGTCATCGCGGACCTCATCGGAAGGACAATCATCTCACCCGCCGTCCTGGAGGTCGGGGTCATAACCGCATTCATCGGCGGACCCGTGTTCCTGTTCCTCATCGTCCGCACCAGGAGATCGTCGTGGTGATATCATGAGGATACAGATGGAAGGCGTGGGGTTCAGCTATGGCAACGGGGCCAAGGTGCTGAACGATGTGAACCTCGACCTGGAAGGGCCCGGCCTGTACTGCATCATCGGGCCCAACGGGGTGGGGAAATCCACGCTCATCAAATGCATGAACAAGCTGCTGAAGCCCACTTCTGGAGCTGTCTACATCGACGGCACCGACGTGTCGGAGATGCGTCCTGCAGACATCGCGAAGAAGATCGGATACGTGCCTGTGCACACGGACGACGTGTTCTCCATGACCGTGTTCGAGACGGTGATGATAGGCCGCGGGAACAAGCGCAGCTGGAGGACCTCCCCCGAGGACATACTGAAGGTCCACAGAATCCTCGACGTGTTCGGGATGGGCGGTTTCGCAGAAAGGAAGTTCAACGAGCTCTCCGCGGGGCAGCACCAGAAAGTCGCTATCGCAAGGGGCCTCGTGCAGGAGACCGAGATACTGCTCCTCGACGAGCCGACTTCCAACCTCGACATCAAGCATCAGATATTCGTGGCGGAGCTCCTGAGGGAGATAGCGTCCCGCCGCGGCGTCATGGTAATCATGATCAGCCACAACCTGGACATAACCGCGAAGTACGCCGACAAGGTCATCATGATGTCCCTAGACGGGTCCATCAAGACTGTAGGCACGGCGACCGAAGTGATCACCAGCGAGAACCTCAGAGAGGTCTACGGTGTCGAGACCGAGGTAATCACGCATGAAGGGCGCCCGGCAATACTGATAAACCAGATGGATTGACCACAGGCCCAGGGACGGCATCTGGCCAGCATCCTATAACCTTCATACCGCCCCTGGATTCTCCTGAATAGGTT
>CAVHQB010000141.1:0-952 GCA_963637895.1 Lachnospiraceae bacterium
GGAATACGAGGCCGCCGCAGACGGCACGAAGATCCTCATCAGCGGAGACAGGAACGTGCTCATGAGCGGTGCGGTCAAGATAGGGAAGGACAAGGAGATCTCTGTGGGGGAAGGCAAGACCGCGGTGAAGAATCTGGTAGACGGGGATGACAAGAGGGTCCTGGTGACCATCGAAGACGACGGATCGGCCAGCATCAGCATCCCTGCAGGCGGGAAGGCCGAGGCCGGAGGCACGACCATAGAGAGCACCGGGACGGGGCTGACCGCCGAAGCCGGCAAGGACGGGAAGATCACCATGCACATCGATCCAGGGAACACCGTCAGGATCGGAGGCACTGCATACACGGGCGATTCTCTTCACGGGAGCAAGATCTACATAGACCTTGACACGGGGGCTGTCACAGCATACGATGTAAGGAAGATATCCTTCGACACAGGCACGGGCTACTCGTTCGACGCGGACTGCGGAGCAGGGGAGACCATCACCCTGCCCACAGGCAATGAGGCTGGACATGAGATATCCAAGCCGGGCTCCGTCCTCGTCGGATGGAGGTCCACCGACAGCCAGGGTGGCAGCGAGGATCACGGCCTCGGCTCCGACTACAAGGTCACCGAGGACGCGACCCTGGGCGCCATATGGGTGGAGAACGAGGATGTCGTCGTGTACCGCACGGACGGAGGCTCGATCCAGGGAAGCACCTACACGGTCCTGGACGATGGCATCGCCTCCCTGGACTCGATCGTATCGAAGGACGGCTATGTGTTCCTCGGATGGAAGATCGATTCCGGGGGCAGGACCGTCTCCTATGCATCCGGACTGACAGTGGAGGCGTCCGGGACCACCTATATGACCGCGTACCTCGTGCCCGAGAGCAGCCTCTCCGGCCTTCGCACCGTGAGATACGATCCGGGCGACGGCACCGGCATAGAGTTCAAGCAGTATGTGGACTCC
>CAVHQB010000141.1:962-4077 GCA_963637895.1 Lachnospiraceae bacterium
GTCTACGTCTCGCTGCCGACCGCCAGGGACATGCACCGCGACGGGTACACGTTCCTGGGCTGGGAGGTCGCAGGCACATCGATAGCAGCCATGGCGGTCACCCTTGGTGCCGAGATGGGCGAGAGGGTCTCCGGTGCGTATCTGGTCGATGAGGACGTCACTCTCACGGCGGTCTGGGCGGCCGAAGGCTCGGACGACCAGCCCTGGTGGGACGATGACGATGACCCGTACATCCCGTATCATCCGGGCACGGGCGGGTCTTCCGAGAGCTCCACGGACACGGTCCTGATCGTAGCCGCTGCTGCTGCCGCTGTCCTGCTCCTGCAGCTGATGATCCTGTCCTCGCGCAGGCGCAGCTGAGCAAACCCTCGGCGGTGGGATCCTCCCATCGCCGGGGCCCTTACCGGGCTCCGTCCCTGAGCGAGCATCCTTTGCGCCCGCTTTTATACCCCGTCATCAATCGCATCCGCAGTGATTCCATGGCATACGGGCGCAACGAGCTGATAGACCTAATGATGGTGTTCCCCAAGAAGACAGCCAACATCAGCCGTCTCCTCGTCGCCAGGTACCTCGGCGACTCCCGCATCCGCCCGCACCATCTGATGATCCTGAAGGTGGTGTCGGAGAACGACGGCGTCTCCCAGAAGGACCTGACCGACCGCCTGCCCTTCGACAAGTCCTACATCTCCACCGGCGTCCGCGAGCTCATAGACATGGGCATGCTGGTGAACGAGAGCGACAGGAAGGTCCATAGCATAACCATCACGCCCCTCGGCAAGGACATCGTGCAGATGGGGAACATGATGTTCGACCTAGTGGACCAGTCCGTGTTCGGCCATCTCACCGACGAGGAGAGGGACACCCTCGTCACGATCATGAAGAAGATCGATTCTCACACAGATGCGCTGATCGAGAAGCTGTCTGATACCGATAGTTGACAACAAAACTAGCGTGTTTCCGACTCTTCCGATGCATTTTCCTGTTCATTTCCCGTCATTCAATTTAAAAGCTCGGTATCGCGGCAAGAACATGAATCGCGATTGTTGTTTACCCAACGTTCTTATACAAGTTCAAATTGTAATCCTTGTTCAATCCCCGAGGAGGGAGCGATATAGCAATAGAACAAGTGACTTACAAGAACATCGACCCCAGGGTCCGCAACACCATCATGTTCGGTCTGTGCGTGGCGATGCTCGCTGCTTGTTTCGACGGCACCATCGTCGGAACCATCGGTACCAAGATCGCCGAGGATTTCGACGCCATGGGACTGTACGCGTGGATGGCCACTGCGTACATGCTGTGCGAAACCATCATGATCCCCATCGCGGGGAAGCTGTCAGACATCTACGGGAGGAAGCCTCTGTTCCTCATCGGACTCGCCCTGTTCACGGCCGGTTCCGTTGTCGCGGGTATCTCTACGAGCATGGAGATGTTCATCGCATGCCGTGCAGTCCAGGGTCTCGGAGGAGGAATCCTGATCCCCGTGGCCATGGCCGCCGTGGCAGACCTCTACTCTCCCAGCGACAGGGCCAGGATGCAGGGCCTTCTCGGAGCCATATTCGGAGTCGGGAGCGGTATCGGGCCCCTTCTCGGAGGATACATCGAGGGAGCCATCTCTTGGCACTGGTGCTTCTACATCAACGTCCCTCTCGCAGCCATCGCTTTCATCTTCACCATCAAGAAGTTCCCGTCGCCCGTCGACAACAGCGAGAAGCACATCGACGTGGCAGGGATCGCCCTGCTGTCCGTTCTCCTGCTGGACTTCATCCTGCTCATCGAGTGCGGAGGGAAGGACTTCGAGTGGGTCAGCGCCACGTCCATCGCGATGATCGTCATCGCCGTGGTCCTCCTGATCCTGTTCGTCAAGGCGGAGCACAAGGCGGTCGACCCCATCCTCGCGCCCCATCTGATCAGGAACAAGACCGTGATCAAGGGTGCCATCTACATGTTCATCTTCGGTATCGGAATGGTCGGCGCCATGATGTACACCAACCTCCTGGTCATCGGAGTGTTCGGGCTCTCCACCCTGGAGGCGGGAATCTGGTCCCTGGCGATGGTCGCCGGTATGATGATCACCTCCATGTCCAGCGGTGCGCTGCTCAACAGGACCGGGTTCAGGGTATGGCTCATCGCCGGGCCCATACTGTGCTTCCTCGGTCTGCTCTACCTGTCCGGAATGACGGTGAGCGAGGACATGTTCGTCCTGTCCCCCGCCGGAATGGATGTGAGCCAGATCCGCGACACATACATGGTCCGCTACCTCGTCGGAATCTTCGTGCTCGGGCTCGGCCTGGGATGCATGATGGCCGTCGTCATGTCCGCTGTCCAGAACAGCTCCAAGCAGTCCGAGATGGGAATGACGACATCCGCTGTCAACCTGTTCAGGTCCATCGGATGCACCATGGGTACCGCGATCTTCTCGATGATCATCAACGCGAGGATCAGCACCGAGCTCCTGAACAAGGTGCCCGAGATCTACGACTTCATCCCGCATACCACGGACATCCTGAACGGGACCATCCTGGCCCAGTTCCCCACGTACATCCCGGGGATCATGACCGCGTTCTCCAACAGCGTGGACTTCGCGTTCATCGCGGGCGGAGTCATCATCCTGCTCCTGGTGTTCGTCGGTATCGTCTTCAAGGGCGAGAAGCCCCCGGTGGACGAGGGCTACGAGGCCGCCAAGAAGGACATCGAGGAAGGCCACTGAACCTTTTCAGAGGGGGAAGCCCCTCTTATCAAACCCAGGGGCCTCGCGAGAGGCCCCGATTCCCCGGGCCCGACGGGTCCGGGCACCATGTTCTGCAGGCATTGCGAGGCTTTCTTCGCCATCGCCGTCCACAGCTCCGTCTGTATGCATCCGGGCCGCGGGGAACCGTACCGGATCGATCGCCAAGGCTGCCGTTGCAGGCTCCCGCGAGCATTCATGGCAGGCTTTGGGCGCAGGGCAATCCCAGTTCGGGATCCCGATGATGCGAGGCACGGGCGCCGTCCTTTCATCGGGCAGCCGGTGCAGAAGAGAAAGAATGTAAGGGCCTGCCCGGCTTCCGCCGGACAGGGTTGATGGCAAGGTGTTCAGATGTCGAATGTCCCTGATGCCGAGAGGAGCCCGAGC
>CAVHQB010000142.1:0-4027 GCA_963637895.1 Lachnospiraceae bacterium
GTTCATCGTACCTCGTCATCACTGGCAGGACATCGGCCTATGAACATTATATAAGTTTCTAAGACAACTCAACTTAAACCACCTTCTTGGTCACCTAGTCCCAAGCCTTTATCTACTGCCCTTCCGATGCAGATTGTGACCCGAGTAAACCCGCATCTCTATACCCTCGCGGTACACGTGCGGGTCAATGCTCAACCTTCCAATTCTCGATGAATCTTCTGAATCCGATGTACGCCACGGCGCATTTCATGTTGGTGTGACCCCTGATCTCCGCACAGCCCTCATAGATTGATGCCAGCCATTGAAGCGCCTGTTCTTCAGATATCATGTTACGATCGAACAGATACATGACCATCAGCGGCTTCGCATATGGCATGGATCCTTCAATCAGCTCCTTCATGCTCTCGACAGATTGCAAACATTCCTCTGAGCATCCATGAGGGAGCTTTATCCCTGAGACCTTGTTATCGAATTGGCTTCTCTTCATTTCGATGAAATCTCTGATGAATCCGGAACGAGGGATCTGCTCTACTGGGACACGGTTCATGAAATGGAATATCGGGACGTACTCGGTCATCAGATAGAGCTGCTTCCCGAACGACGAGAAGTAACGGACCATCTCCATGCTGTCCCCGTTGTACGGGACGAGCCCGAGCGCCACCTTGACCATGCTGCCCACGGCCATCGGCGGGATGGACTCGAACGCCTTGGCGTTCTCGCGGTCGGTGATGACGACCACCAGCTTGTCGTCGTCATCCGCCGAGAGGTCGTCCAGCCCCACGAACCTTATCCTCTCGCCGCAGGACTTCTCCGATGCCTGGACGTTCTTCACGATCTGCCTGAACCTGCGGACGAGCGTCGGCGGCGCCGATGCCTCCATCGACGACAGCTCCCTGAACACCGTGGCGAAGTCGTTGGTCCTGAAAGCGGGGACCGCCATCTCGCGCCCGCCCTCGCGGATCTCCCTGATCGCCGGCACGAATCCCTCCGCATAGGGGTCGTAGTCGATGCAGAAGATGTTCCTCTGCAGCTCCCTGATCTTCTCGTCGTCCAGAGAGCGCATCAGGTTGATCAGGATCTCGGTGACGTCAGGGTCCTTTATCGAGTACCCTATGATCAGCATCGGATAGTCGCAGAGCATCGAGAGCAGCTTGGCGGACACTATCTTCCCCCTGTCGCGGAACTCCCGGTAATCTGATTCTGTCAGGACCAGGGAGGAGGGATCGTCGCACGTGCCGTGGATCTTGAGGATCTCCCCTATGCCCTGGGACCCGGACAGGTAGTAGTCGGGGATCCTGGAGTACACCTTGAACCTGTTCCCGAACAGCCCCTCGTCGATGACCTTGTCGTAGTTGGTGGTTATGACGCAGGGGACGATGTCCGGCAGCTTGCGGATGCACTCGATCTCCTCGGCATAAGGGGAGTCGGGGTCCAGCTCGATGCGGCTGCATTCGGATGCCGCTATGATCTTCACGGCCTCGGCCCTGCGGGACCTGTACCATTCCAGCTCCTGCCCGGTGAAGATGTCCTCCGCATGCACGGCCCCGGCAGCCAGCCTCTTGTCCAGGTCCTCCTGGATGTCGGCGGCGAGCCTCGGGAAGAGGGCCTCCTTGCCGACGCTCCTCTCGGCGATGTTCTCGAACGGGACCGTGTCGTCTATCCCGCAGCGCTTCGCCACACGGATGAGGAGGTCCCTCCAGCAGGGCGCGTCCTTCGCATACCTGCGCGATATGCCCGATCCCATCAGCAGTATGGGAGGCTTCCTGAACCCGAACATGTTCCTCTTCATAGTATCGGCCATGGCTGTATGATTCTACGGCTCTGCTTTATATCATCACCGTCGGGAGTTGCACTGCATGATGCGCCCCGCCCCCCGACGGTAGACCGCCGTCCGAGCCATGGCTGAGAGACCTCGGGAATCGGTATTTAAAAGATGCCCGGAATCGGGGCCGAAATGTAACTACAAGAGCCGTTTCGGCCGTTGTCATCCGTACCTGAGCGGTATCCCGATGCTCCTCTCGTAGTAGGCCTTGTTGAAGGACCTCCTCCTTCCGACGGTGGACTCCCCGTACTCTATGGCCTGCTTGGGGCATATCTGCAGGCACGACATGCACATCCCGCACTTCTCCTCGTCCCAGACCGGCTTCCTGTGGTACACCTTGATGGCCTGGTCGGGGCAGATGTCCTCGCAGATCCTGCACTCGATGCACTTGTCTGTGACGGCGAACGGCTCCGTGATCCTGGACTCGTCGTACTTCGGATAGATGGACCTCCAGTCCAGGTCCCCGCGGTGCCTGCGGAAGTCCCCGCAGGCGCGGGACCTCACGGACTGGATGATCTCCTCGGTCTCGATGTCGGAGGCCTTCAGCATCTCCGCCTCCTCTTCGGGGGACGGGGGCTCGAAGGCGAATATGGCGCTGTCCGGCATCCTCACGTCGTACATTGCGTCTATGCTCAGACGGCCGTCCAGGAGCTCCGCCAGCATGTCGCATGCCCCTCCGGAGTGCCCTCCGCAGGTGGACACGGCGAACACGTGCCCAGGGTTCCTCACCGTCAGGTTCTTGGCGAGCTCCCTGACCTTGTCCGGGACCCCCAGGAAGAACGTGGGGAACACGAAGCCCACGTCCTCGCCCTTGGCGTCGTACGAGAACCTCCCGTAGCGCACGGCGGCGGCCAGGTCGACCAGGGGGATGCCTGCGGCATCCCCTATGCGCCTGGCGACGGAGAAGGAGTTGCCGGTTCCGGAGTAGGTGAATATCATGGCATGCCCCTCGGGTTCGGCGGATTTCAATGTTGCGCTGAAAGTGAACGGCGTTAAGTCCTGTTCATAGCGTCATAGGTCGTTCCGAGACGATGCGGATCTCGAAGCCCCATCACGATCCTCCGAAGGACAGGAAGACAGACGGATGCTGTCTCCGACCACTGATATCTTCTTGGAAGAGGGGTCCGTGCTGAGGATGACGTCTCTGACCATCCTGCCGTACGTCTTCATCTCCGTCGCCGAGGCCACGGGCGTGAACCTGTCGAGATACCTAAAGAGCATCCCTGGATCGGAGACCTCAAGGTCGATGACTTCCAGAGTCTTGCCTCCCTTCTCCAAGGTCCTGGAGCTCCATGTAGGATCCCCGGGCTTGTCGGAGAAGCCGACCATGATCATGCGCCCGCTCGCCTTGTCTAGGTCAGCCTGCTTGAGCGAGGACACCATGTCGAATATCAGGTCATGGATCTCCTCGTCACGAAGGGAATACCCGATGAAGATGACCGGGTGGTAGCACATCAGATAGGTGAGCCTGGACAGGATCACCTTCGATTCCCTGCGGAGCCTGGCGTAGTCTTCCGATGTCAGGACGATGGAGTCGGGAGCGTCCGCCGTGCCGTGGATCTTGAGGATCTCCCCATACCCTTCCGAGCCGGAGAAGTAGAAGTCGTCCGGATAGACCAGGGCATCGAAGCCGCGGAAGACCTCGGTCTCGAGGAAGCAGTCGTAGTTGGTGGTGATGACCGCGGGCACCTTGTCCGCGACCTTCCTGAACGACTCCAGCTCGGCCAGCTTCTCCGGGTCGTCGGTGAGCCTTCCGCTCTTGACGATGGAGCATACGGCGACCTTGAACGGGTTGCAGGACTCCATGAGGCTCCATTCCCCGTCGGTCATGCCGGGGAAGCTGTCGCGGGCCAGCTCGCCCCTGCCGATCATCCCGATCATCCTCTTCGACAGCTCCGACGCCAGGAGAGGATAGACGTTGGCGCCCGGATGCTCCGTCTCGAGCCCCGTCCTGATGCCGTTGAGCCGGAACCGGTCGATGCCCATGATCGCGGCAACCTTCTCCAGGAGGGCGTCCCATGTGCATGTGTCCATGTACCTGCCGGAGATGCCGGAGCCCACGAAGAGCACGGGCATCCTCTTCTCGCGGAGCAGCCTGTCCAGAGGGCGGATCCTCTGCGCATAGATGTCTTCGTCCGGAGCCTTCGTCGGTTCGCTGTTCGATCCCATGGAGGGAGCTTGCCGTTCTTGGTATAAGTTCCTTCG
>CAVHQB010000143.1:0-4009 GCA_963637895.1 Lachnospiraceae bacterium
GTCTCGGAGGCGACGGCATGAAGGCATTGCATTTCGCGATGGCGGCCGCCGTCATCATGCTCTCAGTGGCGATGGCCGGGGCAGTGCTCAACGAGTCCGAGGCCGATGCAGCGGGAACTACAGATACCACGACAACGGATCCTGCAGGAAAATGCGGCACGGGAACAGGGACCTTTGCAGATTGGACCGTGAAGGACAAGGTCTTGACCATCTCAGGAACCGGTTCGGTTTCCGCACTCACGGCATCGGCTTCCGCTTGGGGGACCGGCTGCGGTTGGACGTGCACTACACCATCCTCCACCACCGATCAGAAGGAACCTAGCGAAGTATTCGCAGATGTCAATGAGATTGTGATCGAGACCAGCGGAACAGTTGCTGCTAAGGCGCTGAACTCCCTCTCCAAAGCCACAGAGGTCTCCTTCGGCACCAATCACAAGACGATCGAAGAGGGCCTGTTCGAGGGCAACACGTATATCACGACTGTCGACCTGAAGAACGTGACTACCATCAGCAAGAACGCCTTCAAGGGCTGCACGAAGGCCGCTACGATCTCCAACGCCACATCCGTCACGGATGTGAACGAATCGGCATTCGAGGGCTGCACCGCGCTGAAGACCGTGGCCTTCACCACGGCCAAGTTCGCGGCGGGATCCTTCAAGGGCTGCACATCATTGGAGACCGTCGATGCGGGGAAGACCACGAGCCTGGACAGGACCGCGTTCGAGGGCTGCACCAAGCTCAAGACGATAAAGGTCAGCAGCGACAACACCGCGTACTGCGTCGTCGGCGATCTGGTATACACCAAGGACAAGGCCACCCTGTACATGTGCCCCAACTCCAAGACCGGCAGCATAACCTCCGTGGAGTCCACGGTCAGGACCATCAACCTCGACTACGCCGATGTGAAGTACGTCCTGGACGGGAGCCTCCTCGGCAACGCGGACATAAGGTTCAGCTCCATCACCGGCGCGAAGGCCATCGCCGTGGTCTACTACAAGCAGGCCATCGACGGCGCGGTCACCGCCAGCTTCAAGGACTCGTCCGTCACCCTCGCCTACAAGCTGTACAAGGGGTGGACAGTGAACGAGAGCATAGCCAAGGTCACCACGGCCACAGTGGCTTCCGCATCGGACACCGGCCTGAGCTTCGCCGTCACGGCAGGCAACGGCTACCTGGTGGACCCCGTCGGTAAGAGGACCGTGACCAAGGCTGACCTGGTCAAGGACACCATCAACGGCTGGAACGTCAAGGACGTGAAGCTGACCCCCGAGTACGGGACGAACGATGCGATCAAGGTGATCGAATCCTACTCCTGCACGATATGCGGCTATTCTTCAACGGGTTCTGGTTCCGCAGTCCTCGGCGACACGCTGGTGAACTACGGGGCCCTTTGCACCGTCGATTCCCTGGAGAAAGGGGACTACAGCAGGATGAAGGACCTGACGATAACCGGGAACATGCAGCTGAAGGAGGGCACGTTCGCCGACAATCACACCCTGGTGACGGTCATCATGCCCGAAGTGGAGAAGATCCCCAAGGGCGTCTTCAGATACTGCACGGCTCTGAAGTCCGTGGAGCTCGGCGCCTGCACCGAGATCGGAGACTATGCGTTCGACGGATGCGTCAGCCTTGTGAACGTCAGGATAAGGTCGGCCTCTATAGAATTGGCCTATTCCGCCTTCAACAACTGCCTGGAGCTGGAAGCGATCCATGCCGATTACGATACCGAGATCTCCGGATACATCCCGATGGTCGCCTTCGTCCTGTGCGATGACGACGATGTCGAGTTCCAGTACCTGGCCGACTCCCTCATCGTCAGGGCCGATGGGAGGAAGTCCCTGGAGTGCAACGGAGTGGAATACGAGTTCTACAAGGGCGGAGTGGCCGAGATCAAGACGGAGTACGGAGCCCAGAAGATAAAGCTCACGAAAGGGACGCCGTCCAGCAAGTGCCTCATCGCTCTGGAGTCGCCGATCATCATGGATTACAAGAACTTCGCGGTGGAGAGCGGCGCGAAGCTCACGGATCTCCCGACCCTGTCCCAGCCCGGATACACCTTCAAGGGATGGTTCGACGAGGACGGGAAGCAGTACACCAGCGAGAGCACGGTCACCGAGAGCATCGTCCTGATCGCCAAGTGGCAGGACGATGTCACCGAGGACAAGACCCCCACATACCTTCTGACGCTGTTCGGCATCGCGGTGCTCGGAACAGTGATCGTCCTTGCGGTCAGCAAGTACAGATGAAACAATTTCCCGTGCTCCGGCACGGGCCCTTCTCTCCTGATGAGTATCGGTTCATGCCCGGTCCGCATCGCGGATGTGCCGCAGGCCTCCGAGGTCCGGCAGCTCCGTCCTGCCCATGATGTCATCGAGGCCGAACAGCGTGACCTTCCCGTCTTCCGCGTCTTCGACGAGCTCTTCGCTGAACCCCATGGCCGAGAACACGATGCACACGGGCTCGCTCTTCTCGCCGGTCGATCTCCAGCGTCTCTGGAGGCTGCAAAGGTCCCCATGGCTTGCGCCCTTCCTGCGGAACTTGCATTCTGCCGCCATCCAGCACACGTGGCCGTTCCTGTCCAGCCCTTTCGCTACGATGTCTATGTCCTCGTCCTCGTAGCCCTCATCGGTCTCCGCGCGGCCCCACCATCTGCCGGCCTCCACGGTCCTGTACTCTTGCCTGAGGAAGTCGGCGCACACGTCCTCGAACCTATGGCCGAGGAATGTGCTGATGGAATGCTCCATGATGCCGTACTTCTCGGAATCGGTCCAGCCGATCATTCCGGATGCGTCGAAGTGCTCTATCACCTCGTACTGGAACGCGACGATCCCGTCGGATATGCGGTAGACCGGCTTCATGGGAGCGTTCAGCATCGGATGATGCCTCGATACGATGCCGAGCTCCTCCAGCCTCTTCAGGCGCCTGCTGAGGGACCCTCCGTCCATCTGGAGCTTCGATGCGATCTTCGACTGCTTGGTCACGCCGTTGCCTATGCATGCCGCGATGGCGGAATGGTCCTGGACCGGCTTCAGCTCCGAGAGGATGCTCATGAACTCGTTCCTCAGCACGCCCGTGGAGCTGATGAAGCACTTCTCCACGCATTCCCTGAACGTCCTGCCGTTCATGGCCAGATGGTACTGCGGGACCCCGCCCACGAGCATGTAGACCTTCAGGGCCTCCAGATCGTCCATATCCGGATGGAACTGCTTGCAGACGCGCAACGGAAGGCCATCCACCTTCATCTCATGGCCGAACCTCTGGTAGAGGGGCCTTCCGGAGCCGTGGACCTCTTCCATGAGGATAGAGACGGACGACCCGCAGAGCACAACCATGGCATCGCTGTTCCTGAGACGGTCCACGAAGAGCTGGATGACGGACGGCACGAACGGCGCTTCTTTGATAAGGTACGGGAACTCGTCGAACACGACGATCCCGCCGTTGGAGATGCAGTCATCGGCTATCAGGTCCATGACCTCGGAGAACGAATCGATGCCGGACAAGTCGCGGCCGAGGAAGGCGGACGCGCTCCTCTTCAGCCTGGTGAAGTTCTCGTAGTAGGACGATTCGGACGAATAGATCATCAGGGCCCTCTTGCCCTTGATGAAGTTCTCCAGCAGGGTGGTCTTCCCAATGCGCCTCCTGCCGTAGACCACCAGGCCCTTGAACCCTTCTTGAGAGCATAGCGATTCGAGCTGCGACAGCTCCTTCTCACGTCCGATGAAGCGCTCCATGGATAGGGGATGGGGCTCGGCCGTATTTGAAATGTGTGAATCTTGATTTTTCAATCAAGGAAAATTTTTCTTGATTCTGAAATCAAGATTATTTCGATCAGCAGTCCGGAGATACGGCAGGCTGTTCAGTTGTATCGGAACATGGAAAGGCGAGGGGGAGGCCCCCTCGTTGAGGTCACTTGGACCACTTGGGTTTCAGGGCCGCGTAGGCCAGGATCGCCAGCACCAGGACGGTGACGATGGCGCAGAAGATGAAGTACGCAGTCGCCGATCCGTTG
>CAVHQB010000144.1:0-4001 GCA_963637895.1 Lachnospiraceae bacterium
AGCATCCGCGCGTTGTCCGTCAGTATCGGTATCATCGCTCATCCCTTCTGCACGACGACGGTGACCGTCGGAGAGCCCTGGACCTTGGCCCAGACCCACACCTTCCCATCGGAGGTCTCGCACACCGGGGAGTAGTTGCCGGAGGACGCATCGCTCGCGGAGAACACGACGGTGGCCGAGTCGGCCGCCGTGATGCCTTCCTTGCCGACGTAGCCCTTGTAGGCGAAGTCTCCGCCCTCCTCGGAGGCCGTCCAGTTACCGACGGTGCCGGAGAATGTCACCATCTTGGCCTGCAGGACGGACAGGTCCACGGACCCGCCCAGCGGGTCCCAGGACTCGCCGTTCCAGGCGACGTTGGTGCCGGGAGGGTACGTGTCCTCACCGATTTTGAACGACGCGATGACGTTGTACGTGTCCCCGACCTTATTCTCCCCCGTCGGAAGGTCATCGTAAGTGGCGACGGAGCGCTTGTAGACGAACACCTTGGTGAGGTCGATGCCTCCGACGGCATCCTCGACGTACTGCTTGGTCGCGTAGTTCGTCTCCAGATACGTCTTCTCGACCTTGTCGGCCAGGGCGTTGTTGACTCTGGTCCTCTCGTCGTACACGGCCTTGTTGGCGATGGGGTTGGGAGAGTTTTCGATGACCGTGTCCACGACGGTCTCGGGGATGACGGCGTTGATGGTGGTGCCGGAGATGGTGATGTTCTCCCCGGCGGTGAGCATGTCCTGCTTCTTGCTCAGCTCATTGTCGACCTGAGTCTTGGTGTACCTGACGCCGAGCTCGTTCTTGGTATATGATTCGAGGGTGCTGATGCCCGTCTTCAGCGCGGTGTGCTCGCTGTTCGCCTCGACCTTGTCCTTCTTGGCGTTCAGCGCCTCGTCTATGTCGACGTTGAGGTTGGCCATGTGGTCCAGCGTGGCGGTGTTTATCGAAGAGGCGGTCACCTTGCCGTCCGTGCCGGAGATGAGGACCCTCCCCGTCTCCAGGTTCTTCGACACGATGGACGACGCGGCGCCCGTGATGACGTCCTGCTTCTTGTCCAGCTTGTCGTCGACCGCAGACTTGGTGTATCTGTCGTCCAGCGCCGCCTCCGTCTCCTTCTTGAACTCGTAGACGACCCTGGTCTGCACCGGACGGGTGCTGTCCATGTGGTCCTGGTCGATGGCATCGTCGGCGATGTCCATGTCCTCCACGGACCACAGCGCACCATCGAAGACGTGGTACTGCTTGTCGGCCCTGGAGTAGAGCACCATGCCCTTGGTCAGTCCGTTGGAGGTGACGGGCGGGAGCTCGTCCACGGCGCCGATGAGCGTGCCCTGGAGCGTGGTGACGACCTTGCCGTCCACGAGGATGCTGGAGAGCTCGGTGGCCTCCCCTCCGTCCGAGGGGTACCAGAAGACCCACGTGTCGCCGTCCTTGGTCATCCTGGAGCCGACGGCGACGTAGCTGTTGTCGAGGGCCTGGTTGAACTCCCCGCTGTAGACGAAGTTCGTCAGGTCGGCGGACCTGACGGCCGCGACGCCTCCGACGAAGGACCCGCCGGAGATGGTGGCGGAGAGCTTGGCGATGTCGGCCAGGGAGTTGTTCTGCGGGTTGGCCTCGCTGAACGCGACCTGTCCCGTGAACGTCCCGCCCGTTATCTTCACGGCGATGGGGAGCTTGGTGGTGTGCTGGGCGACGGCGATGGCCGCGCCGTTGGTGGTGGTGCCGGAGCCGTTGGCGGCGACGCTGTAGGAGTCGTGCGTGGCGACGATCTGCCCTCCGGTGACGGTCAGGGACCCGGCGCGTATCTCTATTCCGCCGTCGCCCTCCAGGACGCCTCCCTCGATGACGAGGTCGCCCTGCTGGGGCCAGTATATGCACATGGTGTCGCCGTTGCCGCCGGATGCCGAGAGATGCCCGCCGACGATGCGGCAGGTGTTGTCGAAGTAGGGCGCGGAGCCGTTGCCCTGGATGCAGGTGCCGCCCTGTCCGCTCACGGTGATGTCGGCCTCGGACACCAGGTCGCCCTTGGCGGAGATGAAGACGCCCGTGTAGTCGGTGTTGACGATCTTCATCCCGGCGCCCAGATGCAGCGAGGAGCGCACGGTCGCGTCCTTGCCTCCGAGACGCACGGTGGCGTTGTTGACGGCGCTGATGGTGCCGTTGACGATGGTCAGATCGGCGCCGGGCGGGACGGTGAGAGGCGTCTTCCCGGTCTCGCAGGTCCACTCGGAGCCGTTGAGGTCCAGCGTCAGCTTCTTGCCCGTGGGGACTTCGACGATCTCGTCGTAGGAGCCTTTCTCGAGGACGACCGTGGAACCCGCGGATGCGGCGTTCAGCTTGTCCTGAATAGTCGTTGACATGATTATGTCTATGGGCGGTGAGGTATAAAAAGAGGAAGCGGGACGCGGACAACAGATTCCTCCGGAGCCTGTCTCTAGTCGAGCTCCGGGAGGTCGCCCCGCTCTCATGCAGGAGATGGGCGGGGGCGTATAAATGGGTGACGGGGGACATGATAGAATATGTAGTCCAGGTCTGGATACAGGTGTTTCGCCTCCTGCGGGCGCCCCGTCGCATGATGATGGGACTCCTGATATATATGCGCTGACATGGGGGCGCATGTTCTACTGCCATGGCACCGCCGGGAACAGGCTGACGGGGTCCATATCGTACTTCTACTACGCCTACGACTTCACGAAGGACGCGAAAGGTCAGGTGAATCCGGACAGGACGCATAAGAAGACCATCGTCAGGACGTGGAAGCCATGAGAGAAGAAGAGGACCGGGACGTCCACTCCGAATGCTCGCCTCGGTCCTCGAAGCAATCCGTGTCGGAATGCTGAGATGTTGAAACCCCTTGCGGTGTTCGGGTCGGAGATGGGCGCGATTGTATTTATACTGTTCACGGAGACCCGGTCATTCATCGGATTTCAAATTACTAAGAATTACTAAGTTCATACAAAATGGTTTTTCAGAGGGGCATGACGCCCCCCTGCAGCATCACTCCTTGGGAGCGTTGAGCTGGTTCAGGTTCTCGATGGCCTCGTCGATGTCCTTCTTGGCATCCTTCGCGACCTTGGAGGTGTCGACGGCGTACTTGGACGCCTGGACGATGAACTCCCTCAGGCCGAGGTGGGTGAGCCTCATGAGGACGACGACGAAGAACGCCGAGGCCAGGGCGGAGATGGCGCAATACGTGAACTGTCCGGCACCGACGATGAATGCGTCGATGATCATGGGCGTCGCGTACATGCCGATGGCGGTACCGAGGACGAAGGACACGGCGGTACAGAGGTCGTACCTCTTGTCGTAGGGCAGGTCGTTCGTGCTGGCGATGGTGCCCGCGGCGGCCTTGTTGTCCGCCGCCTTGTTGTGGTCGTAGGCCCTGAGCATGACCGCGGCCAGGAAGCCGACGATGAGGCTCGCCACGAGCATCATGACCACGTACTCGTCATTCACACCGAATTTGGTGACATCTATCATGGTATCTTTCTCCAATTGGATTAAGAGCAGGCAGAGGGCCGCCCCCATCCCGAGCCTGTAGAACAGGACCCAGACGGAGAAGAGCCTGAAACCCCCTGCCCGCATCGTTTTCACTCCTTCTTGACCCTCTGCAGCTTGAAGCTGGCCAGGGTATCCTTAAGGCCGAACATGTTGGTGTAGATCGCGTAGGCGAGCGCCAGGATGACGACGACGAGGAGGACGATGACGCACTGTCCGGCCGTGGTCTGGAAGAATCCGGGCCCGGCGGGTGCATCCGCTTCGGTGAAGGAAGCGGTCAGGACGATGTCCTGCTCGGCGTGGTCCGCGACGTATGCCTTGATGTCGATGACCTTGTAGTCTCCGACGAACCATCCGACGAACTTCTTGCCCTCGACGACGGGGTCGGAGGGGATGGTGTACGCCTTGGTCACATCGTAGGGTCCGCCGATGACGATGCCCTCGGAGACGAAGGAGACGGTGTAGACCTTCTCCGCCTTCTGCGCGTACAGGACGATATCCTCGGTGATGGGCTG
>CAVHQB010000145.1:0-3997 GCA_963637895.1 Lachnospiraceae bacterium
TCGGATCTTCCAAGTTCAATCATCCATATCACATCCTGTGGTTTCCCGGTCAGAGGTTCTTGCCCGGGACGTTCGGTCCGGTATCCCCGCTCGGGGCAGGCGGCCGTGCTTCCGGCAGACCTCTCCCTTTTCATCTGTCTGAAGGATGAGCGGACCGACGCATCCTGTCGATCATTCGGGATCTCATCACATCCATAATTAGTCTAGTCTAACCATTAGATAAAGGTTGCTGATACTATCACGAAGCTGTCTGCGCTTTTGAGGGTAGAATGGGGATAAGACATGGATTTCGGCACTCATTCGGAAACTCCTTGATTGTTCCTGGGAGATGATGAATTCGCCAAGCCAATCTATTATAACTTTCATGTGTCATCGAACCGACATGACTTCGAAGACGAAGCTGGCCGTACTGGTCACGATCATCGTGATTGTGGTCGCGGCCGCAGTCGCCCTTAGCTATGGAACCTTCGACAAGAAGGATTCCGATAAGGACAATGGGCACGCCTTCCCCGACCCCATCGAGGAGAGCGACAGGGATTATCCCACCGCATCTGCAGCTGAAGAATCATATGCTAAGACCATAGAGACACTGAAATCGTCTCTCTCCGACTCCTCCCTCAGCGTCGATGACATGACTGAGAGCATCGAGGCCGCCGCCGAAGAATTCTCGAAGATCCGCGACTACTATGTCTGGATGTATCTGGACTACAGCGAGAAGCCCACCGAGATGGCTGACACATACACTTCCTGGACCGAACTGGCGGCCCATCTGTACAACGACGTGTCGACCGTCTTGAAGGAATCGCTCTCCGGGCCCTGTGCGGAGACCGTCGAGAAAGCCATGAAGGCTTGCGGACTCGATCCGGAAGAATACAGGAACTACGATGAGGCGACGCAGGCCGACCTGGAGTTCAACGCGAAGGAGACAAGCCTCATCGCCGATTACAACGACCTCATGTACGGAGATTACGAGATATCGTACGGAGGCAAGACCTGGACCCTCGACTCCATCGCGGCCAGCACGACCCTGTCCGACGAACAGAAGATGGAACTGACCACGATGCTGTACGAGGCTCAGTACACCGAGGCTGCTGAGATCTATGTGGAACTGGTCAAGATCAGGAACGACTTCGCCGTCTCGAAGGGATACGACAACTACTCCACATACGCTTACAAGGCGATCTACGGAAGGGACTACACTCCGACGGAGGCCAAAGCATTCATCTCCCTCACTGGAACGATGTACGACGCATACGTCGATGTGCTGCGCGCCTCGTACTTCGATGAGTCGATGAGCCCGAGCAAATACGCTTGGATGGACGGCCTGGCAGGATATGAGTTCATCGAGGCGGTGACCCCGTTCATCGACTCGATGGGCGACGAGTACGCCAAGCTGCTGGACTACATGGTCGAGTACGGCCTCATAGACATCTGCGACGATGCTGGAAGGAAGGAAGGATCATACACTGTGGAACTGTACACCCGCGGAAGCGCCGTGACCTACATCGGCCAGGTCGGCGAGGGGTACGAGGCACCATGGACCGTCAAGACCGTCGTCCACGAGTTCGGCCACGCGGCGAACTTCTGCCTGAATCCGAAGTACACATCCTGTTATGACGTGATGGATATCCATTCCCAGGGACTGGAGGCCCTCTATTGCGCATCCGGCCTTGTCGGCGAGGGATCTTCCCGTGCCATGGCCTCATACGTAGTGCAGAACCTCCTGTGGAACGGCGCCGTATCTGGAGTGATGACAGAACTGGAGCTGTGGGCGTACGAGACAGAGGCCGAGACAGGTTCTCTGACCGCCGAGGATGTCACCGAGAAGTTCGGATCCCTCCTTGAAACCTATGGCATACACTACTCTGAGGATGTAGATGAGAAATATCTCTGGGTCACCGTCTCCTCTATCTTCGAGACTCCCCACTACGTCATCAGCTGCGGGACGTCCGCTATCGGAGCTCTCGAGCTGTTCGAGCAGGCCACCGAGAACTACGACAGTGCGAAGGCGAAGTACCTGGACCTGGTGTTCCAGCAGGGCGTCGACGGATATTCCGAAGCCGTCAAGAAGGCCGGACTGACGAACGCGTTCGATGTCGACGCGGTGAAGGCGATCCTGGCGGAATGCACCACTGCGCTCGAGCGCGTGAAGGCCTGAGCATAAACCAGATGCGACCCGGAGTCTCCGGGGTTCCGGGCCGCGTCCATTCACTTTGAAGGCAAGGTGCTATGCCTATTTCGCACACTTCCTATCCTCGTAACTTTTCAGAGCCCCTTCTCAACCGAGGCCTGAACCCTTTCTGTTCTCTCCGAACCTTTGCTCTTTCCGAGCCGATCCATTCCCATGCAGTGCAGGAAGAGACCGTTCGCTGACGTTGATGGATCACGGTATCTGAGAAATCCCATTCATTTTAGGCAGGAATTTCTGAAAATTCCGTGCAAAAATGGCAGAAAATTCCAGATGATTGAGCTGTTCAGCCCATCATCAAGGAACGGACCTCATCATGGACTCTTCTGCTTCCTCGACGATCTCGCGGAGCTTCCATGCCATGCATAGCGGCAAGGACACCACATCCCCTTCCTTAGGCGGGTTTTTGGACAGCACCACTGCTTTCGATGGCGAATATGCATCTATGTACGCCTTCAGGCTGACAGCTCTGACCTTGCTCCCGGACTTCACCTCGATCGGCACGACGCACATCCCCGAGGACACCAGGAAGTCCACTTCATGCTTCCCCTTCCTCCAGTAGAAAGGCTCTTTCCCGAATGCGGACACTATTTCGTTCAGGACGAATCCCTCGGCTACGGCTCCACGCCAGTCCGAATCCACATTCTCCTTCAGCTCGTCGTACATGAGCATCGATAGCTTTGCGTCCATCATCCTGGACATCAGGCCGCAGTCGCAGACGTAGAGTTTGAAGCGGGATCCATCGGCGGATTCCGCCAGAGGGGCCAGGGGCCTCTCGGTGCAGGGGACGCGATGGACCAGGTTGGCGGAGGCCAGCCAGGCGACTGCCTTGTCCAGATCTCTGCCCCGTCCGGACCCTGGGACGTTGCTGTAGAAGAAACGACCGTTCTCCTTGGCCAGCTGCTCTGGGACCGAGGTCCAGACGCGGTTGACCTTCATGGCCATGTCATCAGGCACATGCTTTAGGAAATCCGCCGCATAGGCGTTGAGTATGTTGTCCTGGACCTTCATGACCTCCTGCTCATCATGGGCGTCTATCCAGGTCTGCACGGCTTCTGGCATGCCCCCCACGAAGAGGTACTTCCTGTACTCGTCGTCCAGCTCGGCCAGGATCGCGTCGGAGACGTCCGGATACGCGCTGTCGGCGTCGATGAACAGCATCTCCCTGCCGTTGGCGACAAGCCATTCGCGGAAATCCATGGGCCTCATGGTCATCATTTCCACTTTGCCGACCGGATACGATGCCTTGTTCGCGAGGAGCACTCCCAGGAGGGAGCCGGCGGCGATGACGTGGAGCCCCGGCCTCTCCTCGAAGAAGTATTTCAGAGAGGTTATGGCAGCGGGGCAGGATTGAATCTCGTCAAGGATCAGAATGGAGGTGCCGTCCTCCAGAGGCGTCCCGAACATGGAAGATAGGTCCCTGGCGATCCTCGACGGGTCCAGGTCCTTTTCGAACACCTTCTGCGCGTTCTTGGAGCGCTCCAGGTCGATGTACAGGACGTTGCTGAAGCTCCTGCTGCCGAACTCCTTCAGGATGTAGGTCTTCCCGCATTGGCGGACTCCGCTGACCATCAGGGGCTTCCTCGAAGGGCTGTCACGCCATTCCGACAGCCTGTCCATCGCCTTGCGCCACATGGTGGGATGATAGATTCGGAAATATATGTGGTTATTGTCTGAAATTTCTAGAAATTCCGTGCAAAAATGGCAGGAAATTCTGAATCGATGTTGCTTCTCAGCAGAACTTGATTTTCTTTGTGGCAGCAAGGAACAGCTCTGTGGACCAGAACCAGATCTCGTTCTCGTCTATGA
>CAVHQB010000146.1:0-3935 GCA_963637895.1 Lachnospiraceae bacterium
CCCCCGACACCCATGGAATCGACGCGATCCTTTCAAAACTCAAAGGCGCGAAAAAAACATATGTGATTCAACATAAACCTAAGCGGATAAATGAGGCTGCACAATACCTCAATTCTTTGAAAGACGCGATCATAGCAAATGGTCCGAGAGCAGAAGGGGCTCCCAGAGATGTCGCTTTCGAAAACAGATATTCAGAACTCTGCAATGGGATTCTAAAGATATGTCCCTTGATCTTTGCTAAAGAAAAACAGGATACGAAGACCGCCTTAACCGATCTAATGGGTGCATATAATGATCTGGCGAAAGTAGTAAAGGACTATCTCGGAATCGATGCCGGTCGGGACTTCAAGAAGGATCATGAGGCATATGTGATAAAGAGGAACAAAGACACCGCTGCACAAAAGAAGAACCGCGAAGCCATATCGGCCAACAGCGTTGATATGACGATGATCCAGAGTTACATCAATAAAAGAGATAAGTTTAATCTTGAAAGGCATGTTGGTGCGTATCTTCAAAAATTCTCGCAAAGAAAAGACGATGAAGGTAGAGAGGCGTTCCTGACCGATCTTATAGACAGGATAGAAAAGGGATGGATGAAGCCGAGTGATGTCCTCCCCGAGAGCGAGATCGCTTGGTTGAATGCGAGAAAGAATGAGATTCCTGCAGACGAGCCCGAAGCGATGATGACAGGCGTGGACGATGGGGACGAAGAAGGAGACGATTTCTCATATGACGATGGGGATCTCGATGCGCCCAAGATGGCCAATTTAAGCGCCACCATAAGCTATCAGGGCGGGTACAAGAGCTTGGACGCAGATCCGGATGAAGATGATGGATCATGGGGCCTCAATCTCCTATTCAAGCTTGACTCGGAAGAAGCGTTGGATCGTATCCGGGAGAGTCTGAAGGACATCGAATGGAAACATCGGGATGATGAGCCGGAAGATGTCTGGGAGGTACTCAGACCGATTTTGAGCGCCCTTGTAAGGAATTACGACACATTTTCCTCATTACGCGATCTTAATTGGGAATTAACCGATGGGATTGCGATGAAAATGGCCAATATCATGAGAGATCAGGATACAGGTCTTGCGAAAGAATGGTATCAGGAGAACCTATCTGAGAAAGACCAAAGGGCGTTGAACAACATCTTGGAAGATACCCATGCGGTATTGTTCGCGCCGAATCTGATGATGTCAGATAGTGATCTGCGCCATACGATAGAGGGTTATCTGATCAAGCCCGAATCGGAGCATACAGCCGTTGAAGAGCACAATGTCCTGAATAAGATCCTGGATGCCATTCTGGACATGAGTGGAATAAGAATGACTCAGAGGACGAGGGTTCAAGCCATAGACTTCCTGAAGAACTGCAGACTCGAATCAGAGGGTCAGTTGAGTTTCAATGAGAAATTTAAACTGAACAAAGCCCTGAGAGCTCTGGGACAGCGGTATGATTCCACCCCTCCTCGTTCCGATATCGATAAAAAACCGCTGAGGACGATAAGTTATGAGGATTTCAAACCCGAGTCTGGTAATTTCACCCACAAGAATTACAAGGGAGAGACGGTAGGATTCTGTTCTTCTGAATTCGGCAGAGAGGTTGCGGAGGATGTCAGCCAGATCATCAAGGATAACAAAGATGCCGACATGGACTCGATCAGAGCTCTTTTCAAGAGCATGACCAGGTTCGATATCGCACCGAATCCGGTCGATCTTGCAACATCGGTACATGGACGCTCAGAGGATTCTCACTACAACCCGAGGTTCAATTCCGTACATGTCCCTAAAACACGGAGAACGATGGAAGATAGAATGACACTCATTCATGAACTGGGTCACTCGGCGGACATCTCGGATCCCAGAGGGAATCTTGAAACGAGCAGCGCAATAGGTGTTCAATCCATAATAAAAAAATATGCAGAAAATAGAGTTGAAGTACCTGAATATATGAAAATCGTTACTGAAACGTATGGAAAGGCATATAATTCCGAGTCTCTGAAGAAATTCGTGATTCAGACGAAAGATACATTTTTTAAAAACTGTGATTTGATCGGTGAGAAGATCGGAGTGGAGTTTCAGGGGCGTGTTTTTGCGAGAGATATCGGTAGAGCTTTGGCGGAAACGAACGTTAAATGGGAGGATGATCCTGAAATAGTGGACGCATGGAATAATATACAGTCCATTGCAGACGAAATCAATGAAATAATAGAGAAGGAATGTGATGAGATGAATGAGGCCGTATCCATGGACCTCCCATCTCTCGCAGAGTACATGTGTATCTGCGATATACTCGACGCCCTGCACGCGGGAGATCTGTCTGACGGCAGAGTATTACCATTTGGGCATGGAGGGGTGTATTATCTAAGTATATATTCGAGACAACAAGAGATCGTTGCGAACTACATCGCACTTTCCATCTACAGCCCGCATGGAATTAAATTACTTAATGACCTTGTACCGGATCTGGTCAGTGCCTTGAAGAAATATGTCGCAGAGTTGGCGAGGTGAACACATGAAGATAACAGAGGAACAGATCAAGAAACTCGCTCGTATGGATGCCACCATGATGTTCTTAGAGCTACAGGATAAATTCGGGATGTATGCCCGGTATTACGACCCGACATCCCTGGAGCTCCTGGACGAGAAGATCGCGGTCATGGAGCAGATGAAGAAGGGCGTTCCGTTCTGGGCCATCCCGAACGGCAAGGACATCCTCGAAGGACTCGTCAAGATGGGTCCGGACGGACGCATCGTCGAGCGCGGGGGGAAGAGATGACCCCGCATGAGAAGATAGTGTATCTGTCCGTGGACTCCCTGGTCCCGTACGAGAACAACGCCCGCGAGAACGACGCTGCCGTGCCGTTCCTGGCCAACAGCATCAGGGACCACGGCTTCCGCAACCCGATCCTCGTGGACAAGGACCGCGTGATCATCGCCGGGCACACCCGCCTCAAGGCGGCTAAGGAGCTCGGCATGTCGGAGGTGCCGTGCATCGTCATCACGGACCTCCCGCCGGAGAAGGTCGCGTCCCTGCGCCTCGCGGACAACAAGGTCTCCGACTACAGCGGATGGGACTGGGAGAAGCTGGACCTGGAGCTCAAGGGCCTCGATGACCTCATCGACATGTCCGCCTACGGCTTCGACCTGCCGGACGATCTGGACCTGGGTCTGGCACAGTCGGAGGAGCCGGAGCCTGAGCCCGCACGCGAAGAGCCTCTGGGCGGTTTCGAGCCCATGGCGTTCGATGACAAGCACAGGGTGATCGTCACGGTCGGCTCGGAGGAGGAGGCCGATGATCTCGTGCAGTTCCTCGAGGACCAGGGCTACGAATGCAAGATCCTGTGAAGGAGGTGTCGGCCCGGGATGCCTCCCGGGCCCAGGTAGAATGGACCCAACGTCCACGGACTTAGGAGAAGTCCATCACCTTCATGGACGAACGGGTATTTAGGTGTTTCTCAGACGTCGATGGTGATGCGCGGGTTGCCCCACGTATCGATCCATATGTATCCGCCGTCGTAGAGCTCCCTGCACTCCGACGGAGTGAAGATAGGGGGGAGAGGGCCCATGTCCTTGATGAGGCCGTTCTCCACGGCGGAGGCGTATTTGTCGTATGTCGCTTGACTGAGGTCTGTTCCCATCATGGATAGGTGATTGTCGCAAGCGTTATATTTAGATTTTCCATGTGGTCCGCGATGAACCGAAAAAAGACTCCGGACGCTTACTAGCGATGAAAAAAATACTACAATTACTACAAATTACTACAAAATTACTACGCAGTTTTATTTATACTTTTGGTCGAACTTTAAATAGTTGTAGCAATGTAGTAAAAAATTCGTCCCATATTCTTCCTATAGGTCCAGTAAGGTATACCTAAATTTTTATCCTCTATCATCTCACTCTCCTCTATTTTGTACTACATTACTACAACTATAT
>CAVHQB010000147.1:0-3911 GCA_963637895.1 Lachnospiraceae bacterium
ACATGGAGAAATGCAGGGCGACCAAGGGCGACTACAAGCTCGATGCCCGCGAGTTCTCGCTCCACTCCAATTTCGAGCAGGAGTATTTCAACTTCTACGGCCACGGATACAACGGCTCGCCCGTGGTGGACAAGCCCAACGCCCCGTACAAGTGCCTGGGATGCGGTGTGAGCATGGAGATGTCCATGAAGTCCGCCCCGGAGGAGTGCCCGATATGCCATCGCCTGACGCCGTTGGGCGAGCTCGTCCGCGACGGTTGGAACAAGCGCCACGGATGATGTATTTAAATCACAGCCTCGTTATGCGGTATCATGAGCAGACCTCTTAATAAACCCGAGAACCCCCTGGACACTCCGCTCCAGGAGGACGTCGAACGCATCCTCGACAAGCGTCGCAGGAAGGACATGAAGGACATGATCCAGATCATCATGAACTCCCCCATCAAGAACGACGGGTCCGAGATCGTCACACCGGACGGTTCCCTGTCCCTCTCCGACCTCAAGGGGAAGAACATCACCGTGATGACGGGCATCATCGTCGCGCATGCCGTGCAGGCGGCGCAGGGAGATACCAAATCCTTCGACCTGCTGGGCAAGTACGGCGGGTACACGCCCGTCGTGGAGCAGCACGTCACCATGGACGTCCCGAAGATCATCGACGACGTCACCGAGAACCGCCCCATCCCCATCTACGACAGGGAGGGCAACATCGTCGGATATCAGGACGAGGAAGCGAAGGAACCGGAGTCCGAATGAGCACGGAGCAGGCCGTCAGGCTGTCGGAGCTGTATCCCCCGGAGTACAGCGAGTTCTGGAACACGAAAGCGTTCTACGTCGCGTGCAAAGGCTCCAAGGGAAGCTGCAAGAGTACCACCACCGCTCTTTGGCACATCTACATGATGATGCGCTACCCGGAGGCGAACACCCTGGTCATCAGGAACGTCTTCGGGACCATCAAGGATTCGTGCTACACCGACCTCCTGTGGGCCATAGACACGTTGGGCGTCACCAAGTTTTGGAAGAGTTCGGTCAACCCGCTCCAGCTCACATACCTCCCCACCGGACAGGTCATCCTGTTCAGAGGCATGGACGATGCGCTGAAGATCGCGGGTATCAAGGTCCGTCACGGCTACCTGTGCTGGGTGTGGTGGGAGGAGTTCTCCGACATCTCCAACGAAGGGGAGTTCGACAAGGTCATGATGTCCATCCGTGGTAAGCTCCCTCCGGAGTCGCACCTGTGGAAGAGGTGCACCATGACCTTCAACCCCTGGTCCGAGCATCACTTCTCCAAGAGGCGCTTCTTCGACGTGGAGAAGGACAATACCCTCGCCATGACTACGACGTACAAATGCAACCGCTGGCTCGGAGAGGACGATATCGCCCGTTACGACGAGATGTACATCTCCTCCCCCCGCCAGGCCCGCATCATATGCGACGGGGACTGGGGGATAGCGGACGGACTGATCTACGAGAACTGGCGTGAGGAGCGCTTCGATATCGTGGAGGTCATGAAGACCCACCCGGACCTCAAGTTCACGTACGGCCTGGATTTCGGGTTCGCCGTGGACCCGGCGGCCTTCGTCGCCGTCGCCGTGGACATCGCGTCCAACACGATCTGGATATTCGACGAGATATACGAGGTGGGGCTGGACAACATGGAACTGGCCAAGCGCATCGTGGAGATGGGCTACGGCAAGAAGACCATCGTCGCCGACTCCGCCGAGCCCAAGAGCATCTTCGAGCTCAAGCGCGGGTTCAAGGAGTTCGCACTGGACGAGAACGGCGAGCAGCTGTACGACGAGACGACAGGGGAGGCGGTGTTCGCAGTGTATCAACTGCCCAACATCCGCTCCGCGTTCAAAGGTCCCGACTCCCTCAAGAACGGAATCCGCAGGGTGCAGGGATTCAACATCGTCGTGCATCCGAAATGCGCAAACACGATGATGGAATTCAACAATTACTCGTGGGCGAAGGATAAGGATGGGAATTATATCGATAAGCCAATCGATGAATTTAACCACATTGCAGATTCGCTACGGTATAGTCTTAATATCTTATTGTCAAGCGGAACCTCCTACATCACCGAGACCTCTACGGAGGAGCCCGTGATGATCGCGGAGGAGAAGCCTAAGCATAAGTGCAGGAGAGTATTCTCCACAGCAGATTGACCCGGTGATCCCGATGGTACGCATAGCAGGAAAAGGAATACAGAAATCGGCGGCCCCTGCGGTCGCGCAACTGCCCATGACTCTGAACAGCATGGGCTTCGACCCGTACGCGGGCGTGGATAATGCCATCAGGGCCGGGAACAGGGTCTCCGAGGCACAGATAACGGGAGCGGAGAGGCCCGAGAACCTCTGGTTCAAGACGATGAACGCCTCGAACTACTGGTTCCAGTACGCCGCCGCGGATTGGTACGATTCGAACGTGTCCATCGTCTCCACCACCCGTGTGAGGACGTGCATGGAGCTGTTCAGGTATGGTCTGTCCCTGGAGCCCAAATTCGCCTTCAAATGCGAGGAGTGCGGGCACGAGACACAGGCCCTCCTCCAGCGCTGTCCGGTGTGCAAGTCCACCAGGCTCCGCAGACCGGACGAGTCGCAGAAGAAATACTTCACGCGCCCCGGACATGACGGGAAGCCCGTGGATATCCTATATGAAGCGAATAAGAACGGCCAGGCCCTCGTGGACGTCCTATGGGCATACGCATCCGACGAATTCCTGTACAACCAGGCGTACCTGCTGTGCGTGACCGGAGAGGTCGTGGACGGCAACGGCGACCTGCTGAAACAGGTCCCGCTGGAGTATCTGGCGCAGAACCCGAAGTACGTCAAGGGTCTCTATGACGAGACCGGGACGTTCGGGACGCAGTATGCCTTCCGCTACGACCGCAGGAACACGCTCGTGGACCTGTCCAAGGACGAGGAGGACGTGCGCGACACGGATGAGGACGGGATAAGGCTGATCCCGGCGGCATGGAAGATAGGCGCCAACTACGGGGGAGAAGGAGTGTACATGCTCTACTCCATCGATGAGGTCTATCAGGACCATTGGTACGGGTCATCTTTGACATATGGGAGACCCAATATCTTCGGCATCGAGGACGAGCTGATGATATACTTCTACACCAACAAGCACAACCTCAAGAAGTATCAGTTCGGCTACGTCAGGAAGATCATCGTCCTGCCCGGCTTCAACGAGGACGAAGCGCAGGACATCGCGCAGGGCGTCGTGGACGTCCTGAGCAAGAACACGAACACCATCCCCATCGTGTGCACGCCCCCGCAGGCGCCCGGTGTCAATGTCATGGAGCCCCATGCGCTGGACCTGGGCGTGGAGGGTGCCGGGGATATCCTGGACGTCAAGCGCGAGGTCATGAACAGATGGTGCGCCAGGATGGGTATTCCCAACCTGTTCGCAGGGGATGTGGAGGCATCCGGCGGGATGAACAACGAATCCCAGCAGATCACCATCTTCGACCGTCACCTAGCGGGACTGTACAAGAGGGTGGACCGTATATGTCAATGGGTCATGTCCAAGTACCCCAAGATAACGGACTGGGAGCTCAAGCTCGGCAGACCTGCAAAGTCCATGGTCGAGAACAAGAAGATATTTGACCAGATCCAGATTGCACAGGGAATGCAAACCCTGGGTATCCCATATGGTTTCAACGACAACGAGTTCAGATTCGGCGAGAAGCCCCTCGACCAGACCATGCAGATAGCTCAGCTCCAGCAGCAGGGTCTCCTGGACCCGGGCGGCAAGATGTTCGACATGTCGCACGGGATGATGGTCGGCGGGCAGATGCCCGGCGACGGGGAGGGCCCTCCCGAGATCGGCACCGCACGCAGGGCCGACCCGGAGATAGACGAGGCCAAGAACGAGGAGGAGCAGACTCAGCATGAGGCGGAC
>CAVHQB010000148.1:0-3889 GCA_963637895.1 Lachnospiraceae bacterium
GGATTGACCACGGACGACATCGCTCGCCTGGACGGCACCGTGTCTCTCATCAGGATGTGCTCCGAGAAGCTCAGGTCCTCCAACGACCCGTCGGTGGAAGCCGTATGGCGCTTCGCCAGGCAGGCGCTGTACTACCGTGCCATGTGGAAGAAGGACGAGCACATCGGACTGATGGACACCGATGACGATGTGGAAGGCTACATCATCGACAACGGGTACCTCGGAGAGTTCCTCGGTTTCCTGAAGGACGTCGGGCTGGAGTGCGGGGACATCCGCTCCTCAGGCAGAAAGCTCGTCATCCGCACGGGGGAGACGGAGATCCCGTTCGCCGACGCCGCATCGCGCGGGACGATGCTGATGTGCAGGCTCTTCTGCTGGATAAAGAGATGCAGGGACTCCGAGGCGCTGATCTTCTTCGACGATTTCGACGACATGTTCCATTTCGCCACCGCCAGGGCCGCTATAATGAAGATAATCTCCTCCAACAGGTCGCAGTGCGTGTTCGTCACCCACAACTCGGGCCTGATAACCAACGACTTCCTCAGGCCCGACTGCTGCTTCATCCTCGAATCGGGGAAGCTCTCCTCTCTGGCCAGCCGCACCGAGAAGGACATCCGTAAGGGGCACAACCTCGAGAAGATGCTCCGCGACGGGGTATTCGACCGCTCATCTGAATAACTCGTCCAGGATGTGCATCGTGCCGTACAGGCCGATAATGGGGGATCTCGAGAAGTCCACCTTGTCCGTGGGGTATCCGAGGTCTATGCACTTCCTGCATAGTCCCGTGCGGTATTCCGCGCGGCACCTGTATCCGTCCGCGAAGAGAACGTCGTAGGCGTCGTCGGAACGGACCATCCCGAAGGAATCCTCCAGGAACGAGGCGAGCGGACGGGATATCGATCCCATGGCATCCACGCAGAACGGGGTCCCGGACATGTCGCGGTCCACGGCGAGCATCGAACGGTATGCCCTCTTCTTGCACCTGTCCAAGGCTGACATGGGGCCCGAAGCGTCCTTCCCGGTGACCTCTTCCAGCCGCCTGTAGAAACGCTCCACGGCATCGAAGCCCACGGGAGAGCATCCTATGGATACCGTCTCGGCACCGTTGTGCTCATAGAAGCGGCGGGTCTCCGCGGTGAGATCGGGACAAAGGTCGATGCAGTACCTCGCGCTCATCGAACGGCGGACGTCTTCCATGGAGCATCCGGCTCCGAGATAGCAGGTGCAGCTCAGCCCCATGCTGTCGAGGACGCGGTCCATCTCTTCCTTGACTGATGTCCAGTCCTTCTGAGATATGCCGAGGCCCACGACTACTGCGGCACCGTCATCCTTGTCTTCGGAGATATCGGCGCGCTTCTTCAGGATCCCGGACATCATGAGGTCGAACCCTTCGTTGAATCCGCCCTGAAGGTCCTGCTCGTCGGCGATCATCGCGACATCCTCCAGGCCGGATTCCCTGACGGCCCGGGGCACATCGTCCCCGATGATAGAGAGCCCGGACGAGGTGAAGATCGCCACCAGTCCGTACCCGTCATGCGATACCGCATCCAATGCTCTCCGGAGCTTGATGTACGAGCCTCCGGAATAGTCGCTGTGGTCGACCTTCGAGAACGGGACTGTGCAGCACCCTGAGTACTCGGGGCGGTCGATGAGGCTCAAGCGCTCCGGGCGGGGGAAGAGCTTCTGCGTCTCCGTCAGCGGACGGCGGCACCCGTTCTGCCCGTGCAGGAATGCAGCAGCATCGGATATGCCTTCAACAGCGAAAACCGCTCCAGTGAGCCCGCCACCGACAGGGTCCATCAGAGATCACCCCATGAGCGCCATCCAGTCCTGCGCTTCGATCCGATGATGCTGCTCAGTTCCCTCAACAGCAGCATGGGCCCGAAATGGGCGAAGGATATGCGGGGATAGCCTACGCGGGGGATGTTAGGCGATACAAGAGGATCGTCTCCGATGACGGCATCCAGTTCGTCGACGGTGCCGTTCCCGAGCCTGACGGGGACCGCTCCCGCATCTTCGAGCGTCTCCACGATCCAGTCGCAGGCCTCGAAGGGGGATCCCACGACGCCTATCCTCTCGTTACGGAGGATCCCCGCATAGTTCAATGCGGAACGGTACTCCGATTCCATGGCATCCGCCGATCTTGATGCGACATCGGGCGACGAGAACATCTCGCCCATATGGAGCATCCACGAGATGCCCTCTCTGAACCCTTTAGGCAGGGGCCTCATGGCCACCCTCATGCCCTTGGATTCCAGCATCCTCCCGAGCTCAAGGTTCTCCTTCGACTGCTCGGTCATGATGAACATCGCGGTCGAACGGAGGCCGACGACATCCGCCAATGAGCAGTCGGAGAGGAACGCGGGACGGACCTCCAGCCCGAACGGCGAGAGCATCCTGTGCACATACGTTTCCAGCGAGCCGCTGCTCCTCGTCAGGGGACCGTCGTCGAGGAGCCTCACGGTCCTTCCGTCGCTCTCTGTCTCCATGTCCACCTGGTCGAGGACGGCGCGGAGCACCTCGATGTGGGCATCGACGCCCTCCTGGATGCGGTTCGCATCGATGACGGCGATCCTCGTCCCCGGATGCCTCCTCATGACCCTCTCTGCCACAGCCGACGAACCGTCGCCCATCATGCTCGTCATGCAGGTGAGGATGACTATTATGAACGGATTGGCGGCTGCCAGGGGATCTAGCAGCGATTCCAATTGGCTCTCGCCGCCGAACACGGTCCCGCGGGCTCCGATGCCGGTGCAGAAGATGTTCCCCACCTCGTCCTGCCTGATCTTCCTGACCTCTCCGAGCATGTTGTATCCGCAATGCCCGCTGCCGTGGATGACCACCGGGACATCCGTCAGCCTGCCGGCGGTCAGGGCAGCGCCCATCGGCCCCATGCCTATGCGACGGGGCCTGCGTGCAGGCATCGCATGGCGGGACGGCTGTGCGACAGATTCCGGGAAGCAGTCCGTGAAGGAGCCCTTGCCGTCCACGCGGCCCTCGGATAAGAGCTGTTCCAATTGGCTGTCATCTAGCGGATGCGGGGTCCAGAGGGGCTTTTCCCTTTTCATCAACGATACGACGTGTCCGGCCAGCCTGCGGAACTCTTCCGCCTCTTCGGAATCGGGGAAGGATTCGCACAGCGTTCTGCCTGCCGATTCCGACGATCCGAACCTCTCGGACCGTCCGAACCTCGCCACTATGGGCACTCCGGCAGCCTTGGAGAACGACTCCGCCATCTCGGTCTCCCAATCGGATCCTCTCGAGTTGAATATGATCCCGCCGAACCTGGGCTCCCCTCCGGAATGCCTTGACACGCCTTTCAGGATGTTGTTGGCGGCGTACAGGGACAGGAACTCTCCGGAAGTCACGATGAACACGGCTTCGGTGTACTCCGGGCGCATCGGGACTGAGAACCCTCCGCAGACCACGTCTCCGAGCACGTCGTAGACCTCGACATCGGGATGCAGGTCGTCCAATCCGAGGGATCCCAGCAAGTTGAACATGGTCAGGATCCCCTTTCCGGCACAGCCGGTCCCTGCCGACGGCCCCCCGGCCTCGATGCAGAGGACGCCGTTGGATCCTGTGCAAGAGATGTCTTCAAGGCGCCTGTCCTTGGACGGGATCTCCTCGATCGAGTCCATGACGGTCCGGACGGGCTTGCCGCAGGTGAGCAGCCTGGTGGAATCGTGCTTCGGATCGCATCCGACTTGGACCACCTTCAGTCCTTCGGAAGCGAGAGAATACGAGAGATTGGCGGAGATCGTCGATTTGCCGATGCCTCCTTTGCCGTAGATGGCCAGCCCGAAGCCCATGGTATCACTGGAGTATGCATCCAACCAATCGGTCTGAGGTTATAAGCATGGATGCAGGCGTAGGAATATTACGGCAG
>CAVHQB010000149.1:0-3863 GCA_963637895.1 Lachnospiraceae bacterium
GAATCGAGGATGAGGTCATTCTGATTCCCATCCCTAAAGAAGCGACATCAGGGGAGCTCATATTCGATGCCCTTTGACCGCCCCTGCCCTGCAGGGGCAGGGATCCGCCCATTACTTACACGCGAAGATGTAGGGAAGATCATCAGCATCTGTCCGGGCCTGCGGTGATAGATGTGTCAAGAAGACGTGATTCCGCATCGAGACGATACATACAACACGATTAGTGCATTGAGGTTTAGGTTGAATTAAATATAACATGCGGATTTTGCCATTGGATAATACATCCAAGTGATATTCGATGGATAAGAACACCAAGATTCTTGCCATCGTGGTCGTCGTCATCGTGATTGCCGCTGCAGGCATCACGGCGGCGACCACGATGAACAAAGACAGCAAGAACTCCAGCTTCTCGACGGACACCGTCGCCCTGGTTTACGGGAACGCGAACATGGATTACACCATCGACAACAGCGATGTGGAGATGCTGCAGTCGATCGTCGATGGAAAGGCCACCTGGGACAAGCAGAAGAACTACCTCGCCGACGCCAATGCCGACGGCAAGATCACCCAGGAGGATGTGGACCTCGTCAAGAAGATCATCAACAACGAGAGCTGCACCATCTACTACTACAACTACTGGGGCGAGGCCTCCCCGCTCAGCTACCCGATCTCCCACAAGAGCATCGCGGTCACCTACTGGCAGCAGGCCGAGATCCTCAGCATCCTCGGCCTCTGGAGCGATCTCAAGGTCGCCAACGCCAGCGTCTTCACCAGCTCTTCCACCAGCATGTACGACACCACCGGGATCATCTCCATCGGTACATCCGGGAGCTCTTCGTCCAGCGTCAACGACGCCAGCGTCGAGACGATGCTCGAGAACGATGTGGACCTCCTCATCGCCAGCTGCTACACGTCCATCAAGACCGAGGCGGACAAGCTGACCAACCAGGGGATCCAGTCCATCTTCCTCTACCACTCCGGAAGCTACTGCCTGTCGACCATCCTCACCATGGGAGTCCTGCTGGACTGCGAGGAGAACGCGCAGAAGTACGTCGCATACTGCGACGGCATCGTCAATACCATAAAGGACAGGCTCAGCGGAACCGAGCTCGTCTCCTCCATCGCCGTCATCATGTACGAGAACGAGGACAGCTACATCTCCAGCAACGGCGGAATCACCACCTACGCGGGACTCCCCGAGGGAGCCTACTACATGCTCTCGATCGTGTCCAAGCTGTACTCTTCGAGCAACACCGACTCCATGGGAAGGGTCTTCCTCTCCGAGGAGTGGTTCATACAGAACTCCTCGCAGTACGACCGCATCATCATCGTGGAGGAGTCCACCGGCCTCGACGGGACCTACGAGAAGTACAACTCCAGGTTCGAGTCGTCCATAGAGTACTTCGCGCAGACCGATGCCTATGCCGCTGGCAAGATCATCGGAACGACGTACACGTTCGGCGGATTCGCTGGCTACTCGTCCCTGCTGACCGTCGCATGGATGCTCTACCCCGACCTCTTCACTGCCGAGGAGGGCCTCCAGTGCATCCAGGACTACTACGACACCTTCACCAACGCCGACATCGACGTCCACAGCCGCGCCTACTACTACACTGGCACGGAGTACACGCCGATCTACATGGCCGACAGATCCTGAGGAGGCATCCGTCTGGCTATCGAAACCCCTTCCAAACCCCTTCCCGTGAACGGAAGGGGGTGCTCCCTCGTCTGACGGAGGCAACGCCATCGACCGCGCGGTCGACGTCTGGGTGACCCGCGGGGACACCGTCGACGACGCGTCCGGCAAGATGCAGGAGTACAAGCGGCACATCCTCCGCAAGTGGGCGTTCATCATAGCGTGCATAGTCGGGGCGTTCCTCGTCGCCGGCTATGCCCTCACCATCGGGGATTACAAGCTGTCGTTCACCGAGGTTTACGTGGCGCTGTGGAAGCACATCACCGGCACGGTGGACTACACGGTCATATCGGAGTCCCGTGCAGACTACGTCGTCTGGAGCATGAGGGCTCCCCGCGTGTGCGCCGGGATAATCGTCGGTGCCGCTCTGGGTGCCGCGGGCGCCGTGATGCAGAGCATCCTGAGGAACCCGCTGGCGGACCCATATACCACTGGTATCTCGTCGGGAGCCTCATTCGGGGCGTCCCTCGCGATGGGCCTCGGCCTGAGCATCTCCGTGGGGTACGCGATCGTGATCAACGCGTTCGTGTTCGCGCTAATCCCCATGATCGTCATCATAATGGTGTCCAAGCTCAGGGGCGCGTCTCCGACTACGATGATCATGGCCGGGATCGCGATCATGTACATCTTCAACGCCATGACCACCATGATCAAGCTGTGGGTGGACGCCGACACCTTGGCCAACATATACGCGTGGTCGGTGGGTTCCATCGACAACACCGTGTGGACCGAGTCCGTGATCATGTTCGCCACCACGGCTGCCGGGCTGGTGGCGCTCCAGCTGCTCGCGAAGCGCCTCAACGTCGCGTCCACCGGTGACGAGACCGCCAAGGCCATGGGAGTGAACGCGGAGAGGCTCCGCATCGTGAGCCTGCTCATAGTCTCGCTCATGACGGCCAGCGTCGTCAGCTTCACCGGGCTCATCGGGTTCGTGGGGCTGGTGTGCCCGCACATTGCGCGCATAGTCATCGGATCGGACAACAGGTACCTCATTCCGGCATCGGCCGCGTTCGGAGCCGTGCTGCTCCTGGCCGCCGATTGCGTCGGAAGGATCGTCGTGGAGGGAGTGACGCTGCAGGTCGGAGTCATAACCGCGTTCATCGGAGCGCCGCTGTTCCTGTACCTCATCATCAAGCAGAGGAAGGAGGCGTGGAGTTGAGCATAATCGAGGCCAGGGATCTCTGTTTCGAGTACGATCCCGGCACGCCCATCCTGCGCGACATCTCGTTCACCGTGGATGAGCCGTCGTTCATCTGCATCGTCGGGCCGAACGGCGTCGGGAAGTCGACGCTCATCAGGTGCATCAACAACCTGATATCGCCCACGTCCGGGGAGGTGGAGGTCTACGGGAAGCCCGTGGGCGAGTACACCCTGAAGGAGATGGCCAAGGTCGTCGGGTATGTCCCCGTCGAGACGCACGACTTCAACGTGATGACCGTTCTCGACACGGTGCTCATAGGGAGATACGCCCACCAGAAGTGGAAGACCGACCAAGAGGACGTCAACATCGCGTACAAGGGCCTGGAGGCCATGGAGATCGAGCATCTGGCGATGAGGGGCTTCAACGAGCTTTCCGCGGGACAGCATCAGAAGGTCGCCCTGGCGAGGGGCCTGGTCCAGGAGCCGATGATCCTGATCCTGGACGAGCCCACCAGCAACCTGGACGTCCGCCACCAGATGTACGTGCTCGAGTTCCTGAAGAAGCTCTCCAGGAAGGCGGGCATCACAGTCCTCATGGTGAGTCATGACCTCAACCTCTCGGCGAAGTTCGCCGACAGGATCATGGTCATGGCGCCTCCGGGGATCCTTTACGGGTTCGGCACTCCGCAGGAGGTCATAACCCGTGAGATGATCCGCGATGTCTACAACGTGGAGTGCGAGGTCATCGACGACCACGGCTCTCCGCACGTCATACTCCAGTCGGTCCTCTTCGACGAGCGATCATAAACCGGCCTCCGGGCCTTCTCATTTTCCCGTCCCGGCACAGGGGCGGGACCATCGATTCTACACGCAGAATTCGGGAACAGAATCTACCACGGTAGATTCTGGTAGCAAACGGTAGAAAGCCAACGGCAATCTGATATCGATGGGGGAACCAATCCAGGAATGATTGTGAGAAAGGATGAGTGCAGCCGCCGGGATTCGAACCCGGGCAATGAGCTTGGAA
>CAVHQB010000150.1:0-3783 GCA_963637895.1 Lachnospiraceae bacterium
ACCTGCAACTTGTTGTAGGAAAACCTGCAACTTGTTGTAGGAAAACCTGCAACTTGTTGTAGGAAAACCTGCAACTTGTTGTAGGAAAACCTGCAACTTGTTGTAGGAAAACCTGCAACTTGTTGTAGGAAAACCTGCAACTTGTTGTAGGAAAACCTGCAACTTGTTGTAGGAAAACCTGCAACTTGTTGTAGGAAAACCTGCAACTTGTTGTAGGAAAACCTGCAACTTGTTGTAGGAAAACCTGCAACTTTGTTCTGGAAAAACTACAACTTTGGTTCAGTATCCAGCGATACAGAAAGCATCTGACTGGCTTTCCTATGAAGTCTGATTTGAGTTTGGATGCTTCAGGGCCCCGGGCATCCCCGAGGCCCGTCGGCATCACATCGACTGCACCGTTATGCCGTCGATGCCCTCGCAGATGTCCTTGGTCTCCTTGTCGCAGGTGAAGAGGATGACCTGCATCTCCTCCGACACGTCGCGGAGAGCACGGCACGCGCCGGCCTTCCTCTCGGAGTCGAACGGGAGGAGCACATCGTCCAGGATGACCGGGACCTTGCCCTCCCCCATCTCCTTGGCGATGGCCAGCTTGAGGGACAGGAGGGTCTGGGCCCTGAGGCCGGAGCTCCACTGGCCCATGGGCTTGGAGGAGCCGTCGCCCTTTATGCTGAGCTCCTCTTCCATGGGGTTCAGGTCGATCTCGTACCTCCCGTCGGTCATCATCGACAGGTACTTGCTGGCAGTCGCGGAGACCCCTGGCTGTAAGGTGGTGTGCACCTCGTTGCAGGCGTCCTCTGCAAGAGAGGAGGCAAGCAGGGCCACCGCTCCTTCGACCAGCAGGCGGTTCATCTCCGCCCTCTTGGACTCGCGGTCGTCCATCAGCCTCTCTATGTCCCTGTTGCCTGCGATGGACTTCATCTCTTGCTCTATGCGGCCGACCTCCACGCCGATCTCCCTCAGCTTTCCGGAGATGTCCTCGGGGACCTCTCCGGTCACCGGGCATGTCCTCACATCGGGGTCCAGCCCTGCGGACGCGATCGTTCCGCGCAGCATCTTGATGGAGAGGGCGAGCTCGCTCTCCGCATTCGTCTTCTTCACGCAGACGGCGTATCCTTCCTCGCCGCCGAACAGGCTGTAGAACTCGGAGAGCTTCATCTTGGCCTCAGAGTAAGCGAGCTTGGAGACGGATTCGTCGTTCTCCAGGTCGGTGAGGTCCTCCGCGCGCTTGGAGATCTCCTTCAGGAGCCCCAGGTCGGCGTCCACTCCCCTGCTGATCAGCCCGAGTTCCCTCATCAGGCCGTAGACTTCGGACTCGTAATGCTCCACATATTGCCTTTCATTGTCCAGGATAGGCGTGAAAGAGGCCGTCTGCTCGACCTCCTCATAGGTCACCTCGACCTTGGGCTTCGTGAATCCGAAGGCCGCCATGGCGATCCCCGCCACTGCGATCACAGACAAGATGGGATTCACAAGCGCGGCGACGATGCCGGCGACGATCACGATCAATCCCACGAACACCAGCGGGTTGGTCTTCCTGACCTCCTTCTTCACAGTCTGCTTCTGAGGCTCGGACGGGGCCTTCGGCTGGGAGAGGCTGTGCAGCCTGTCCCTGTAGACCCCTTCGTCCTTCAGGACGCGATCGATCCTCCCGTAGCATCTGGTGACCTTGCCGGGGTCCGCGCCCATGAAGCCATTCACACATTCGTCGTACCGCTTCGTGTCCCTGTCGAGGGCGTCCTTCTTGGAAGCCGCATCGCTCTTCAGTGATTCCAGCTTCGCTTTGTCGTCTGCTGTGACCTTCCTGAACACGCCCAGGGCCTTCAGGTTGTCCTCCAGGACTGTGAGCTTCCGGTAGTTCTCGGCCATGGATTCGAAGGTGGTCCGCTTCTTCCTGTCGTCCGAGGACTCCTCGAACTCCGACTTTATGCGGGCGGCCTCCTCGTTGAGGGATTCCAGCCGGGAGCAGAGCTCCCCGTAGCGGTCGACTCCCTCCTTGGCTGCGGAGATGCTCCTGTCGATGTCCTTTATCCGGGCGTCCAGCCCGTTGACGCTGCTGTTGGACCTGAGAGCCTTCCCCAGCACGGAGTCCCATCTCTTCCCGCAGGAATCGATCGCCTTCGGGACCCTCTCCCCTCCGGGGACCGTGAGGAACCTGCTCTTAAGCTTCGAGACGGAGCCGTCATCGTCCAGGTCGCCGGCGTTCATGGCGAACACGGAACGATAGAGCTCCGCGTCCCCGGTGCCGTTCGGCATCGGATAGACGTCGCCGGAGAGCTTCTTGTCGTTGTAGTGGACCTCTTTCCCCTGTCCGTCCTCTTCGTACTCCAGAGTGCCGGAGTCGGACTTCTTCCTCGCGGGATACAGGTTCTTCCCCCTGTTCTTGGTGGGGACGATGCAGCAGCGGATGAACTCCATGGTGGTTGTCTTCCCGCTCTCGTTGGGCCCGTGGATGACGGTCATCCCCTCGGAGAACTCCATGGTGCGGTCCTTCACGGCGCCGAAGGAGTCGATCTTCGCCTTCCTTATCCTCATGAGGACCCCTCCAGCTCGGCGACCATCATGCGCATGGCCGCATCCGCTATGGCTTGGAGCTCTTCGTCTGTCAATGATTCGTAGTAGTCCCTGTGCGACCTCGCAACGGGGTTCTCGAACAGGCGCCTCAGGATCTCGTCCCTTCCGGAGGCGGCCAGCTTCCTTCCGCTGCGGATCACGCTGCCTGTGATGTCCATCCCTTCCGACCTGGCGTCGATGTCTATCTCGGGAGCGGTCTCCACGATCATCCCGCAGGTGCCGCATCCGAGCTGCATCCCGAGGTTCTTCTCCACGTCGTCGGCCTTCAGCCTGAGCATGGAGTCCAGCGGGCCGGAACCCGTGAACCTGAACCTGACGATGTCGTCCTTCCCGATCTCCTTGCGGAGCGACTCCACGAGCTGGTTGTAGTCCTTGCCGGTGATGTCTGCTTCCACGACCTTCCAGACGAGCCCCTGGGTGGGCACGAACCTCAGGTCCGAGACCACTCCGTTGGTGACCGTGACGAGATATGCTCCCTTCTCGCCGGCCTCGGTGATCTTCCTGCCCTGGATGTTCCCCGGGTAGACGGCGTAGGGGCTCTCGGACAGCACCGCCCTCTTGTGGATGTGGCCCAGCGCCCAGTAGTCCACTCCGCGTCCGCGGAGGTCCGACAGGCTGCAGGGGGAGTAAGCATGATCCGCGCCCTGGGAGTCCACGTCGCAGTGGACGCAGGCCACCGTGAACTTCGACGGGTCCCCTTTCATCATCGAAGGAAGGTTGCGCTTCTCCTGCCATCCTATGAAGCTCGCTCCGACCACCTCGACGCCGTCTATACCGGCGACGGGATGCGACTCGGGCTCGGTGCCGAACTCGATGACGTTCTCGGGATACGGGATGGACGATTCCCAGGACGTCCTGGGGTCGTGGTTCCCGCGGGCTATGAAGCAGGGGATGCCCAGCCTTCTGAGCTCCTCTGCGAAGCGTATCCTGACCGACGGGGTTATGGTGTCCTCGTCGAAGGCGTCCCCGGATATGACCATGAAGTCCGCCTTCTCCGAGACCGCCATGTCGACGATGCGGGAGAAGGAGCCGAACACGGACTCCGTCATCCGCTCGGCGGCGGCAGGGTCCCTGATGGAGACTCCCTTGAACCTGCTGCCCAGATGTAGGTCCGCGCAATGGACGAACCTGAAACTGCTGTTCATAGTTCCTAATAGTTCAAACCCGATATAAACGCTTATCCGGGGGGTGACCGAAAACCCCCGGATCCAG
>CAVHQB010000151.1:0-3665 GCA_963637895.1 Lachnospiraceae bacterium
CCTCGACCATGACCTCATCGTGCTCGTCGATGAAGTTGATGGCTCCGTCTCCGACTGCGAAGGCGGTGATCTGGCGTCCGTTCTTGATGAGCTGGACCTTGACGCACTTCCTGATGGCGGAGTTGGGCTGCTTGGCCTCGATTCCGACTTTCTCCAGGACGATGCCGCGGGCCTGTGCGGATCCCTCGAGAGGATCGGACTTCTCCCTCAGCTTGAGGACTCTCTTCTTGTAACCCCTGTCCAGCCAGCGGAACTTCTGGCGGTCAGTCTTCATTTTCCTTGCGGTGTACAGACCGTTTCCCACTTTTTCACCTCGAATTTTTCATTATTTCGATGGAACGTCGATAGCCCGACCTAGGTCGGACCACTAATGCTAAGGTGGCTAGCCTCACATGGTATTTAATCTTAATTGGGTAGAAGAAAGTTAAGCGGTTTCGGATGCGGCCCCTGCTGGGAGGAGGCCGTCCGCAGGTCAGTATCCCAGGTCGCGGCAGGCGCCGCCTAGGATCTCCATGCCCCTGAGGATCTGCTCCTCGCTGGGGGTGGCGAAGTTGAGCCTCATGGTGTTCTCCCCGCCGGATGTGTGGAACAGCTTGCCTGGCATCATGACCAGCCCCCTCTCCACGCACAGGTCGAAGAGCTTCCCGGCATCGGTGCCGTCCGGGGTCTTCAGCCACACGAACATGCCCCCCTCCGGGTCGTTCCACCTCATGGACTCGGGCAGGCTGTCCTCCATGGCGTCCAGGAACACCTTCTTCTTGGCCTCGTAGCCCTTCCTCAGGCCGTTGAGGTAGGATTCGTAGTCGTTCTCCTGCATGAAGCGGTCGATGATCCTCTGGCAGAACGTGTTGGACTGGAGGCATGTGGCCTCCAGCGTGCGTCCTGCGGCATCCCTGAGCCAGTCGGGGACGACCATCCATCCCACGCGCATGCCGGGGGAGATCGTCTTGGAGAAGGAGCCTGTGAGCACCGTGTTCTCCGGGGACATGGACCTCATCGTGCGCGAGGTCCTGCCCCTGTAGCCCAGCTCGCCGTAGGCGTCGTCCTCCACCATCATGCACCCGGACCCCTCCACGATCCCGGCGACCTCCCTGCGGACGCTGTCGGAATAGGAGTAGCCTGTCGGGTTCTGGTAGCTCGGCACGGAGTAGAACAGCCTGGCGCCGGAATCCACTGCCTTGGACAGAGCGGAGGGATCGATGCCCTCGGGCCCCATCTCCAGGCCGACGAGCTCGGGGGAGTATGCGGAATACGACTGAATGGCGCCCAGGTAGCCGGGGCTCTCGACGGCCATCCTGTCCCCCGGGTCGAGGAACAGCTTGCCCATCATGTCGAAGCAGCACTGGGAGCCGCTGGTCATCAGCACGTTCTCCCACGACGTCTCGAAGCCGAGCACGTCGCGGCACCTGCGGGCTATCCTCTCCCTCAAGGGCCTGTAGCCTGTGGCCAGGTCGTACTGGAGCGCCCCGCACGGGTCTTCGGACATCACGTGCTCGGTGGCGCGGACCAGCGCTTCGGAGTCGAACAGGCTGTTGTCGGGAAGGCCCGTTGAGAACGATACCATCCCAGGCCTGGCGGCCACCGCCACGAGGCTCATGATGAGCGATTCCTTCGTGGAGCGGGACGCCTTGGACAGGGAGGGCCTCAGCTTACCACCTCATGGCATCGAACGCTGCCTGCATCATGGCTGCGGAGACGCCCTTGAGCTCGGGGTTCATGCGGACGATCTGGTCGTGCCACTGCTTTATGGCGGAGGCTTCCGGCTTGGACGCGGAGAGGCTCCCCGGGAGTGGGATCCTCTTGCTCCTGCTGACGAACATCCATATCTCCCCGGTCTCGTCCCTGTCGAGGAACGGCAGGGGCCTGACCGTCACGGGTATGACGGTGCGGTCCTTCCCTTCGGAGACCTCGGCGACCTCGGCTTCCACGGCATCCTCGGGCACAGGGACGGCTGCATCCCCGGCATCGAGCGCGACGGTCTTCACGGACTTGTCCTTCATGTAGAAGCGGCACTCGAAGTCGCCCTGCTTGAGGACCTGCACGTTCACCGCGCCGTCGGCGAAGCGGGCCTTGACCCTCTCAGGGTTGGTGATCGTCATGAACCTCTTCATCGGGAAGGAGTTCACCGTGAGGAACATGACGTACCTGTCCTGGCCGGAGGCGAATATCTCCTTCTTGATGTCCGTCATGTCGGCCACGGAGATGCCGCCGGCCTCCTCGATCGGGACCTCCGTCTTCTTCCCCTTCTCGGGGCCGATGAAGAGCGAGAGCCTCTTGGCCCCGTTGATCCTGAGCCTGAGCTTGTCGCTCAGGGCGTCGACATCCGCGGCAGCGGCCTCGCCGACGTACTTCTGGAACCCCTCGCCCGCATCCCACTCGATGCATGGCAGGTAGCATTGGATGGTGAACGCTCCGGCGCCTTCGCCGAACGAGACAGGCCCGTCGGCCGAGTCGCGCGAGACCGTGTCCCCGAACGCTGTGAGAGTGTAGACGGTGTCTGCGCTCACGTCCCCGTTGCCGGGCCTCTCGCAGGCCAGGTCGGGCACGAGCGCGAACCTCTCGCGGGCCAGCTCGGTCTCGCCGTCGCACCTGAGAACCATGTCCATGAGGCCGCCCTCGGACAGGTCGAAGAACATCGGGCCCTTCGCCAGGGCCCTGGGCTCCGCCACGACCGTCCCGTCGGGGCGCTCCACGGACACTGTGCACTCCTCGGGCTCGCGGTTCTCCACCTTGGCATCGAACACAGGCGATTTGGCATACAATGGAACGATGATGCCGTTGCAGGAAGCGTCGGCGAACGTCGCTCCGGCGGGCATCTTGATGGATCCCGCCGCCTTCTTCTTCTTGGGCTTCTTGGCCTTGGGCTTCGGAGCCTCCTTGACGGGCTCCTCCGCGGCAGGCGCGGGAGCATCCGCCGAGGCGGCCTCCTCGGATGCATCCCCTTCTTTCGCGGAATCGTCGAGCCAGACGCCGCCTGCGAGGGAGACCTCGGCGTGGACGACCCTGGCGTCCGCGACGTCGAAGGAATCCTTCACCTCGGTCCTGTTCGTGCGTATGGAGCAGGCCTTGGGGAAAGCTATGAACACCTCTCCCGCGGGCTTGCCGAGGGGCATCCCCACGTTGTTGAAGAACAGCAGGCTGCGGGGCTTGCTCTCGTACACCTCTGTCCCGTCGATCAGGAGCTTGAACCCCTCGAACGGGGATATCCCTGCGCCGGTAAGGTCGAGGGTCGCGGGCCTGGACTGCCTGCCGGAGCCGCGGGGCGCGGATCCGAGACGGCCCATGGGCACCACTCCGGAGCCGCAGTCTATGGCGGCCTCGAACCTGGCGTTCGCATCGGACCCGTATCTGGGAACATAAAGCTGGAAGGCGCGCCCCATGTAGTTCAGCTTCGGGAGCGTGGTGCCGAAACCTGTCGGCGCCTCCGCCTCTGGCCGTGCCTTTTCCTTCGCGGGCTTCGCCGCGGGCTTCGGCATAGGTGGGTCCCCCTCCTTCTTGGAGAAGAACTCTTCGAAACTCATATCGGAGATATCCTTGCGCCCTTCCATTCTAAACACCGTCGCCCACATAGTGCACAATATAGTTTAATGTTATTTAGGCTAGGTGAGCAGAAAGTTGGTACTCGATGTGTGTCCTGTCAGTGAAACTATCGTCGTTACCTTTAT
>CAVHQB010000152.1:0-3624 GCA_963637895.1 Lachnospiraceae bacterium
CGCTTTGATTATCTCATCAAGACTAGCGCGACGCTCATCTCGTTCGGTTCGTCTTTCGACCTGTGTTGTTCGAACCGTCGCATCGGTTTCCTCAAGCCGTTCGTTCGTCTGCATCGATGCGCCAAACCGAACGTCTTATCTATGACACCTCGCTGGTTCCTCCCATGCGCTGGATGATCAGAGGCAAGATCCACAGGGCCACCGTCACGGAGACCCGTCTCGACTACGAGGGCAGCATAACCATAGACCAGGACCTCTTGGACAAGGCCGGCATATGGGTCGGAGAGAAGGTGACGATAGCGGACGTGACCAACGGCAGCCGCTTCGACACCTACACCCTGCCCGGGAAGAGGGGAAGCGGCATCATCGCAGTCAACGGCGCGGCCGCCCATCTCTGCAAAGAGGGGGACCTGATCATCATCATGGCGTACGAGCTGACGGACACCCCCATCAAGGCCAATGTGGTCCTTGTCGATTCCGAGAACAAGGTCACCAGAGAGCTGGTCTATTGAAGCTCACCATCTATTCCGACGGAGGGTCCAGGGGCAACCCCGGGCCTTCCGCCTATGCCATCGTCGTCGTTTCCCAGGGGAAGGTGGTCCATTCCCATGCCGAGTTCCTGGGCGTGCACACCAACAACTACGCCGAGTACAGAGGGCTCATCTCCGGGATCTCCAAGGCCATAGAGCTGGGCGCGGACGAGGCGGAGTTCGTCATGGACTCCCAGCTGGTCATCAGGCAGATGAACGGCCAGTACAAGGTCAAGAACAAGGACATGATCGAGCTCCATGCGGATGCGGTCGCCTTGTCGTCCATGATACCCAAGGTGTCCTTCAGGAACGTGAGGAGGTCCGAGGAGAGGATCCCCGAGGCCGACGCGCTTCTGAACGCGGAGATGGACAGGCATTCCAAGTGATTCCCATCATTCCGCCACGAAGCCTTCCTGACACCTTTTTTAAGTCCGAATACTTTAGACAAGCATGGACGATACACCTGCAATCGAAGCTGTCGGCCTCACCAAGATGTACGGCGGCTTCGCAGCGATATCGAACATCGACCTCACAGTCAAGAAAGGGGAGTTCATGGGCCTTCTGGGCCCCAACGGGGCGGGCAAGAGCACCACCCTGAAGGCCATCACCGGCCTGCTCATGCCCACTTCCGGCAGCGTGAGGATCGATGGCGTCGACATCAAGGACCACCGGCATGCCATGGAGCATGTCGGATGCGTCATCGAAACGCCGGAACCGTATCCCGGATTCACTCCCGCGGAGGTGCTCGACTACGTCGGCCGCATCTACGGGCTGGACTCCAGGGAGATCGCCATCCGCTCCAGGGACGTGCTGGAGACCGTAAGGATGTGGGAATGGCGCAACAAGACCATCGGAGGGTTCTCGAAGGGCATGAGGCAGAGGATAGTCCTCGCCCAGGCCCTCCTGCCCAACCCTTCCACCATCATCCTGGACGAGCCCACTTCCGGGCTGGACCCCAGAGGGATGATCGAGATCAGGCAGACCCTGTCGGAGCTCAAGAGCAAGAACAGGAGCCTGCTGATCAGCACCCATATACTGAAAGAGGTGTCCGAGATCTGCGGGTCCGTCACCATGATCCGCGACGGGAAGGTCATCGCCTCCGGCGACGTGGACAAGCTCATACACAACATCGGCCCCGGCAGGTCGATCACGCTGGAGATACACACGCTCAAGCCCATACCGGCCCAGGTCGTTTCCGACCTCGGAGGACAGGGAGGCGTCACCTCCGCGGAGAGGCTCGGCGAATGCGCCGTCAAGCTGGAGTTCGCCGGCACCATGGAGGAGCAGGCATGCCTCACGGCGGCCGCGTTCTCCACCGGGCTGGGGATACTGTCCATGAACGAGAAGGGAGCCGACCTGGAATCCCTCTACATGGACCTGACGAAGGGGGATGAGGTCAGATGAGGCAATCCATAGACCTCGGAACGGAACCTCTGGAAGAGGCCCCGGCGCAGGCTCAGGAAGCACAGTCCAAGAAGGCGTCGATCCTCGACCGCGTGAAGGCCGTCGCGCCTGCCAAGGAGGAAGAGGACCGCAAAGGGACCTGGGGGAACAGCGGGTACAGCGCATCGGACGACGAGGCGCACCGCGACAGGGTGTACTCCGCCCCGTCGTTCATGAAGCAGACCATGATCGTGTTCATGGTCCAGATGAAGCTGTTCGCCAAGCAGAAATGGACGTTCATCATGCTGTTCGTAGCTCTGCTGATCCCTCTGCTGACTATCCTGCTGGGAGACAACATCGATTCCATCCTGATGATGATGGGCTTCGGCAACTTCAGCAACACTTACATCGCCGGACTGCTGGCGCTCCTGCCGCTTCTGCTGGGGCTGTTCACGTCCATACTGTGCGGCAAGCAGATCCCCCAGGAGTTCAAGGACAGGACCGCGTACATGAACATCTCGCTGCCCATCCACAGGGCCTCGTTCTTCCTCGGGAAGTACCTGGCCGGATTCCTGATGTGTCTTGGGATCTTCATGCTCGCCTACGGCTCGGCCATAATCACCGCCACCGGCAAGTACGACTCCATCTACGCGGACCTGCTCAGCGAGTCCCTGATGATCACGCTTGTGGGGGTGTTCGCCTACTCGGCGACGGCGTTCTGCATCGGATGCTTCATGAAGAGGGGATCGTCCATCGTGCCCTTCTTCGTCATGAGCATCGCGCTGCCGGTGGCCATCCTGATCGTAGACCAGCATCTGGACAGCGCTCTCGCGTACCTGCCCTGCTTCCTCGGAGAAGCCGCGCTGGGGCTGCTCGGCGCCCCCATATGCGGATCGGCCATCCTGATCCCGACTTCGCTCGATCTTACCAACATCGGGCTGATGGTCGCCATCGGCATAATCTGGGGGATCGGATTCCTTGCGCTCGGACTGTATCAGACGATGAGGAGGGAGATGTGATGAACACCAACCGTTTTGCTGCCGTCATCGCCGTGGCCGTCATGATGGCCGTATGCGTCGCGCCCGCGATGTGCGACGACTCTGATGGCGCCACGAAGCAGAGGACTTCCAACTACGACATCTACGAAGGCAGGTTCTGGAAAGAACCAGGCACGTCCCTCGGATACGCCTACAACTATTACTTCAAAGAGGATTCAGACAACCACAAGGCTATGAAAGCGTACATCGCCGACCCTCTGAACAACAACATGACCAGCGATGACAACGATTACACAATGTCATCCTACAGCGGATGGATCTGTGTGTACGTCACTCGCCAGTATGGAGAGACGAGCAATGCCCGGGTCTCATACGATTACTACTGCGATCTGCACAAGGTCCTGGACGCCTACGGGAAGCTCACGTTCTTCGTGAAGGCGGGGCAGACCGTCAAGATGAGCATCGAATCGGTAACGGAAGCGGGTGAAGATGCCAAGCCTTACATCTACCCTACAACGGGCAAGGAATATCTGAGCACGGACTACGAGAAGCACTTCACGGCATCGTTCAACATGCTCGTCTACTTCGACAATTGCAAGCTCTATGTGGACTCCACCTACGAGATCTCCGGGATCAGCCAGCCCAACGGATCGGCGACTGCGTACTTCATCTTCTGCGCCATCGTCACCGTCCTGGTCCTGGCGATATTGGCC
>CAVHQB010000153.1:0-3567 GCA_963637895.1 Lachnospiraceae bacterium
GGATTCCTGAGGTGCGGCAGGGAGGGGCGCGCATACCTGGTCCAAGCGCCCGAGCACGACCTTGCCCGAGCTTATCGGCTTCAGGCCGAGGGCGTTGAAGATCTGCCGGTTGGTCTTGGTGACATGGGTGAGCTTCCACTCCCCTGTCGATCCGACGGCTATGACCGTGTTGAGCGATCTGAGGACCTCTCTGACGCTCATCTTGTGGACCTTGTCGTCCTTCCTCTGCTTCGGTGTGAGGCTCTCGGAGTACTTCCTGAGCCTCCGCCTGATGAAGATCAGCATCATCAGGGCCAGGAACCTGATGAAGAACCTGCCTCTGGCGCGGTCGGCATCGCCGGTGCGCAGGCGGTTGCCGTCCATGTCGTTCTTGAACGCATCGTAGGCTTCCTCGACCTCGTTCCTTATCCCGTAGCTGGTCATCGCCTCGTCCCAGGTCTTGCCCTCGGGCGTCAGCAGGATGAACATGCCGGCGCGGTTGCTGCTGAACGAGATCGAGTTGTAGTTCACTTCGACCACAGCATTTCCGTGCTCGTCGGCATCGAGGCTCAAGGCCTTGACGACCTGGCTCCTGCGCTTGGCCAGGAGCTTCTTCGCCTGCTCGATCCTCATCCCCGTGAGCTCGCTCTGGAGTTCCAGGACCTCCTTCATGAGCGCATCGTTGGCCTCGACCTCGGACCTGGGGTCGTAGATCACATGGGCGCTGAGCTTCATGGAGTCCTCGAACCCGTCCTCGTCCTCGCCGATGTACGCGTGACCGCACTCCGCATCCTCCCCGTCGGAGGCTATGCCGATGCGATAGGTCACGTGGCCGTAGCGCTCGCCGTCGAGGATCGATTGGTTGTCAGGCGACCTGACTGCCGCGTGGGCCTTGGTCAGCAGGGCCTTGACGGCCTTGGCCGTCAGGTTCGAGGGCGTGACGAAGCTGATGCCCTCCTTCAGAAGGTACCATACGTTGGCTGCGGACTCGAAGCCCCTGTCGAACAGGGCATCGCCCTCCAGCATCTTCTCGCGGAAGGTGGCCACGACCGTCTGGAGGGTGGAGATGTCGCTGATCGAACCAGGCAGCATGACGAAGGCCTTGGGGATCCCGTCGCTGCCGGTGATCAGCAGCCAGCCCACCTGCCGCAGGGCCTCCCCGTCGCGGTTGTAGCCGAGCTCGGCCCAGCCGTCGAGTTCGCTGAAGCTGGAGACAGACGTTATGTCGAACACCGAGACCTTGCCCTTGTCGCGGTCCAGGCGGAGGTCGAAGAAGTCGTCCATCAGGACCATGGACTCGCCCAGGTCCTTGGTCAGCTCGGAGAGTGTGGCAGGCGACAGGTCCCCGCGCAGGCACAGGTACTCTCCGAGCACCGATTCCTCGACAGTCAGATGCACTTCGTCCATCACCGAGGGCTCCATGACCTGAGCCATGGCGCAGGCCAGGATGTTGGCGGTCATGTCTCCGAAGACAGTTCTGAGGTCCTCTTCGATCCCCAGGGTCCGCTGGACCGCGTCCAGCACGACCACGGAGCCGTAGTGCTTGGCGTACAGCTCCCTGCGGGAGATCTCCTTGAACTCCGCCGGGGCGGGATTCGCAGCGGAGCCCGAGGTGCGGACCTTCTTCGGGATGATCTCGTTCGTCTCCGGGTTCTAGACTCCGAGGTACGTGTTGGTAGACTGCGGGTTCTTTTTCCCGGGAATCCGCGCGGAGGTGCTCTCGTAAACGTAGATCTTGTCGCCCTTTTTCTGGCAGTACCTCGCCATGTATCCTAGATATCTAGGATACTATTTAGCACCATCGGAAGGGGGTAGCCAGCACTCGAAAAACAGGGGCTCAGGACCCCTCAGAAATCATTGTATCCTAGAATCGGAGAAGTTTTGGGGCATACAACTGGAAGCTCGGGTCCTGAAACCAGTCACAGCACTAAGCCGTAACCCGGCTCGAGAACACATCCGGCCCCTGTCATGGAGAAGATGTATTCCGACTACACCTTCTATGAAGGAGAAGTGCAGCCGGAATACACGAATTGTGAATTCGGGGGATCTTCAGCACGATGCTCTCTGCATCGACGGTTGGAAACCCGGGGATTGAAAGCCGATATGCGATATCCTGCTCTGAAGGTCTTCGAACATCGCGCGCGTCCCGTCCGGGCTGCCGGCATCGAACACGACCACGCTGCTGTCTGTGCAGTGCACGACGATCACAGGCCGCATCCCGCTATGTATCGCCAGCTTGTACGTCCCGAACTCGTCGTTGCGGAAGCTCCCCGTGGACACTTTCAGGCCGCCGAACCCTCCGACCCTGATGCCCGCATCGAACTCCTCGCGGAGCTCCACGGACTCGATGTCCGTGTACGCGATGGTCTTGTTCATCAGGGTGGCATCTATCACCAGGGCGTCGTCTTCGAGATGCGCATCGACGTGTCCGGAGTTGAGCAGCACGGCGATCAGGGCGACGAGGATGACAACGAACGCTCCTGTGCCGATCGCCAGGTTCCTCTTGAACTTCGAATAGGACTCGGCATTCGAACCATGGATGACCTTTGAGGATACGTTCGTCCCCGTCTTTATCGCCACATAGAGGGATGTTGTGTACGCCGCATCCACGGAATTGAACACCGCGACCTTGTCTTTCCCGTAGCGGACCAGGACGAACTTCCCTATGCGGGTGTCGCCGGCGTATTTGTAGAACGGGAACTCGGCGTTCTTGAAGTCCCCCGATCCCCTCTTGACCCCGCCGTAGCCGCACATCCTGATGCCGGGCTTGAACGAATCCCTGCATTCCACGGCTGTGATCGAGCTCAGCGGGATGTCGAGGTTCACCATGAACGCCTTGACTTTCAGGTGGCCGTCCTTCACCTCGGCCTTGGAGCCCTCCATCTTGATCATCGGGATGAACAGTATGACTGTAGATACTGCGACCAGGACCAGGTACAGCACCGTCCCCAGCTGCCCCCTGGCCAGCAGAGCTATCAGGATGACCTGCACCAGGAGGTATGCGATCATCCCTAATGCGAAACGAGATCCGTCGCTCATTATATTCATAATATGCTATCAATACAAAAAACCCAACCATGATGCGGATTCCCGCAAAGACGACGGAAAAACTGCCGCGATGGATCCTTTCACACCTGCTCAGAGCTCCGTTCCGGCATCTTCTTTCCGGCCATATCGTCGAGGAACGCGGCCGCGAACAGCGGATAGTGCTCGATGCCCTTGGCATCAACTGATATGTCCGACCTTTCCAGCATGATCGAGCGCTGGAACCTCGGGTCCTCGAATTCCTTGGACGGCACGTCTATAAGGGAGCCGGATGCGGCCACGTCGAACCTGCCGTCAAGGGTGAACTGCTTCAAAGACGTCCTGGCGCGGGGGCAAGACCGGATCTCGTCCAGGATGATCAGGGTCTCTCCGGCGACCGGCGCATACTCGGGGCCCCTTGCTGTGGCGTACCGCACGAAGGAATCGATGTCCACGGAGCGGAACTGCTCGCACAGCCCGTCGTCAGTGCTCAGGTCGAAGTAGATGCAGTGCTCGTAGGTCTTGCCGAACTCCTTCAGGATGAACGTCTTCCCGACTTGGCGC
>CAVHQB010000154.1:0-3513 GCA_963637895.1 Lachnospiraceae bacterium
CGGAGACCGTCGACACCGAGACCGTGACCCTCAAGGACCTCGCGGACCTCGGCTATACAATCCCGGAGGGCAAGACCTTCAGGGGATGGGCTTCCGCCGACCCTGCCTCGGTCACTCCGACCACGATTTACAGTGCAGGATCCACCTACGCACTGTCGACCGGACTGACCCTTTACGCCGTCATCGAGAGCGTCACCTACATCGTGACATTTTCCTACCTCGATGGCACCGCCATCATGACCAAGGACAACCAGACCTACGATGCCACCCTGACCCTGCCAGCCAAAGCGACCGCAGTCGCTGCGAGCAAGGTGCTGGAATTCGACGCGGACCTCGGAATGGTCTTCATTGGATGGGCGCGGTCCGATGCTCCGGAGACCGTTGTTATCGCGGAGTCGGAGAAGACCGTCAGAGTCACCGGAGATGCGGACTATGTGGCAGTCTATGCCCACGACCCCGTCCTCACCTTCATCGTCGACGGGACTCAAATCTACAAGCACACCGAATACAAAGCCGTCCTCCCCACCGCACCCTCCAAGGATGGGTTCACCTTCGTCGGCTGGTCCGACGGAGTACTGACCATCCGCGACGCGGACCTGTCGACTTACGTCTCCCTCCTGGTGGACGATGTTGTGCTGACCGCCGTGTGGGAGCCTGCGGTGTACACTGTCACCTTCGTCGTTGACGGCGAGACTGTCCTGGAGCAGTCCGTCAAACACGGCGATGCTGCGACCGAGCCGAAGTTCACGCCTGCCAAGGATGGCTTCGACTTCGTTTGCTGGTCGATTGACGGCAACGCCGCCTACGACTTCGGCATCGCCGTGACCGGAGACCTCACCATCACTGCCGTGTTTAAGCAGACCCCTGCTCCGGCACCGACCGGACTCAAGGATCCGACGATGCAGATGATGCTCGTCATCATCGGGACCCTCGTGGTCGCGCTCATCGCTCTCGGAGTGTGGAAGCGCGATGCGATCCGTGCAGGACTCGTCAAGAAGCTCGACAAGGGCAAGAAGGGAAACGGAGGAGACGGCGCTGCCTGATCGCGACGATGGAGCGCACCCTCACCTCTCGGCTTTTCTGGGAGACGAGGGCCTGCACCGTCACAGTCCAGCTAATCCTAATCTATGGAGTTGAAAGAATGGTCACAGAAGCAGAATCAATGCAGTATATCCTCGGCGTGCCTGCCGAGTTCGTGCCGACCGTCATGGTCATCGCCCTCATCGTGGGCCTGATCTGCACGTTCGCCATGTCCCTGCCCGGCTACTACGAGCAGGACAAAAAGGTCGCAAGGGAGAATGGTGGGAAGCTCACCTATGGGCTTTCTTATCTTTCGTCGAACATCCTTATCGTGGTCATCTGCGTCATACTGTCGCTGATCATCATCGGATGGTACATCGATGCGTCCGGCGCGACCGCCACCGGAGGGCTTTGCTACGCAATCGCCCTCGTCGTGTCCGTATTCGTCGGCCTCGGAGGGTCGAAGTACATCACCCTCCCTTTCGTCGAGGCCCTGCGCGACAAGGCCAAGGCCGCCGACGCAAGGTCCACCAAGACCGAATGACCTCACGCAGGGGGCAACCCCTGCCAAACCTTTTTATCCGTCGCATCGGATGCATTTTCTGCCGATGCTAAGGCTGGCATCGACCGGGGTTTCGTTTTCATTCCCCGTCCTTTTTCTACGTTCGTCGAAGCTCGCTGCATTTTTCGAAAAGCGCAGGGCATTGATGGCAAGAGGTTGGATCCAGGAGATGCTGCCGCCGAGGAGCAGATGTGCCGAGCCGGGGCGATGACATGACTGATGCCCTGCGAAAAGAGATTTTTTCCTGGGTATAAAAGGCCATTTTAATAGGCGGATGGGTGATGACCCATCCAACTGTAGAAAGTATTATATATGCATAAGATATACTATATATTAGAGGGGGAAAAGGAAAGACCCCCGGACCAGGAGATGAAGAAAATGGCAGACATCGAGATCATCAGGAGCAAGCTCAAGGCATGGCAGGCACGCGACGGCAGCAACCGCTACTACGTCAACGACTGGAAGGACATGATCGGGCTGCACGTCGAGTACCACAAGTCCGGAAACGTGTCCGATGTGTGGTTCGATGACCGCGCAGAGGACGAGCTGGACTCGTGCAGCAACCACGCCTACAACAAGTACATCAGGTCCACCAAGGTCTGGTTCGACGATGCCGCCGAGCTTCACATCGACTACCTGGACTCGGATTTCACCGCAGTCAGGGACAGGATCCTCAAGTCCGTCGACGCTGCCTTCAGCGCACCCGTGCAGGCTGCGCCCAAGACCCCTCGCCAGCTTATCCAGGTCAGCCTGTGCGCCTTCCTGTGAGGAGAAACCCTTTAAGAAACCCTAAAAAATCAAGGAGATTGAGAGAAATGGACGGAGAATATGTCGCAGAGAGAATGAACATCGAGGCAGCCGAGGGCGTGTGGATCCTCGCCGACTGTGTGGTTGTCGAGGCCGAGAACGACCACGACTGCTGTGCTTTCGACGTGTACATGGACACCGACAACGGCAGCATCAGCAGGCAGACGGTCATCCCCATGGACGCGACCGCCTGCGACGGATGCAGGGCCGCGCTCGACAGGGAGGAATCCCCTGTCATGAGGTGGGAGGACGGCATGGGCAGGACCGTCTGCCCGGAGAACGGGGAGATCGTCGAGGGAGGATATTCCTTCGAGCATTTCAACGGAAACTGCGGCGATGTCGAGTACTACGACTCCGCCGAGGAGGCCATCCACGCGGCGGACTGCGCGTGGGACCACCTGACCGACATGGAGCGCAAGCACCTCCTGTCCGACAGGCACGGACCCGTCCACAACGTCTGCGACCCCTGGGGAGTCGAGATCGTGGACTTCCTCGAGAACGCTCGCCGTGCGGCGGAGCGCGAGGAGGAGGCCGACCGCGCCAGGGATGATGTCGATTACCTCTCGACGTGGTTCGCCGCATTCGCCAAGCGCAACGGCGTGGAGAAGGCGGACAGTTGCATCGCGCTCCACGACGGCGGATGGGACGGCACCGAGAGCGTGCTGGCCCTCATGAGGGAGTACGACTGCACAGCCGACGATGCCAACGACACCTTGGACTACCTCGCGATGATGACGGTCCAGGCGGAGATGGAGTCCCGAATCAGGGAATGGACGGCGTTCCGCCCCGTCCGCTCCTCCGGCACGTCGCTCACGGTGACCATCACGGAGGGATGCAGGCAGCTTGGGCTGGATGTCGGGGATTACGTCGAGGTGACGATCAGAAAGGCATGAGGAGAAAAGCCCCGGGAGGCCTGGGAAGCGAAGCTCCCGGGGGCGTGCATGGGATGCACTCGAAGGACCAGATTTGCAGACTAGAAACCTTCGTTTAAATTTTATCGTCGCAGACCTATAAAAATCCGCCGACATGTGTGTGTGATGTGTGTGTGCGACGAAAAGGGCATCCCTGGGATGGGGGACATGGGATGAGCAGAGATGACATTGGATTATGCAGACGTGGAAGCC
>CAVHQB010000155.1:0-3496 GCA_963637895.1 Lachnospiraceae bacterium
GGACTTGCCGAACCTGCGGGGACGTGTGAAGAGCATGACCTTGGACGAGCTCTTCAAGACCATGTCTATCAGCGGGGTCTTATCAACGAAATAGAAATCGCCGTCCCTCAGCTCCCTGAAATTGTCATAGCCTACCGGCATCCCTTCCATGTCCTCTGCACCTGTCTCCATATCGTCTACCTCCGTTATAAAGACGAACACGTGCGATCGGCAGCTCGAATCAACTGCATCCGCCCGCACGCTCGCTTTATGCAGGCTTCTGCCGTCCACGGTTCTTAAAACCTGCTCCGTTTGTTTCCTGTGCAGGCCGTTCCGGAGGTCTTTTGTAACTACATAGCACACTATTCTGAACCGTCCGATCGCCAGGGCCATCCATCTTGCGGCTCTCATCGGCAGAGAGAGGGTGTGAAGAAGGGATCGCCATGCCGTGCGAAGGCGATCGCAGCAGGGCATGTCGTGCAGGATTCCGGATCGGACCGGTGTTAAGTAAGGGCTCCCGGCCGCGCATCCGCGGCCGAGGGACCAGGAAAAGCATCAGAGCAGTTTGGAGCAGGCGGGGATCTGGCGGCAGGCCACGGAGAAGCAGTAGACCTGGGCGTTCCTCCCCTTCATGACCTGCACAGCGCCCTGCCAGTTGATCACGGGCAGCTCGTCGGACATGAGGAACCTGACCTTGGAACCGTCGGCGGTCATCCTGTCGAAGTACGACTTGAGCTCTCCGGGCATGTCGATCCCGTTGTCGCTGAGGACCTCGCGGTCCAGGACGATGACCTTCGCGTCGGGCTCCTCCTTCTCGATCGTCTCCTTCACCATGTCCACGAGGGCCATGAGCCCGTCGGTGCGGAGGCCGGCGATCGTATTGAACTCAGGGTCGGTCACGAACTGCTGGAGCTTGTCTCTCGGGTCGCTTTCCATAGGGCATGCATAGACCATGACAGCTGACTCTCTTGCAGGATATATGATGGTTTCCAGCCGGCTCACGGCCTCTTTCGGGCCATGTCCACTGCGATGTCCTGGGTGCCGTAGTGCTTCAGGATGAGGCTCCCCACTGCATGAAAGCGAACTTCGTGCGCTCCGTGACCCCCTTCGACGTCGGACGGCACGGGGCAGGAGCGGACATCTTGGAGCACAATGATCGGGCAGGGCCTCCGGATGCATTGGAGATGCTTAGAAATGGATGGAAATGGGCTCCGGGCCCCCTTCCCGATGGTCCGGGACGGGAGCTCGGAGCGGGTTTCGTCACGCCCACTGGGCGTAAAGTCTTATGGCACCGTAGTAGTCTATGGTGTCTCCGGCCTCGTAAGATGTCCCGGATCCATCTGCAGCGGTGTTCCAGGATACAAAGGTCTTCCCCTCGAAGGTAAATCTGTTGGCTGAGACAGTGCTGCTGTCCACCACGAATCTGCTCTCAGTGCCGTAGGTTCCGCCATTGCCTATGTAAGTCACACCTTTCTTAGCGTGGGAAGTACCTGTATCGTTTGCGCTGATAGATACGTCTGTAGAACCATCATAGGTGATCTTGAGGGTCGCGGATGTGCCGTCTGTAGCCAGTTCGTGGCTGGTGTCTCCGCTGGTCTTTATTCCGTTGGTCGTGATATCGACAATGTCTCCATTAATTACCATCTGCCCCAGCTGTGTGTCGCTCATCTTTACGACCTTTCCATGAACAGTGTTGTATGTGATGGCCAGGGTCACTTCGCCACTGGAAGGCAACTTGATAGAACTGAATGCGGACAGAGTCTGGCCGTTGTACGTGAGCGTGATGTTCTCGGCGACTCCATAGCAGGTCAGGTACGCGCTTGTATCCCAGATGGCATACAGCCTTACTGATGTGCCGTCCTTGTAGTCTATGTTGTCTCCGGGGTGGTATGTGGTCCCGGTGCCGTCGCTCTTGGTGTTCCAAGAATCGAAACGGGCATCGTCTTTGGTGAACAAGTTCTGGAAGACGGTGTGGGATGTCAGGCCGAAGACGGTCTTGCCGTCCGAGGTGGTCCCGCCGTTCCCGTAGTAGTTGACGCCGTCCGTGACTTCGTCCTGGTTGTTGTCTCCCTTGAGACCGAAGCCTATCGCGATGGCCGCGATCGCTACAACCGCCACGATTCCGACGATTACAAGCGTTTTGCTGCTCATGGGTAGGAATCAGAGATGAGCATATTTATCCATGTGGTTCGGGGCCCTTCAGCCGCGGGGCCTTCCGGAGCCGGATGCCGGGCCCGACGGCAAGAGGCATTGTCTCGGTTTTTCATCCTGAAATGAGCGCAAATGCTCGTTTTTCGTCAATTCCTACTGGAAATTTGTCCATTTGAGATACTTAATCTTTTCAAACCATAGTGCAATTATTAATACCCGGTAGGATGATATGGCTGAACATGTCATTCTTCGACGACACTAAAAACGTCGGACTGATGATGTTCATCATCGCCATCCTGGGGCTCCTCTCGGCCGTGGTCCAGATTGTCAACGGGGCCACCTTTGACGGGGAGACTTCCAAGAAGGTCGGTTATGTCATCATCGGTATCGGAGCTCTCGTGGGAGCAATCATCTTCTTCAAGTTCGGTAACAGCGTCCGCAAGGGAACTGTCTCCGGAAAACTCGATGTGGTCGCTGGATTCGTCCAGACCGTCGGATACATGACCGTTGTGTCCAGCATCTTCGCCATCATCGGAGGCCTCCTCGTCGGCGTCGCCGCTGGCGGAGTCGTCATGCTGATCTTCGGTGCCATCGTCCTCTACCTCGGTAGGAGGATCAACGACGGGAAGAACACCGGTGCCGACAGCATCCTCTGGATCGTCCTCGTCATCGTCTTCTTCCTCCTGATGCTCGCGAGCCTTGCCGGACTCTTCGGCAACATCTTCGACATCATCGACGGAATCTGCAGCTTCATCATGTACCTGTGCATCCTGGTCTTCATGTTCGACAAGGAGATCAAGAGCGCAATGCTCTGATTCCCGGAACAAGATCGAGAAACCTCTTCCCAAACCTTTTCCCTCACGTTTCTATGGCCGATATCGATCGTTCCTCTCTTCGCGGACGCGTCTCATGCTTCCTTCTGGACGAGTCGTCGGACACGGTCCTGGGCCCCAGGCGCATGCCCCGCTCCGAGCTGGTCGGCATGGTGAAGGATGCCATAGACGAGGAAGGACTGTCAGACAGGTTCATCGTCCTCGACCATTGGTCCGAGATCGCTCCGGAGATCGTCACGGACGGCCGCCAGGTCCTCTTCGGCCAGGACCTCTGCCATCAGGTCCCCGCAGTGGTCAGGTACCGCGGAGACGGCCCTGCCATCGTCGGGGATTGCCCCCGTTTTCGCTAAGATTTATCAATGATGATTGGGGATTCCCTTATGGTGACTTCTATGGAAGTGACGATAGAGAAATACAATCCCTGGAAGGACTCCCTCCTGACAGGGCTGTTCATGATCATCCTGGGAATACTCATGGTGGTCTACAAGAGCGACTCGCTCGACTTGATACTCATAATCGGAGGTATCCTGTGC
>CAVHQB010000156.1:0-3420 GCA_963637895.1 Lachnospiraceae bacterium
ATACGACCGCGCTGACCATCGAGGGAGGGGTCTCGTTCACGCTCAAGGTGACGTACTCGGGCACCTCCGATTGCTCCGGCATCACGGTCACCGCGACCCCGTCCGACTCGTCCAAGCCCGCCGTCACGGGCACCACCAACAGCGCGGGCATCGCGTATCTGTCGGTCAAGCAGAACACGACCTACACCATCACCTCTGTCAAGGACGGGTACTCGTTCACATCCACGCCCGAGGTCACGTGCACGAACCTGACCACCGAGGCGTCCATCAGCTGCTATGTGCCCGGCACTGCGACCATCACAGTCGTGGATGATGGCGGGAACTCAGTCACAGGAATCACGGTTACTGCGACCTGCAGCGGGCAGGAGACTCAGACAGCCACAGTCGTGGTGGGTGCGAGCACGAGTACGGGTACGGCCTCATTCAGCCTCCCTGCAGGCTCCTGGACGTTCGTCGTCTCCAATCCTCCCAGTGGCGCTACCAGCACCTCTGTCACGATTACCGTCGAGGTCAATGGAACCTATTCCGGGGCGATCACCCTCCAATACAACTATGGATTCGCAGCCGTTGTCATCGATGAGTCCGTCGCGGATTGCGCCAGCAGGTGCAGCTATCCCGATACTGTCACGGTCGGAGGGACATCATATACCAACTCCTGTAAAGGGTTCACCCCTGCTTCGGGAGCGAGCGGCAGCTTCAGCATGGGGTCGTGGGTTGGTCATAAAATCCTCGAGGGTATCAAGCCTGTTTCCAAGAACGGCACGACCTGGAAAGATCTAGATACCGATGCAAGCAAATGGAATGACAACGGGTCTAACGAGGATTATTTCACCGAGTTCCCTTTCCAGTGGCTGTCCATCACCAAATCCAACAATAAGATCACAGTCATCTTCTCGGATAATGACACTCAGCCTGATAGCACATTCCAGTGCTATGCTCATGCAAAAGGTTGCGACAGCTATTCCAATGCACAGATTGAAGCTGCAGTCTCGAGTGCAAACAGGTCGACCATCCTCGCGTCGAACAATAATGCATATTTTGCCAATGCATTCCACATGGGATGCTTCAATGCGTCCGGGTCGACAGATGCTATATATTCCAAGAAAGCTACGACAGCGCTGGTAAGTACAGCATATGCGAACTATTGGAAGGCTGCTAATGCTCGCGGGGACGATTATGATGGAGAATCTGCACAGCAGAGGATGTATATCCAGGCGCTGTATCTCCTCCTGTACCGCAACACCAACAGCCAGACGGCCCATTCTTATGGGCTTGCAAGTGGTTCCCAGGACAACTCCAACGCGGCTCTTAAAACCACCGCATACGGGATGGCCGGAAGCGCATCTTCTGCAAGGAATGCATTCTTCTGGCTCCACGATTTCTGGGGCAACTTCTATGAATACATTGGAGGGATGTGGAATAGGGCCGGAAGCTCATCCAAGCTGTATTATTGGCTTCCCAGGCAGGCCAACAGCAGGGCGTTCAACAACGGTTGGACTGCAGCCTCTACGTATGCGACGCAAGCGAGCCTTGGCACAGATACAGGCCTCTCCTGTTCGAACTCAAGCGGATACATCACAGCCGTTGCGGGCAATAACACCGTCGGATTCGCGCCTACGAGCCAAGGTGGTTCCTTGACAACCCATTGGCCCGACCTTGGCGATGTCGTCTACAACTCGTCGAATGCGACTTTCCCGTATGTGGGTGGGACTTACAGCGGTGGGGACAGTGCTGGGTTGTTCTGTTGCGATGTCAGCTACCTTTCGACGAACTCGAACTCGGCTATCGGCGCCCGCCTCTCATACAGGGGCGGAAGGCCGACGGCCTGACGCCCAAATACTTTTCAATAAAGGCGGGGTGCAGGGGCCCCGCCGTCTTTTTCCCGAACTTATATAAATGACGAATCTATTCAGGGTGCATGAAATAGCGACATTCATGATCTCATTCGAAATAGGCAGTATAGTATGGCGTCGTGGCCCGACAATGGCAATGTCAACTACAACTCGTCGAATGCGAATTTCCCGAATGTGGGTGGGAATTACAACGATGGGGACAATGCTGGGTTGTTCTATTGCAATGTCAACTACAATTCGACGAACTCGAACTCGAATATCGGCGCCCGCATCTCATGACCAACATCACGCTCCACTGCGAAAGCATCTGGGGAAATCTATACGGCCGTGCCTCTTGGCAAAACACATAGCTGAAAACACGCTTTGGTACTCTCGAAAGAGCGAAGGAAGAAGAGTGTGAATCCATGAGAGGTTGGTTCTCATCGTGAAGAGAATAGGAAATATCAATGGCGTGAAGCTGTACGACGTGATACGTTCTGAAGACAACATCCGTCTGGCAATTAAGGAAGCTTGCAAGGACCATGCACATGACCCTGCGGTACTCCGCATGAAGGCAGACCCCGAACCGTATGTAACAGAGATCAAGAGGATCCTGGATTCTGAATCATATACACCCTCCGAATATCATACCCGAACAATATATGAGAGGGGTAAACGCAGAAAACTCTGCTATTCCAAGACATTTCCGGATAGAATCATCCAACATTGCGTATTCAATGTGGTCGGGCCCATCCTCCATAGGACGATTCCGACGTGCTCATATGCAGGTGTGAAAGGAAGAGGTATCCATGATTGTCGCGAGGCCATCAAACAAGCTATAAGAAGAGACAGATACGGCACGAAATACGTTGCGAAGATGGATGTATACCATTTTTTCCAATCTATACCCAGGGACATCATGTTCGATATGGTCAGGAAGAAAATCAAGTGTCGCAGGACTCTTGACCTCATCCACACCATCATCTTCGACGTGCCCGGTCGCAAGGGTCTGCCTATCGGGTTGTATTCCAGCCAGATCCTCAGCACCTTCTTCCTGTCATGCATAGACCATCTCTGCAAAGAGATTTTCAGGGATGATCATTACTATAGATATATGGATGATATCGTTATTTTCGGTAGTTGCAAGAAGAAGCTCCATGCGCGTATCGTACAGATAAAGGATGCTTTGCATGACATCGGATTGAAGATGAAAGGGAATCATGCTGTATTCCCATTGGCCAAGCGCAGACTGGATTTCGTTGGATTCGTTCAAGATGTGTGGGGCCATGTCATGATACGCAAGCGCACCAAAATTTCATACATCAGGTCTTGCAAGAGAGTGATCAATGCCTTAAAAGGCAAAGGCAGAGAGAATCTAGGACATTTCATCGCCAGTATGAAGTCGTATCAGGGCAATATCGCCAAGTGGTGTACCGACAATGGCCTTATAAACAAATATGGGAATAGGGTTGACATAGCAATGACATTCGGGGTCGATATGATATGATTTATCACGGAAAAGTCACCGGAACACAGGCGGTCAAACCCGCCAACATCGAGATCAACGCCAACACCGTCTATATCCGCG
>CAVHQB010000157.1:0-3359 GCA_963637895.1 Lachnospiraceae bacterium
ACACAGCACAGGCCTCGGAAATAACCGTCTATGCCAACATCGCCGAGGTGTCCGATTCCGATCTCATCAATTCCGTAACGATAAAGCAGTTCATCAATGGAGGCAGCTCCGTCATGCTGGATGTCGATGCCGGCCGTGATGCGCCGGAGAAAGTCCTCCTCGTCACGTATTCCGCGTACATCGATCTGCCCGAAGGGACGATGCTATATCCGTTCATAACGGAGTCCGTCCAGATGGCGAAAGACGACACCAGAGCGATATTCACGCCCAGCGGCGCTTCCAAGGTCGAATCGATATCGGTCACATGCTGCTATGAGGTCGGTTCGGATCTCTACAGCACCCCGTACGTCACGGCGATCGCTCCTACAGTGTATGCCGACGCATCTCTGACGATCGATCCGTCTCTCACCCTCACTCTGAACGATGTGGAAGTCACTCAGGGGAAGACCCTCAGATACGGATTCTACACGGTCAGGGTGGGAGGAGGCGATGATGCGACATACATGGTGAACGATGTCATCGCGAACGGTCAGAACAGGCTGTACTACTATGGGCAGCAGTTGGTCGTCACCAAAGCCGGCGCATGAGATGGGGTGAGCCTGTGAACAAGAAGAATGCGGCGGCGGTCTTAGTGCTGTCGCTGCTATTGCTCCAGACCATGTTGCTGGCATCACTCGCTTCCGATTCGACGGGCATCGATCAGGGCTCGGCATCGGGCGGAGGCATAGCTGTCAGCTACGTCGATTCTGCCAAAGAGGGGTACGGGATCATGTCCGTGTCCTTCGACGTCGAACCGGATGATGAAGCGTTCACCGTTTCGATAGACGGGAAGACATCCGCACCTGTGAGGGTCCAGGACGGGCCGTTCGCCGTGCCGAAGCTGTCGGTCGGAGCGCACAACCTGTCGGTCGTCTGCGGCGATTACCGTTGGGACCTTTCCATGGTCATCGCAGGCACGGTCCCTGCCACAGGGCTGGACCTGAGCTCGACATCCCTGTCGATGACGGTCGGCCAGGTGTTCGTGCTGAAAGCCACGGTGATCCCGGCCGATGCGACGGAGAAGGATGTCGTGTGGAGATCCTCGGACCCTTCGGTCGCGACTGTCAGAAACGGGACGGTGACGGCCGTATCCGCAGGCACAGCCACGATCACAGCCTCTCTGGGGGATCTGAGCGCCATCTGTACGGTGTCCGTCTCCGATTCTTCGTCAGGGTCGCACACGCACTCCTGGGATAATGGGACCGTGACCAAGGAGCCTACGTGCACGGAGAATGGGATCAAGGTATACAGGTGCTCTTGCGGTGAGCAGAGGATCGAGGAGATACCGATGCTTGAGCACCGGTGGTCCGAGTGGACGGTCGTGAAGGAAGCGACCGCAGACGAGGACGGTCTCGCTCAACGCACGTGCGAAGTGGGCGGAGAAGTGGAGACCGCTGTCATCGCCAGGCCGTACGTCGTCGATAACGAGGACGGCACCCAGACCAAGGTCGAACAGCAACCCGACGGCACTATAGCGAAGACCACGACCGGAGCCGCAGACGGTTCCGTCAAGGTAGAGAAGGTGAAGGAAGAGACCGACGCTGACGAGAACAAGATCGTCTCTCGTTCGCTGGAGATCACCGACAGGGATGGGAGGAAGATTCACTCCGAGGAGAGCATCGAAGTGGAATCGAAGGATGGCGACGTGGTCGCCTCGGCGAAGATCCCTGAGAATGCGGACAAGGCCGAGGTGGTCACGGTTATCAAAGCAGGTTCGCAGTCCGGCACTATATCCGTCGAGGAGGCCCAGATCGAGAAAGCCGCATCAGTCCAGGACATCGCCTCCCGGAATGTGGCAGAAAAGGTCGGAGAACAAACCAAGACCATCCGCATCCAGTCTGAAACCGGCGATGCCGTCGTATCCATCTCCCAGGGCGCTCTCGATGCGGCTTCACGCTTGGATTCCCGTCTGGAGATCGCATCCGAAAGAGGGTCGATCGCGATGCCCGGGCAGGTGATATTCAACATCTCCAAACACGGCGAAGTGACGGTCCATGTCGCGGAGGCCAAGGCCGAGGACATGAGCGACCCTCAGAAGGATGCAGTCGGAAACGGTGTCGCCATCGATATTAGGACGATGGCCGGCGGTGTTAGCATAGGGGGCGCTCTCGGCGGGACCGTGGTCATCACCGTGAACAGCATCCCTAAGGACTGGAAAGCCCCGGCAGCCTACTATGTGGACGAGAACGGAGCCATGGAGAGGATGGGCGGCATGGTCTACGACAGTGAAGCAGGGAAGGTCTCGTTCGAGACCACTCACTGCTCGCTGTATGTGATCAAGGACCAGGGCACCGAACCATCCGGCGGCGGCAGCGGCCTGATGTATGCATGCATCGGGGCCGTGATCCTCGCGTCTATTGCGGCCGCCGCGCTCGTGATCCGCAGGAAGGTGTGATAGCCTGACAAAACAAGGGGGCATCGCCCCCTTTTCCACCATTGAGCGGAGGTATTAGGTTGATGGATATCCAGAATAATGGAGATGCGGTCCGCCGGCCGGTTTCGGCACGGGAGGGGCCTGGCAGATCCGCCAAGCGGCTGTCGTTCGCTCTGGTGATCTGCTTTTCGTTGACGCTCGCGCTCGGTCTGACCGTCCTCTCCGACGAGAGCTCGGCTGACATATGCGACAACGTCACGGTGTATGTGGAGAATCCCGACGGGAGCTACAGCAAGGAAATCGTCAGCGGCGTATCCACAGTCAAAGGCGCCGTAGAATCGGCGTTGGTTAAACTGGGGATGGAATGGGAGTACAATTCTGAAGGGAAGTTCGTTTCCGTCAACGGGCGGACATTGGACAGCGACCACTATTGGAGGATCCATCAGTGGCTCCCCCTCGGCACGGCCGGTTGGGGCGTGATGGGGTATGATTCCAAGTCTGACAGCTATATGCAGACCGGCTGCTCGTACTGCCTCCACGTGAGCACGATGGAGAGCATGGACGGCACCATAACCTACAGCTCGCCCGATTTCAGGCCTGTATCGACGGGATATGTGTTCATAAGATTCTCCAACAGCTTCGATCCGGACAATCTCAACGTGATGGACACATTCACGTCCGAGATAAGGAAGGAGGGATTCTGGCTGGAGGGAAGAGGCTCATCGATGGGAGAGGTGCTCAAGAATGCGGGCGAGATCCAAGGGCTAGACATAGTCATGAAGACCGGCATAGACGGAAACGGCAACAACCTGCAATGCTGGATCACAAGGATGTTCGGCCTTGGCGATGAGCTGAAGGGCGAGGGAGTATGGGCGTATTGGAGCCAGTGGACTTGGGTGAATCATGAATGGTATTACAACGATTGGACTCTAGGATACTACGATCC
>CAVHQB010000158.1:0-3250 GCA_963637895.1 Lachnospiraceae bacterium
ATCCCGGTTATCTGGGCAACGAATTCGTTCAGGTCCATTTCAGGACGTGGAAGGACGTGTTAGTCCTTTAAGGAATGGTCATCTGCTCACTAAAAATCAGAAAGACCCTCAAAAAGCGACCTGCGCATTCATGTTTGCGACAATCGAACAATGCAGGTCGGATGACAATCAGCGGGTCGGATAAAAAGACCTTCCATTCAAACCGAAAGTGGAGCCGCCTGAGGGATTTGAACCCCCGGCCTGCTGATTACAAGTCAGCCGCTATACCCCTAAGCCAAGGCGGCACCGATGCCGTGTAGTCCAATCTCGTTTATATGGATTTCTACACGTTCCCGATAAGCTGGCTTTTTATAGGATGGATACCGACACTATTATATCAGAAAAAGCAATCGCAGGCAATCATTCCTACATTTAATGGTGATTTAAATGGCAGACGCTAAGAAGATTGTCCGTATCGATTACAAAGCATACCTCGCAGACGTCGACAAGATGTACGACACCACGAACGCCGATGCAGCCAAAGAGGCAGGCATCTTCGACGAGAAGGGATACTACAACCCCATGCCCTACATCGTCGGATCCAAGAAGCTCTACGCCGACCTCGATGAGGCCATCGCCGCCGCCGAAGTCGGAAAGGAGACCGAGGTCACCATCCCCTGCGAGAGGGCCGCCGGAGCAAGGAACCCCAAGCTCGTCGAGCTGCACCCCGTCAAGGAGTTCTACAAGAACGAGATCAACCCCTACCCCGGGATGCCCGTCAGCCTCGGCAACAAGACCGGAACCGTCATCTCCGTCGGTGCCGGACGCGTCAAGGTCGACTTCAACAGCCCCATGGCCGGCCACGACCTCTGCTTCAAGTTCACCCTGACCGAGGAGGTCGTCGACCCCGTCGAGAAGGCCAAGTGCATCGTCGAGATGGACTTCGGAACCTCTGAGGGATTCGAGTTCGCCGTTGACGCCGACAAGGTCGTCATCACCGAGGCCGACATCTGCAAGTTCCACGAGGGATGGGCAGTCGCCAAGTACAAGATCGTCTCCGACTTCCGCAGCGTCTTCGGAGTCGACCGCATCGAGTTCGTCCAGGTCTGGGCTTCCGCCAAGAAGGCCGAGTGATTTCGCTGGGGGCTCGCGCCCCCAGCAAACTCCATCCAATAATTCTCACGGGCGCTCTGCGCCCTTCACAAAAGCGAATCGGTTCTGGTCGTGTTTCACGCGTGCTCGAAGGCCACCGTGTCCACGGGGCCCTTCAGCAGGAATCCGCGCATCTCGTCCTCGGTCCCTTCGGACAGGCCGCCGTGGACCTTGAAGACGATCCTCCTGAGCCTGCATGTGCCGATGTCGAGGGGGACGTTCCCTCCCGATTCCGTGTAGGCTTCCAGGATGTTCGATATCCTCTCCACGGCCTTCAGGACGTCGATGGGCATCCTGCCGTCGGCCGGATGGACGACGATCTCCAGCTCCTCGTTCCCGAGGATGGCGTCGAACATGTCCGAGAAACCGTCCTTGATGTCGCAGTGCAGCCGATGCTCGGTCAGGCACTTGACGCAGCCCCTGCAGCGCCTGATGCCTGTTTTCTTGAGGCACACGGCGCCCTCTTCGGGCACGTCTGAAAGGACCGTCTTCGACATCGCCGGTGGATTGGGATATCCGTATATCAAAGGACCTGGGCCCTTCAGTCGAAGAACGCCAGGATCGCGTTGACGTCCCTGTTGGAGTTGTTCCTCGTGTTGCCGGTCCTGGAGCACCTGGAGTCGTAGCGCCTGACGCCCGTGTTGAGCGTCTGCTTGGGCTTCGGGATCAGGACCGTCTGCTGATAGTATGCCATTGTACTCGCTCCTGCAGCTCTCTTGCAGCTGCAATACTATGTATGCTGAGCGAGTATAATAACCGCGCGTTGTAATGTTTGTAATGATTACAATGCTGGTAATGCCAGTAATATCAGCAGATCACGGTCAGTGGGTCCCCATATCGATGTAGAATGTGTTGATGATGCTCTCTCCCTCGGGCGTGAGGACGTACTTCTTGGTGAGCTCGTCCTTCTTGAGCCATCCGTTGCCCACCCACTTGGCGATGAAGTCCCTCTGATAGTACACGGCCTCGGCCTGGACCTGCTTCTGCTTCTTCTCGGGGTCGTTGGTCTCCGTGTCGCGGTACCACAGGCCGGCCTCCTTCAGGGCGGGGATCATGGTCCCGCTGGTGGCGGACAGCTTGGCCTTGTTCTTCTCGTGGAGGATCCTGAGGCCGCGGACAAGGTGCTCCTCGGGGATGTTGATCGGGTACACGGGCACGGCCCTGGGCGGGTAGGTGCTCTTGGTGAGCCCGACCGGCTTCCCGTCGATGTAGTAGATCTCCTTGGCCCTCTCGCTTGATACAGTGTACTCCTTGGTGCCCACGGAGAACGGCGTGACGCCGGGAACCATCATGGATGCTACGGTGGCCGCGGCGGAGTACTCGGGGGTCCCTGCGGATATGTTGACATAGACCTCGCAGTCGTCGTCTCCTGCTTCCGCCTTCTCGGACTGGATGAGCCCGAGGACGGTGCGGAGCATGTCGGAGAAGTTGCTGACATGCTCGTTGTGGACGACCACCTCTATGTCGCGGGGGGATTCGGCTTTCAGCCTGTCGCATACGGTCTGACGGAACTCGTCGTACATCATCCCGGACTCGGAGCCGGGGTCGCGGAGGTACCTGATGATATGGATCTTGTTTATCTCGTAGTACAGCGCAGGCTCGACGATCTTCGATGTCTCGAAGGTGACGCATGCGATCATAACCCTGTTCTTGCGGCCGGTCGGTATTTCGACTCCCCCTTATAACAGCCTGTCCGATATTCATTATTCTATATAATGACGGAGATTACAAAATGTCTGTAATGAACGATTCCTTGCATATTCGGACTGAATCGGCATGTTTTCCTCTCGGACCGGGGCTTGTCTGAGCCTTTTTGAAAGGAGCGAAATCGGAATCTTTATATGCAGGATGTCAATCCAGAGATTCGACGGACAGGTGGCCTAGTCTGGATATGGCAGCAGCCTCCTAAGCTGCAGGCCGGGGGTTCGAATCCCCTCCTGTTCGCCAATTTTATCATCATCAGATTCGGAACACGTTCATCTGCATGTTGCCGTCTGTTCCTTCCCGAGGTCTACTCGAGCATATGTGGTGGATGCGAACCGGGACGGTGCCATTGAACCGCTCTAATATGCTTGAAATATCGCCGATACGATTGCACCGACATGGTTGAAACGAAGGA
>CAVHQB010000159.1:0-3227 GCA_963637895.1 Lachnospiraceae bacterium
TGGTCGCGGTCGGGATGCTCCCATAGGTGTCCGCAGGCCAGGTGGCGGTGAGCCTGATGGAGCCGCTGTGGTCGGGGATGAAGAAGATGGCATAGGCTTGCTGGATCGTGAGCAGGTCCTCGGACAAGGCGGTGTCATCGTCAAAGGTGAACTCTGCGTCGGGCATGAGGTCGTAGAGGTCCTCGTCGACGATGTGCGGTATCAGATAGTAGGTCAGCAGGTCATCCAGCGTCTGCCCAAGCGATTGGTCCGCCGGGATGGTCCAAGTCGTATACAGCTTGGTCAGGGGATAGCGTGCGTCGAATGCCGAGAGCTTGATGCGCGTGCTGGACGAGTCGCACTCGCCGATGACGAACCTCCCCGAGGGGATGGTGTACTTCGCGCCGTCGGCGATTGTGTAAGACAAGTCCATCCATGTGCCTAGCTGGACCTCACCGAGCCTTGTGGACGGGTTGTCCGGGTCGAAGTCGCCTGTGACGTTGATGATCGTCACGTCAAGCTCTCCCATCGGTGCGGATTTCTCCGTCGGGTCAAGCTCGCGAATGACCGACACCTCGCCGCCGATATCGGACTTGGTGAATGTGATGGACGCTCCGAACTCGACCTCGACGATACGAACATGCCGATAAGCTCCGTCGATTTTGGAGATGCTCACGGCGATAGAAGTGTAAGCCATTGTCTCGCTTATCTGGAAATAACCGTCGAAGCATGTGAAGCTCCGAGTCACAGCGGTGCCGTCGGCAGCGGTGAACACGGCGGTCGCTGCCGTGACGTTGGGGCCTGTTGTGTAGATCCTCAACGCGGACTCATGCTCTTGGGTGAGGTTGAGAATGAAGTCGAAGGCGATGTTGCCCTCCGCGTCGGAGATGCAGCCCGACCAGATGGAGGTCTCCGGCGGATAATGCACCGCCTCGAGCGGAGGGGCGATGATGCCTGCGGACACGGCGGTCTTGATGCCGTATCCCTCGAACGTCGCTAGCTCGTCTGTCATGTAGTAGATGGCATCCGTTGCCTGCGCCGTGTTGCTCATCGGCAGGAAACTCCCGTCGATGGAGGACAGGTCATCGGCAGCGGTGTTGTCGATGCCTGTCCCTATCGACAGGAGGATATCAACGGTGCGGTCCTCCGAGGTGACCGCATCGGCGTAGCCTGAAGGGGTTGTGTACATCGTCACACCTCCACGAGGGATATGGTCACGTCGTAGTATTGGAACTTCGACCCGTCGAACTTCCCGTAAGGCGTTACTTCTGCATCGCTTCCGCGGTAGAATTTCCCGTATTTCACCGCGTCATCGTCCACATCGTAGTAGCGCACGCTGAAAGTGTTGGCAGATGTGCCGGACATGATCGCGTCCTTCTCCGCCTTGGTGAGTCCGTGCCATTCGATTTCCAGCGTAACCTTGATGGCGATTCTCTCTTTGATAAGATTGCCGAGCGCGTTCCTGTCGCTTTTTGTAAGCTCATTTGCCACGGACTTGTAGCCCATGTAAGCCGGGTCTGCTAGCTCGACGTAGGATCCGCCAGATTGGACTGCGATGATGCTCATACGCTCGCCCCCCTGCGGACTCCCTCGGTCTGAATGTTGTCATAGAGCATCCTCGCCAGCTTCTTGCCGTCGAGATTGATGGTAAGCTCCATTGTCCCCGAAGATGCGCCCGTGGACCCTCCCGACGCTGCGATGGCTTCCATCATCGCCTGCTTCATGGTGGACAGGGGCGAGATGACCTCCGGCTCGCGCGTATTGTCCCCGACGATGACAGGATAGGGATTGTTGGGCTTGGCAACGCCTCCGTCGGCGAATCCCAACAGGCTCTTGGCTCCGTTGACAACGCCGCCGATGGCGTTCCCTATGCCGTCTGACACGCCCCCCAAGAAATTCTTAGCGTCCTCTATCTTTTGGAGGACCCACTCGATCTTGCTCATGCACCACGACACGGCAGATTTAATCGGATTGATGACCGCCCGGTTGAAAGCCTCTCCGAGAGCCTGCAAAGCATTCCAGCAGGCGGTTCCGACCGTTTGAAACGTGTTCCAAAGTGCGAGTATCGGCGTGGAGATGGCCATCCACACCGCCGTTGCGACCGCCAGGATTGTGTTCCACACAGCGGTTGCCAGCGCATTGATGGCATTCCACACGGCGGTAGCGACTCCGCTGATGATCGCCCACACGGTCTGCGCGGCGGTCAGGATTGCATCCCAGACTGCCGTGGCAACTGCGTTGATGGCGGTCCAGATGGCCGTGGCAACGACCATGATGGCATTCCAGATCTCGGTGGCGTACTGGCAGATGGCATCCCAGACCGCCGTGGCAATCTCGCAGATGCTCTGCCAAATCTCGCCAGCCTTCTCGCAGGTCCAGTCCCATGCTTCTCCGGCAGCCTCGCAGATGCCCTGCCATGCGTCCCCTGCCATCTGGCAGATGGAGTCCCACGACTCGCCAGCCCAATCGGTAAAGTCGTTCCAGACCTCCCCGAGCTTCTGCCCGAGGTCCCCGATCATCCCCAGGATGTCGAGGTTTTCAAAAAAGTCCTGGATTTTCTGGACCAGCTTGGCTCCCATCTCCTCGGCACTGGTGATCGCCTCGTTGAGGTCCTCGGCGGTCTCCGCATCGCCGCTAGTGTCCATGTTGAGCGTGTTGAGCTTGTCGAAGCTCGCCAGCCCTGCGGATGTAGCTTCCACGACCTCTCCCATGGAGTCGGCGGTGTCCTTGGCGGACTCGGAGGAGTCCTTGAAAACGTCACCGAAGCCTAAGAATCCAGCCAGGGCGTTGATGCCCTGCTGGATCCATTTGATTATCTGCTGGACCCCCTCGATGACAGGTTGGAGGACGGTCTTGATGATGCCCCAGATGACCGCGACTCCCTGCCGAATCAGCTTGAGGACCCATGTGATTCCGTCCACGACCTTGCTGATGACCGTCATGATGCCGTTGACCAGCGGAGCCGTGAACGAGCCGATGGTTGTCTTGAGCTTCTTGATGCTTGACTGCATCGCCCCTGCCGCTTTCGAGTAACCCTGTGGGTCGAACATCTTGGCGGTCTCATTTGCGAATTTCACTGCCACCTGCCCTGCCTTGAGCGCGATGGCTGCCAGCGCACCTACGACTCCGAGCTTGAAAAGCCCGGCAGCGGCGGAGGAGGAGCCGAAAGATGCGTCTATCTTCTCGGAGGACTGCTGCCACTGCTCTGACATCTTCCCGAAGGTCGGGGAGATGGAGGAGATCTGCTG
>CAVHQB010000160.1:0-3215 GCA_963637895.1 Lachnospiraceae bacterium
TCCCTGAAGGCCAACGCCCTCTACCAGAACGTCTACCCCCTGAGCACCGCCATCGCCAGGCCCCTCATCGCCAAGAAGCTCGTCGAGGTCGCCAAGGCCGAGGGCGCCAAGTACATCGCCCACGGATGCACCGCCAAAGGGAACGACCAGGTCAGGTTCGACGTCGGCATCGTCTCCCAGGACCCCAACCTCTCCATCATCGCGCCCATGCGCGAGTGGGTCACCACCAGAGAGGCCGAGATCGAGTACGCCAAGGAGCACGGCATCGAGATCATCGTGAAGAAGGAGAGCCCCTACTCCAGGGACGAGAACCTCTGGGGAAGCTCCTGCGAGTGCGGGATCCTCGAGGACCCCTGGGCGGAGCCCCCCAAGGACGTCTGGGAGAACACCGTGGACCCCGAGGACGCTCCCGACCAGCCGCAGTACATCGAGATCGAGTTCGTCAAGGGTGTGCCTGTCGCCATCGACGGGAAGGAGATGGACGGAGTGGAGCTCATCGAGAGCCTGGACAGGCTCGCCGGAGCCCACGGCGTCGGAAGGATCGACCACGTGGAGGACCGCCTCATGGGGATCAAGAGCCGCGAGACCTACGAGTGCCCCGCTGCCGTCACCCTGATCAAGGCCCACCAGGCCCTGGAGGGCATGACCCTGCCCAGGGACACCATCGAGTACAAGCGCGGACTGGAGCAGAAGTACACCCAGCTGTGCTACGACGGGCTCTGGTTCGGCGGCCTCATGGAGCCCATCCAGGCGTTCATGGACAGCACCCAGGAGTACGTCACCGGAACCGTCCGCATGAAGCTCTTCAAGGGAAGCGCGACGGTCGTCGGAAGGAAGTCCCCCTACTCCATGTACGATGCCGGCCTCAGCACCTACGCCGAGGGCGATGTGTTCGACCACAAGTCCGCCACCGGGTTCATCTACATCTGGGGGCTGCCCGGAAGGACCGCCGCCAAGAGCCACGCCAAGCCCGCGAAGAAGAAGTGCGCCAGCAAGAAGAAGTGATCCCTTGAAGCAGGCCCTTTGGTCAGGAAGGTTCTCGGCGGGGATGGACGACTCCACCCTCGCCTTCACCTCGTCCCTGGACGTGGACTCGCACCTGGCGTTCTACGACATCATGGGATCCCTAGCCCACGTGAAGATGCTGAAGGCGTGCGGGGTCATCCCCGCGGAGGACGCCGACGCCATAACGGAGGGCCTGAAGGCCATCCTGGCGAAGGTGCAGGAGGGCACGTTCGAGTGGGACCATTCCCTGGAGGACGTGCACACCTGCATCGAGTTCGGGCTAACCGAGGCCATCGGGCCTGCGGGAGGGAAGCTGCACACGGGCAGGAGCAGGAACGATCAAGTGGCGACGGATTTCAGGATGTACCTGAGGGACGACGCCCTGAAGGCGGCGGAGGCCATGGACCAGCTGATGATGTCTCTGGTCAAGGTCGCCGAGTCCAACGCCGGCACCGTCATGCCCGGGTTCACCCACATGCAGCACGCCCAGCCCGTGACGCTGGCGCAGCACATGCTCGCCCATGCGTTCAAGTTCTCCCGCGACGCGGACAGGTTCCTGGACGCGTTCAGGAGGATGGACAAGTGCCCTCTCGGAGCAGCGGCGCTTGCTGGGACGACATATCCCATCGACAGGTGGATGACCTCCGAGGCCCTGGGCTTCAGGGAGCCCACCGAGAACTCCATGGACTCCGTCAGCGACAGGGACTTCGTCACCGAGCTGGCCTACTGCGCAGCGCAGGCGGCGGTGCACCTGTCCTCGCTGTGCGAGGAGCTGGTGCTCTGGTCCTCCCAGGAGTTCGGCTTCGTGGAGATGGACGACAAGTACACCACCGGCTCGTCCATCATGCCCCAGAAGAAGAACCCGGACATCGCGGAGCTGGTCCGCGGTAAGACCGGGTCCGTGGTCGGAGCGCTGATGACCATGATCACCATGACGAAAGGACTTCCGCTGACGTACAACAGGGACCTCCAGGAGGACAAGCGCCCCGTCATGGAATCCATGGCCACGGTCATCGCCAGCGCGCAGATGATGTCTAAAGTCGTAGCGACATCCAAGTTCAACGGCGAGCGCATGAAGGAGGTCACCAGCAGGGGGCAGATCAACGCCACCGACCTGGCCGACTACCTTGTGACCAAGGGCGTCCCCTTCAGGGAGGCCCACGGCATCGTCGGAGCGGCAGTGAGGCACAGCATCGACTCCGGAAGGAACCTGGAGGACATGACCCTGGACGAGCTGAAGGGATTCTCCCCGAAGATCGAGCAGGACGTCTACGACATCCTCCCCGTGTCCAAGTGCGTCGAGAGGCGCAGCTCCTACGGAGGCACGTCTCCCATGTCCACCGATGTCCAGATATCCAAGGCCATCGAGCAGATCATGCAGAGGGACGAGGTCGTCCGTCAGGAGACTCAGCTCATCCAGAACTGCTGGAAGGCGCTGACCGAGTAAACCCGTTCATTTCCAGATGCGCCCTCGGCAAGGGGGCGCATCGTTCTCGCAATCAAGCCCCGATCATCTCATCATCCGCCCGGTTCAACAAACTGTCGCAGGCATTCGAACGCTTCTATTGCTGCATGCGTGCACCTCACTCGAACTTGGTGCGGTACTTCATCGACAGCATCCCCAGTATGATGAAGAATACGATCATCCCCAGGACCACATATGTCATCGTCCTGTCAGGCTCCTCCTCCGGCTCATCGAGCAGTTCGGGATTGAAATCGGACCAGTCCCCGGCGACATTGGACATGGCATAGAGCTTTATGCCCTCGGTGTCGACTCCCTGGAAAGCACTGTCCATCCCGGAAGGCTTCAGGCAATAGACCTCCAGTTCCGCCAAATCCGCGCATCCGGCGAATGCGTTGCTGCCCAAGGACCTCAGAGGCTCTCCGAACACCACGCATTCCAGGCGAGAACCCTTTCCAGCGCATTGGAAAGCGCTCTTGCCCACCTCTTCGGTGTTCATGAGGTCGAAATAGAGTAAACTGCTGCAGTTGTAGAAAGCCGAATCTCCGATGGACCTCACCGTCTCGGGTATCGTGATGCTGGTGAGCGAGGAGCACTGGGCGAAACAGGAACTCGGTATCTCGACGATGCGGCATTCCAAAGAGACATTGGAGAGGCCCGTGCATCCGTAGAAGGCACTGGACCCTATGTGCTCCACGGACGATGGGACCGTTATCCTGGAGAACGCCTTCGAAGAGCAGGCCTGGAA
>CAVHQB010000161.1:0-3168 GCA_963637895.1 Lachnospiraceae bacterium
TTCCTGATGACACTCGCGCATCCATGAAAGTCATCCATCCAGCATACCTGCTCGATCCACCATGCCGGCCGAATCGAGAAGAAGCACATGACATGAACCATCTTGCTACAGATTCCGCCATCAGCACATCTCCGGTTCTATTATCTTGGACCATTCATCGTCATTCATAAGCACGTCTGATATCAGCATCATTTTCCTGGAACCTATTTTATCTGGACAATGCATCCAACCCGCGTGGGCACATGGACTGCATAAAGAAGAAGGTGAACGAGGAGATCGAGAGGGGCTGGATAGGCTCCGACACCGGATGCGACTACAACCCCTGCCATTTCACGGGCCAGGACTGCACCTTCTGCTACTGCCCGTTCTATCCCTGCGAGGACGAGGACCTGGGCGGATGGGTCCAGGCCAAGGACGGCCGGAAGATCTGGAGCTGCTCCGACTGCCTGCTGATACACCGCACCCCCGTGTGCAAGCACATCATCTCGAGGTTCGGGGAGATCGGGATAACCGAAGCGTCCGACCCCAGGATAGCGCAGGTCCGCGACGAGACATTATCCGAATTCAAACACCGCGGGAAGGCGCTGATGGTCGTCGGCGCCACGTCCGATGCCGGGAAATCGGTGACCGTGGCGGCCCTCTGCAGGATCCTCCACAGGCGCGGCCTGCTGGTGGCGCCGTTCAAAAGCCAGAACATGAGCCTCAACTCCAAGGTCACCCGCCAGGGCGCGGAGATCGCCATGATACAGACCCTGCAGGCCAAGGCGGCAGGGCTGAAGAACCCGGACAGCCACATGAACCCCATCCTCCTGAAGCCCAAGGGGGACACCGTCTCTCAGGTGATGGTCTGCGGCAGGCCCTTCGCGGACTACGACGTGCAATCCTATTACAGCGAGTTCGTGCCCGGTCCGGGCACGGAGATCGTCAGGGAGAACGTCGACTTCCTTCTGAAGAGGTACGACTGCGTCGTGATGGAGGGGGCGGGCTCCCCCGCGGAGATAAACATCTACGACAGGGACATCGCCAACATGGGCGCGGCGAAGATCGCCGGCGCCGATGTCATCCTGGTGGTGAACGTGGAATGGGGCGGGTCCTTCGCATACGCCCTGGGGACCATCAAGCTCATCCCGGAGGAGGACCGCGGGATGATCAAGGGCGTCATATTCAACAACATCCGCGGCAGGACCGACGGGTTCAAAGCATCCGCAGAAGAGTTCGAGAGGCTCTCCGGAGTGCCCGTCCTGGGGGTTGTGCCCCATGCAGATGTTGTGCTCCCGTCGGAGGACTCCGAAGGATTGAGGGGGGTGCGCTCCAAGGGCGACGGCAAGTGCCTGATAGGAGTGGTCAAGTTCCCCAGGATAGCGAACTTCACCGACATCGACCCGCTGTTCCTCGAAGATGTCTCTGTCAAGTTCGTGGAGCAGGCCGAGGACCTGGACGGCGTGGACGCCGTCGTGCTCCCCGGGACCAAGAACACCATCAACGACATGAAGTGGATGGAGTCCAGGGGGATAGCCGACAGGATAAGGGGGCTCCGCGGGAAGGTCCCCATACTGGGGATATGCGGAGGCTTCCAGATGATGGGGCGTCTGCTGAAAGACCCGGAGGGCCTGGAAGGGGGAGTCCCCGGCACCGAGATCCCGGGGCTGGGCTTCTTCGACAACGAGTCCTACTGGGGGAAGTACGAGAAGAGGATCGTCAACGACACCGCCGACATGCTGGTGGGCGACGGCGGAGAGGTGACCGGCTATGAGCTCCACATGGGGATGTCCACGATCAACGAGAAGCCGCTGTTCGAGATCAGGGGCGGGTTCGGCAGGAAGCCGGAGCCGGAAGGGTCCGTGAGGGAGGAGGAGATGCTCTTCGGGACCTATCTGCACGGAGTGATGGACAGGAAGCCCTTCAGGAAGCACTTCCTGTCGTTCGTGAAGCACGGCGACAGGAAGGTGGACACCTCCTCGACGAAGGACTACGACGAGATCATGGAGGACAACATCGACAAGCTTGCCGATGTCTTCGAGGAGAGCATAGACGTGGATGCGATCATGAAGCTGCTGGAGGGAGCCTGATGGGCGGAGTCCTTTTCTTAGGGACTTCTTCGGATGCGGGGAAGACCACTGTGTGCGCAGCGGTGTGCAGCCTTCTGTCCAAAAAGGGGATGGATCCCGTGCCGTTCAAGGCCCTCAACCTGTCATTGAACTCTTATGCCACGGTCGACGGCGGGGAGATCGGCATCGGCCAGGCCTTCCAGGCCTGGGCCTGCGGCCTGGAGCCGGAGACGGCCATGAACCCGGTGCTGCTGAAGCCCTCGGGCGGAGGCGTGATTCAGCTGGTCCTGGACGGGAAGCCGTCGCAGGACATCACCCGCGATCGTCCGATGGACAGGGAGAAGGCCATGGCGACCGCCGTAGAAGCTTACGGGAGATTGTCGTCTTCCCACGGCATCGTGATCTGCGAGGGGTCCGGCTCGCCTGCGGAGCTGAACCTGATGGAGAAGGACATCGCCAACGTGGGGATGATGAGGGCCCTCGGCCTTCCTTCCGTCCTCGTCGCCGATATAGAGAGGGGCGGCGTGTTCGCCGCCGTCTACGGCACTTGGCTCCTGATACCGGACGATGTCAGGCCCCTGCTGAAGGGTTTCGTGATCAACAGGTTCAGAGGGGATGCCTCGATCCTGTCCGACGGGATAAGGAGGATCGAGGAGCTCACAGGCATGAAGTGCCTGGGAGTGCTGCCCTTCGCAGACCTCAGGTTCCCGGAGGAGGACTCTCTGTCCAAGTCCGAGGGGAGGCTGGAAGGCAGCGACGCCAGGTCCGCTTACCTGGACAACATAGAGGAGCTCGGCAGGATGTTCGTCGATGCCGGGCTGGACCTGGAGGCCATCGTGGAGATGGCGAAGGAGTGAGCGTCCTCGGGGCCGGGGCATAGGGCGGTTCCCGTGGATCTCCTCGAGATCCCCTCCGATGCCTCCTCCGGAGATGATCATCAGGAGAGGGTCGGACCTGTCCGAGAACCTGGATGCCCTGCGGGCCAGGCCGTTGTGCTGATGGAACGGTCAGCTTGCATTCGACGAAGAGGCCGTAACTGACAGTGCCGGATCCGATACAGGCTCAGAGAAAGCAGCTTCTGAGAGCCGGTGATGCGCCACGCAGGGCATCAGGATGGATG
>CAVHQB010000162.1:0-3137 GCA_963637895.1 Lachnospiraceae bacterium
CAAGACCTCCCGGTTATCAGCCGGGCGCTCCAACCAGGCTAAGCTAGGGGACCGCTATGACCCGTGAAATCTATTTATGATATAAAGGTTTTGACAGTTTTTCAAGTAGCAGCCAGAACGCCGGGCTTGCTGGGTGGAGTTGCCGGCAGGAAGGCCTTGCAGCCATCCCGCCGGATGCATTCCCGCAGGAGATGTCAGCTCAGCTTGGGCACCACGGCGTAGAAGCAGAGGTCCTCGTCGCCGTCGTTGATGAGGGTGTGCTCGCTGCCGTCGGCGCAGTAATGGCAGTCTCCCGGGACAAGGATCTCCTCCTTGCCGTCGCACACGGCCCTGCCCTTCCCGGACGTGATCATGATGAGCTCGAAGCTCCCCTGGTGCCTGTGGATGCCCACGGTGCTCCCAGGCGCCAGCTTGCCCTTGATGAACCTGTGCCCGTCCAGGACCAGCATGTTGCTGGTTATGCAGCCTTCGCCGCCGTAGAAGCGTTCCATCGTCGTCTCCTCGATATCCTCGAATCTGAACTTCATGATGCCACTGGTTCATACTATGCGCACCGGATATAAAGGGGAATGGCGATGGGCCGGAGCATGGAACCTGCCTTCTCGGAGAACCGTCCGATAATGCCCAAGAACCTCACGCTCATCATGGCCGCCGTCCTGCTGGCGACAGCCGCGTTCATGGCGGTCTGGTACGTCTTCATGGACTCCGGGATGCCCGCATGGGCCGTCGCCGTCGTGGCGGCGGTGTTCATAATCATAATCGCGGCCATGCTGGTCCTGAGGATGTCCGTCAGCATCTCCGACGAAGGAGTCGCTATCGTCTTCGCCTTCAGGAAGGTCGAGATCCCCGCCAAGGAGATCATCGACGTCCGCAAGGGCGACCTGGGGGACATAAGGAACTACGCGGGCTGGAACCTGAAGGGCGTCAAGCACAGGTCCTACCTGTGCATCGGCGACGACACCGGGGTGGCACTGAAGCTCACCGGGAAGAGGGTCGTCGTCTTCTCGACTCCCGAGTACGAAGAGGCAGCCGGCATCGTGTCCGGCCTGATCCCGGAGGAGGAGTGACATGCCCGCCACCACGTTCCATTGGATAAGGGTGCAGACGTTCTGCTACGCCACCGAAAGGAAAGAGCTCCTGGAAGAGGTCATGGAGGAGCTGCTCGGGGATGCCGAGTATTCCGAGGAGCCCACCGAGAGCGAGCACGGGAACACCATGACGATCCTCGAGGCCAGACTGACCAAGCAGAAGCAGTTCGTCCAGCTCTTCGAGCGCCTGGGACCGGAGATCCGCGCGTGGATAATCGACGACATGGAGAACCGTGTCGACGAGGACTGCGTGTTCTACATGAGGCTGGACAAGCAGGCCGCCGTCCAGGAGAGGTACGAGATCGCCCACCACGGCGACGTGATATCGATAACCGGCAAGGTGCAGTCGCACCCTGCCAGGAAGGAGATCGCGGCCAGGACCCTGACGGAGTTCCTGACCGGGATCGTGGATCAGTCCTCTTCGGAAGGCTCTTCCTGAGGCTCTTTGAGCTCGAAAAGGCATTCCAGGGCCCTGCGGCCCTTCGCCGACCTGACTGTGATGTCGTAGCGCGGCGTGCTTATGAAGTCGCCCTTCACGGGGTACCTGCCGAGCTTGTACATCACGTAGCCGGACACAGAGTAGTCGTCGTACTCCTCGGGGTCGAAGTCGATGTTCATGGTCTCCATGGCATCGAAGATGTTGGCGTTGCCCTTGACGATGAACATGCTGCTCCCCACGGGGGACACGTCCTGCTGGATGGTGTCGCTCTCGTCCCATATGTCTCCGACCAGCTCCTCCAGGATGTCCTCCAGGGTGACTATCCCCATGGTCCCGCCGTAGGCGTCTAGGACCACCGCGATGTGGATCTTGGACTTCTGGAAGTCGTTCAGGACGGTGGCGATGCTCATCGTCTCGGGCACGTACTTCACGGGGTGGACGATGTCCTCCAGCTTCAGGTCCTTTCCGCAGAACCTGTTGCTGTAGTACTCCTTGGCGTAGACCACTCCGATGATGTCGTCGATGCTGTTCCTGTAGACCGGGATCCTGGAGAACCCGCTGGAGCTGAACACCGCGCCGACCTCGTCGGGGCTGGCGTCGTTGGGGATCGCGATGACGTCCACCCTGGGCACGAAGACCTCTCCGACCTGGGTGTCGTCGAACCTTATGGCGGACTTGATCAGCTGCCCCTCGCTCTTCTCTATGACCCCGTCGTCCTCGATCTCGTCGATCATGACCTCGAGCTCGTCCTCGGTCATGGTGGGGGACTCACCGCTGTTGCGTCCGATGGCGTTGGTGAACTTGGTGAAGATCCACGAGAACGGCGTGAACACGACCTCGATGTAATGGATCGCGGTGCACAGCCTGATGGCGTACTTCTCGGGGTTCTTCTTGGCAAGGGTCTTGGGGGTGATCTCGCCGAAGGTCAGGACGACGATCGTCATGACGACCGTCGAGGTGAGGGACACGGTCGACGAGGCGTATCCGACGAGTATGACGCCGAACATGACCGTGGCCAGGGAACTGGCCCCGATGTTGACCAGGTTGTTCCCGATCAGGATCGTGGTGAGGAACTTGTCGTAGTTCTCCAGTATCTTCAGGGTGCGGGCGGCCTTCTTGTCCCCGTCCTTCGCCATCTTCTTGAGGCGGACCTGATTGACGCTCGTGAAAGCGGTCTCGGACATCGAGAAGAAGGCCGAGAACGCGAGAAGTACAACGATAACAGCGATGTAGGCAACGACCATCATGTCCATTGCTCACACGCATCCATGAAAAATCACTTTTCGTGACAATTGAATCCAACCGTTGAATCTCGATTGACGCCACCATGATAAAAGCATTACGGGCGTTGTCCTCTGAACGGATGAATGATGGGCACGCGTTATCGCAGGTGGATCTGCAGATGTGTCTGTGATCTACATTCAAAGCCATGGATTATGGACATAAGGCATATTGTTCATCATTCATGATTCGAAGTATTCGAAAGTTAGAATATATACGATGAATGGGATTCTCTTCTAGAGATAGGAACCAGGTGTGGGCACCTGCTCTCCTCAGTGGAAGGCCGGGGGGGGGGGACCGCCGGTCGACATGTATCGGCAACAGTCCGT
>CAVHQB010000163.1:0-3099 GCA_963637895.1 Lachnospiraceae bacterium
GTGACGATGTGGTCCTCGCGGCTGGCCACGAACAGCCCCGCCAGATACGCCTGGTAGGCGTGCTCGCTCCTGAGCATCCTGACGCTCAGCACCTCCAGCAGGTCGGTCAGGATCTCCTCCGTGCTTCCGGCATCGCCGGCCTTGACCGCGGCCGTGAGGCCGGAGAGGTCGCACTTGGAGCCGCCTGATATGCTGTCGATGACCTTCTTGCCGAACACCTTGAAGATCTCCGTGTTGGGGATGAACACCTCGTACCTGTCTCCGGACCGGACCGCCGTCAGGTATCCGGACATGACCATGATGGAGTAGAGCGCGACAGGGCCCTTGTACAGTTCGCCGTATGTGACGTTCCTGTCGAGGGGCTTCATGAGATGCTTCCCGGAGAGCAGCTCCTCGAGCTCTTCGTAGGTGTTCTCGTCCGCTCTCTTCAGCAAATCGTCGAGTATGTTGTTGCGGCTCGTGTTGATCCAGTAAACGTCGGCTTGGAACCTGTTCTTGGCATACCCCATGATGCTCCACGGGTTGTACATCTCCGTGCTTCCGGACCCGTATCCGTCGTACCAGAGCTTCGCCTCGTCGTATTTCTCGGGGGCGCCCAGATCTTCGCAGATCCTCCTCACTTCGTCCGGCGTGAATCCGAACGCTTCCTCGGAGGGACCGTCCCTGTCGTCCGAGAGCACATCGTTCACGACGAGGTTGTTCACGCCGGAGAAGATGCTCTCCTTCGGGACCTGCATCACTCCTGTCATGACCGCGAGCTTGAGGTGGTCGTTGGTCTTGAGCGTGGTTCCCAGGAACAGCCCCATGAAATCGACGATCTTCCGGTGGTCCGGTGCCTCGTGCGCCCTGCTCATGACATGGTCGTACTCGTCTATCAGAACGATCGGCTTCTGCCCGTGGTGCAGGTGCAGCATGAGGCAGAGCTCGGCCAAGGATTTCCCCAATGCTCCGTCGGATGTGCGGCACATGAGCACATCATTGTAGATCCGGCGCCTCCTGGCATCGAGCATCGGGGACTCTGCCAGCTCCGGGAACATCGCGTAGATCCCGGATATCTTGTCCCCGATGAACTCCATCATGCTGTCGTAGTCGCCTGTTCCCAGGTCCTTCAGGGTCATGGAGATGACGATGTTGGAGTTCTTCTCCGGGTCGTCCGGCCTCAGGTCGGAGATCCTCAGCCCGTCGAACCAGGTGTTGCCCTTGTAGGCTCTGTTGAAATAGGCATCGAGCATGCTCATGCTGAGTGTCTTCCCGAACCTATGGGGCCTCGTGTAGAGGGAGGACGACCCTTCTCCCAGGTCCATGATGTCCTTGATCAGGAACGTCTTGTCCACGTAGTACTTCTTCTGGTCGCGGACCAGCTTGAAGTCTTCCTTGCCGAATGTCATGTCCTTTGGCAACCATGTCACCTCGATCACCTCCTTTTCGTTTCTCGCTATTTGAGCCGGGCTCCGTCTGTCCATGAACATCTGGAACGGGCCCGGAACGTGCTGTTTCTCAAACCGGAGTGCCGGAATATATGCGATTCGCTGAAACCAGGGCCTTTTGTAACTACAAGACTGCCTTGCCTGGCCGTGGATCGATACCACCGTTTCCACTGCGGGCGGCGGATCGGCCCCTTCCGTTCGCGCCCGCACCGCCCCTTTCCAATATTCTTTTTATATCGCTCACCTTTGCGACTCCTGATTGCAATGAAAGGCACTAAGGCATTGGTCACGATGTTGGAGCGCAAAGGCGTGGACACTCTGTTCGGATACCCGGGCGGAAGCGTCATCCCGATCTATGACGAGCTCTATGATTCCAGCCTTAGGCACATCCTCGTGAGGCACGAGCAGTGCGCCGCCCATATGGCGGACGGGTACGCCAGGGCGTCCGGCCGCCCCGGAGTGTGCTTGGCCACCAGCGGGCCCGGCGCGACCAACCTCGTCACCGGCGTCGCCACGGCTTTCGCCGACTCCGTCCCGATGATAGCCCTCACCGGGCAGGTCGGGACCGGCTCCCTGGGGCTCGGAGCGTTCCAGGAGGTGGACGCGTACAGCGTCCTGATGCCCATCACGAAGCACAACTTCAGGGTGCTCGACGTCAACAGGCTCCCTCACGCCGTCTCCGAGGCATGGGAGATCTGCCAGACCGGCCGTCCCGGCCCTGTGCACATCGACCTCCCGGTCGACCAGATGAACTCCAGCGTGGACGAGTCCGTCCTGGACGAGGAGTACGGGGTCAAGCCCGTTCCCGAGGACCTGAGCGACCTGGAGATGGCCGTCAGGTGGATAAAGGAGGCCAAGCGCCCTGTGATCCTGGTCGGAGGCGGAGCGGTAAACGCTTCCGAGGAAGTTATGGAGCTGTCCAGGGCCCTGGGCGCGCCCGTGGACACCACCCTCATGAGCATGGGCCTGGTCCCGTCGTCCTACGACCTCTGCATGGGGCCGCTGGGGATGCACGGGAGGATGTCCGCGCTGTCCGCGATGAACGAGGCCGACCTGATCATCTCCGTGGGAAGCAGGTTCTCCGACAGGACCTACAGCCAGAAGAGCCGCATGAAGGACCCCGAGGGGAAGGTCGTCCACATAGACATCGACCGCACCGAGTTCAACAAGCACAAGCACCCGGCAGCGAACCTGCTCTGCGACGCGGCCAAGGGCATAAGGCTGATACTCAAGGCCCTGGCGGGATCCCAGCCCAACGGGGACTGGACCGCCCGCGCCAAGGCGTTCAAGCACGCCTGCGCCTGCAACACCGACTACGCATGCGAGCCGATCATCCCCCAGAAGGTCATGCGCGAGATCAACAAGGTCCTCGACAAGGACACGATAGTCACCACCGACGTGGGCCAGAACCAGATGTGGGCCATGCACTACCTCAACGTGGAGCATCCCAGGCAGTTCCTCTCGTCGGGGACGTTCGGAACGATGGGGTACGGCCTCCCTGCGGCCATAGGCGCCAAGGCGGCCAAGCCCGACAGCAGCGTCATCGCCATCACCGGGGACGGAGGCTTCCAGATGGTCATGCAGGAGATGGCCACCTCGCTCGCGGAGGACCTGCCCGTCACCGTGGTCCTGCTGAACAACGGCACCCTCGGGATGGTCAGGCAGTGGCAGA
>CAVHQB010000164.1:0-3092 GCA_963637895.1 Lachnospiraceae bacterium
GCGGTGTCGATCGTCGTGATGCAGTTGACCTGGACGCCGTTGACCTGGTATGAGTAGTAGGCGCCCGAGATCTCCATATCGTTGTATGTCAGGCTGGCCGAGGACTGGATCATGCCGTTGAGGACCACCTTGGGCTGTACCTCGAGGCCAGATGCATATGTGTACTTGTCTTTCTGGAGGTCGGTGTATGCAGACAGCTCGAGGGTACCGTTGATGGTCAGGGTGCTGCCGTAGACTCTGAGGATCTTGCCGTTGGTCTTCAGGGTGACTCCGTCTTTGATGGTGAAGGATGTCAGCTCGAGGGTGGCAGGTCCGTTCAGGGTGATGGTCTCGCCGTATTCGGCAGCGGCCATGGCGGTAACCAGGTTTGTGTACAGGGCATCGGTCTCGTCCGTCGAGTAGACCTCGCTGCTGATGTCTCCTGTGCTCTTCTTCCCGGTCTTGGCGACCTCGTAGTAGAGGCTTCCCTCGACGTTGATGTCTCCGGTCCCCGCGATCTTGGCTCCGTTCTCGACAATGATGCCACCGTCCTTGGCGACAGTCAGCTTGCTGCCCGTTTCCAGAGTGACGGTGGTCCCCGTAGGCACATCCACATCCTCCATGACGGAGATCTCTCCGCTGATGGTGATGGATTTGGCTCCGGCCTCGATGGCATTGGCGAGCGTGGTGTAGTGGTACGTAGTGGTCCCGGAGGCTTCGGTGGTGTACAGGGCCGCGCTGACTTTATCAACTTTAGACCCGACGGAATCCAGCATTCCGGAGACGGAGATTGATCCCGTGTTGGTCAGACCGTTGACTTTCAGGGTCCCGGAGACCATCATAATTCCGGAATTGGATATCTTGATCCTCTTCACAAAGCTCGCACTGTCGGAGACGGACAGGTCTTTACCTGCGAGTGCGACAGTTGCGGTATCCGAGGAAGTCGAGGCCTCGGCCCCTTCTCCGACGTAGGAGTAGGTGACTTCTCCAGAGATGGCGAAGGACTTGACGAGCTTGTTGCTGCTTACAGACGCGGAGGCCGTGACGGTCAGTCCCTTCATGGCGTAGTCTGCAATAGGTGTGATTACCATCGAGTCGACATCTGCGGGGTCGACGGTCTTTGAACCTGATGTCAGGCCTGTGTTGTCGATGGTCAGGGCCGCACCCTTCACGGAGATGACCTGGACGGTCGCTCCGGAGGCGACGAGGCTGACTTTCGAGCCGGTGTCGACAGTTCCGTCGATGATGACGGATCCGCTGTTCTTGACGTTACCCATGATGGTTCCGGCAATCTGGACCTCAGCGGCGGCCGCGTTGGTCAACGATCCGCCGACATCTATCATAATCTTGGAATCCGATCCGACGATCAGAGTAGCATTGTTTTGGAACTTGCTGGTGGCATCGATGCTGATGACCGTGGGAACGGGGGTGGCTGCGGTGGTCTCGATCGTGTAATTGGCTGATACGGAGCCGTCGTTGACGACTGTGGCTCCGCCGGTGATGGTCAATCCTCCATCAGCCTGGACGTTGATCAGCCCCTTGTTCTGGACGTTGGCAGCTTGGCCGTCGATTATGAGCTTCCCGCCGTTCTCGACGGTGACGGTCACGCCGTCGGGGACGATGAGGGTACCTTTGATTTTGAGCTCGGCCCCGTTGATGATGGTCAGATTGCCCGAGACGGTGACGACCTGGTTCGGTCCGAACTCGGTCTTTGTGTCGAGTTCTCCGGAAATGGATGCGTCAGAGGTCTTGGAGTAGCTCATGGAACCCTCTCCGGTTATGGGGGTATCGGTTCCTGCTTTTCCTCCCTCAGCCACGGTTATCGTTCCGGTGCTGGTACCGTTCTTTATCTCTCCGTACAGGGTGATCTTCCCTGCGTTCTCAACGTTGTCAAGGACGACGCCGGAAGCTACAGTCAGGCTGGCGCCCTCTTCGACGATCAGCTTGACACTTGTTCCTGTGGACCCGCTCTTTATGACAGCCTGTCCGGTCACGGTTATAGTCCCGCTCACGCTGTCTTTGACGAAGTCTCCCTCGATCTGGATCGATCCCCTGGAGATGGTGGCGCCGTTGACTCCAGCTTTTACGGCCAGGGTTACGCTGCCCTCAGAGTTGTAGATCTTTCCGTAGTATACTCCATCCTTCGGCAGGAAGAGCGTTCCGTTGAGGAGCTCGAGGTCTTTGCATGCTGTCGTCGAGGTGCCGAAGACGTTCTCTCCGTTCCAGAAGTCAGAGATGGTCAGATTTAGGGTGGAACTCACAGGTTCGTAGGGTATTTCGTTCGGGTATCCGTCTAGGATCGCGACCTTTGCGGCATTATCACCGGTTCCGTAGAACGAGTTCTGCAACAGGATCGTCTTCCCGGGAGCATCGATGGTCAGCTTTCCGGACATCGTGATGCCAGAGATGTCGTTGCCGTTCGCGTTCTTGATGGGCATGTCGAGGATACCGCCGCCGACGATGGCGTGATTGACAGTCGCCGCGGAAGCGATCTTCACAGACACATTGCCGGTGACGAACCCGGTCTGCATATATCCTGCATTGTTGTTGTTGGCGCCCTCTATGTCGGCTCCGATGGTGAAGTAGTCCACCGTTCCTCCGGTTATGTTGTATGTCAGAGTCCCGACCTGGGATCTCTGGGCGGTTATGTATCCGACCATTCCGCCAGAGATGTTGATCTCCTCGGTGCCGATCTTCCCGTTGGATCCTGCCGTCTTGAGCTCTCCGATCTTAGCGTCATCCGAGACATTCACAGTGTATGAATCAATCTGAAGGTAGTTGATGACAGGCTGGAATATGCTCTTGATCTCTCCACCGCTGATGGAAATGGTGACATCGGAAGCCATCTTGATCGGTGCCGCCCAGGTGCCCTTGGTGGCTATAGACATGTCACTCCAGTTATGGGTATGGACCGCGTATCCTCCTTTGTCGAGGGTTCCGCCGGTCATGTTGAACTCGATTGCGCCATCCCATGTTTTGTCGTTAGCATACTCGACTACAGCTATGGGTTTGTCGACAGTGCCCCCGGTCATATTGACCGTCACTTTAGTATACGCATCACCAGTGAGTTCATTCGTGGTCGTGAGGTAATATGTGTTTCCAACCACTGATGG
>CAVHQB010000165.1:0-3001 GCA_963637895.1 Lachnospiraceae bacterium
TTACTAGCATAATCGTCGGCTTCGCATATCAGAATCAACGATGCCGATACGAGAACTAGTATTGGAATAATCGTTAACCATCTTCCTCTCATATTCCACCTCTGAAAGAAAGCCCCGTTCCATCTGCTGTTGCCTGCACAATTTTCGACTGACACTGAAGGGCATCCCCTCATCAAGACAGCAAAGCCACCCATATCGATCGGTGATTGCTCACTCCGCGTTCCCCCGAGGGCCCATATCGCGGGTTCCCATCGGAATCGATCCTGAAGCTGCTGAAAGCTCTAGCTCTCAGCCTGCGTCTTTTTGATTGGACTTCTTGGTTTCCACCCATCAACAGAATCGGTTCGGTCCTGCACGAACGCACTTCCAGATCAGTTCACCGTGCAAAGCGGAAATCCGGATCAACAGTCACCGAAGAACAGACATCCGTTCGCGGAAAGCTCTCTTCCTCCCATTTGTTGTGAAAAAGGGGAGGTGGCCTTACTCCGGCCACCTCCGTTTGCCTCACATCGAAACCTCGGCGTACACCAAGGAGATCGTGCTGTCTGCGAACGGTTCTCCGGCACATTCCAGCGGACTGTATGCACCGATGACGAAATCGGCCAGATGGCCGGCGTCATCGTATATGCACCAGTACGCATAGGAATCGTCCGACCAATCGGTCGGAGTGCTTGTCCCGGCAGTCTGAACGGTTCCGAGACCGAACATGGACTCCATCCAACTGTACGCGTAGTATCCCTCACCGGGAATCGTGTCCATGCCTGAGATGTTATCGGAGCCTATGGCATCCTTCAACGCGATGTAGCAATCCGACCCATATCCGACCACCGTGACGGTAGATGATTTGAGGGCAGAATCTGTGACACGATCCCCGTCCACATCGTATACGTTGCTTTCGAACGTTGCCGTCACCCCTGTGTAGCTCATGCTCAGAGTGAACGTTACCTTGAACGCCTGAGTCTCAGTGACTTGAGTTATGGCAGACGGCGAAACCGCACTTGTGTAGCTGGAAAAAGAAGTCGCGACGTCAGTTGCAGAAACCGTACTGGCTCCGTAATACAGTATGATGTTAGCTGTCTGGTTGTCCGTGGCATAATCGCTGAAGCACCTGTAAGATCCGAGGCAATCATCTGCCTTCACGATGTTCCCAAGCGTGTTGACCACGAAGACGTTCCATATGCTATCATCGGCGTTCGTGACTCCCATGAACGTCGTTATGTTTCCATAAGTACTCCAATTGTATGTTACCCATGTTCCAGACGTGTATTTGGGAACCATCGAGTCGTCCGATGTCCACATGTTCGATGCTTGTACGGCCTGTGCGGCATCGTACGCCTGCACGATGTCACTGCTCCAAGCCGTTCCGTTGTATGCATAAACGGAATATGTTCCCGATACAGAAGAAGAATCATCGGCATCGCTGTCGTATGATCCTGCCATCATCGGGACCGCGACGACCATCAAGGCCGCCACGATGATTGCAGACAATGCTCTGTTGCTCATGATCATTTCCTGCCTGGCAGAACCATAGTGTCTGCCCCAGCATATGAAGAACCTTCGTCATTCCAATATAAACCAGCCCCAATTGGATGGATGTAGCGAAAAAATGATGCGTAATCTGCCCTATGCGAGATGTATCCGCATATCATCCAGCATCCAGAAGCTGCCGAACAAGACAATAGCGGATGCGCGAAGTAGGCAACTGTGTACAACACGCACCATTCATCCAATTCGGTTCCATTGAAATACACCATGCCAATAATCAATGGATGAAACTGCTGCCGCCCTACAACATGGGACCCGCCTCGAGCACCATCGATGCCGACCTCTACTGGATTCTCGAATCGCTGTGCGGCAGCCCGAGGGTCGGGCGCAAGAGCCTCGCATCCTCCCTTGAGATGGGGGAGGGATGCCTCCGCAGGCCTGTGGAGATGCTCAGGGGATGCGGGTTCATCGAGATCTACCAGACGGGCATAGCCCTGTCCCCCGATGGATAGGAGTTCCTGAAGAGGATCCCAGTCATCCCGACCGACATCGACGTCCCCGACTCCGTGGTGGGGGATTTTAGGCAATCCGTCATCGTGAAGGGAGCCGGATTCAAGATCACCAGCGGCCAGGCCCAGCGCGACGCCGGGATCAGGATGGGATCAGATGGATGCACCACCCTTGTCTACCGCGACGGGAGGCTCACAGTGCCTCCCGATTGGGACCTGGACGCGAACGACCCCATGTCCGCGCTGAAGATAAGGAAGGTGAAGGAGTTCGAACCGGACGACGCCGTCATAATCGGCTGCGGCAAGAGCATGCGCATGGCCCGCAACGCTGCGGTCACAGCGGCGCTGGAGCTCGTTTGAGGCGATAGCATGAAGCTGACAGGAGACGACGGGTACGAGATGGAAGACGACTATGCCGATGCGCATGTCTTCTCAGTCCTGTGCTCCATGTGCAGACAGGGACGCTCTGTTCTCGAGGATCTTTCCGAAGACATCGTCGCCTGCATCCGCAAGCACATGATCGATTGCGGACTGGACGACGGCACCGGCAAGCCGACGGAAGCGGCATACGACCTGCTGAGCAGGATCCCCGTCGAGCTCCTCGGCACGTTCGAGGCCGATGACGGCGGATACGTGTCTGTCGTCTGCGTGCGCGGATACGAGAATAACGAGGAGAAAGACACTGTCATGACCGGGTCCGGAGCGATCATCGCATGCGTCAACAACGGCTCCGTAGAGATATACGGGACCGAGAGTGCAGGGATCGCCTGCAACATCGGCCTCCTGATGGGAGTCCACGGTATCGCAAAGGACGATATCGTTCTCGCAGCAGTATCCGAAGACCCCTGCACGAGCAGGGAGATTGTGCTTTCCATCGCCCTCAGGGTCGCCTGATCCGATCGACCTTTTTCGACGGCACCTGACCGATCCAAAGCATACTGCCAATGACGCCTCAACCCGTGCATCCCGTCCGCCTTCCCCGAAACGTTTATCCCGAACCTCGGAAG
>CAVHQB010000166.1:0-2987 GCA_963637895.1 Lachnospiraceae bacterium
CGATGTGGAAGGAGATCGGCTGGAAGGAGACCATAGCTGTCAGCGCCGTCTCCATTTGCGCCGCGATAGCCCTGGGAAGCATAGTGAACGTCCTTCTGACAGGGTTCTGACGTTTCTGTCAGCAGGCACTGAGATTGTATAGAAAGATGCGGAGGCCCCTATTGGAGCCCCCGCGGTTGAAGTTTATCAGCGGTGAGCGAAGACCATGGACACCTTCCCGGCGTCCTTCTTCTCGATCCTGGCGAACCCGATCCTCTCGAGCTGGACGGTCTCGGCGGTCTCGGAAGCGATGGCGCTCTCCACAAGGCCGTTCAGGACGGTGCCGTCGGGCATGAGGAGCTCGGCGTCCACGGAGTCCCTTCCGACCCACTGGACCGCACGGACGCCGTGCTTCAGCACGGAGACGTCGTTCCCGGCGTACTTGGCGGGGAGGCCGTACTCCAGGTTGCAGAGGTCCTTGAGCCTGATCTGCTTGGACTCGGCGAAGAGCTTGGAGTCCTCTCCTGCGAGGAAGACGGTCCTCGGGTCCTCGATCCTGTACTCCCTGCTGCCCCTCTCGGGGTGATCGGGGTGCTTGGGGGCGGATCCCTCAATGACATCGATGCCGTCGATGTCGTACCTGACGGGGTCCTGGACGAAGAAGTACCTGTTGGACACGCCGTCGATGACGTCCCTGTTCATTCCGAACAGGTTGTCCCAAGAGAACTGGATGTCCACGGCCTTCATGCCTGCTTCCACCCAGTACCTCCTGATGGCCTCGGGCCTGATGCCCCTGCGCTCCATGGCCCTGACGGTCCCGGTCCTGACGTCGTTCCATCCCGTGTACGTGCCGTCGGCGATCTCCTTCTTGATTATCGACGTCTTGAGCACGGTGTCGGGGATGTTGACCAGGCCGTAGTGGTAGTACTCGGGCTTCTTCCATCCGAAGTAGTCGAAGATGTACTCCTGGCGGAAGGTGTTGTTCAGGTGGTCCTTCCCGCGGATGACGTGCGTCATCCCCATCTCGTGGTCGTCGATGGCCACGGAGAGGTTCATCATCGGGTATGCGACGTACTTGTCCCCGGTCCTCGGGTGGGGGTGGGAGACAAGCCTCAGCGCGACGAAGTCCCTGACCGCCGGGTTGGGGTGGTTCAGATCCGTCTTCACCACGACGACGGCCTCTCCCTCGGAGTACTCCCCGGCCAGGAACCTGTCGTACCTGTCCAGCTGCTCCTCCACGGGCAGGTCGTGGCAGGGGCATGCCTGCCTCTGCTCCTTCAGCTCCCTCCAGTGGTCGCCGTTGCAGGTGCACACGTAGGCCTTGCCCATCTCCAAGAGCTTCCTGGTGTAATCGTAGTACAGCTCGAACCTCTCGGACTGGATGTAGGTCCTGTTGCACTTGACGCCCAGCCAGTCCAGGTCCTCGGGGATCATGTCGTAGGCATCGGGGTCGATCTTCTCGGGGTTCGTGTCCTCGAACCTGAGGATGAGGTCGCCTCCGTACCTCTTGACGTACTCGTCGTTGAGGATGGAGACCCTGGTGTGCCCGATGTGGAGCGGTCCGGAGGGGCCGGGCGCGATGCGCATGACCACCTTGTCCCCGACGTTCTTGAGCTCGGGCAGCTCGTACTTGCGCTCCTTCTTCTCCTTCACGAGAAGGGACGAGTCCATCTCCTGGAGGGCCTTGGTCTGGGCGTCGAGGCCCATGGCGTTGACCTCCTCCACGATCTGGTTGATGAGAGGGGTGATCTCGGCCGCCTTGGACCTGAGCTCGGGGCATCCCCCGAGGATCTTCCCCACGACCGCCTTGGGGTTGGCGGTGCCTTTGAAGAAAACGGCATTCTGAAGAGCGAATTTCCTGATCGTATCCTCGATCTGGTCGGACATGTTGCGAGGATTCCGATTCTTATATATGATAATAGAGGCGGACGGCTTCAGAGCGCCGTCCGCCTGTTTCAGATCAAGCCGCCATGATGTATTCGATGGCTTTCTCGAAGTTGGATGTCGTCTCTTCGTCGAACTCGTCGGAATGCTCCGGGATCCTATGGGCAAGGCACGCGGCCTTGTCGAAAGACTTCTCGGCGACGGAGAACTTCTCTGCATCAGTGACGGAGAATAGATCCTCTATCTCCCTCTTCTGGCCATCGAAGATCTCCGATATCATCACCGGGTGGATCCCCCTCTTCTCGGCATCCGCCGTGAACTTCTCTCCCCTGCGGTCACCGTCCACTAGAATGAGCGAGTCCGGCCCGATGCTCCTTATCATGTCCAGGATCTCGATTGAGTCGGCTTTGAACCTCCCGAGCCCGTTGATGGGAACGAAGTCGACATCCACCTGCTTTCCCTCCGACCTCATCTTTTCGCTGAATCCGTTGAGATAGAAGTAGTCGGTCGCACCCTCTACGAAGACAGTCCTGCGGTTCTCGGTCCTGAGGTAGTTCCTGCTGACCGCAAGGCCGTTAAGGATCGGACGCATGACGTCATGGTCCCCTTCCATTCCGAACTCGTCGAAGTTGTTGATGATGCGGGTGGAACCGTTGTCTTCAGGCACCAGTATACGGACCTCATCCAGATGCTGCATGTCTATCGCCATCGGATTCTGCGTTGCCATGACTACTGTGAGCCCTCTCTTGCGGCAGAAGCTTCTGATCTTCTTGACCAGCTCACCGATGGTGCTGAAGCTCAGCGAGTTCCCGAACTCATCGATGAGGATTATATCTCCAGCATTGAAACTCTGCTGGATGAGGTATCCGAAGTAGAAGTCGAACACCCATCTGAACCCGTCAGACTGCTTGTCGAGATCGAGCGGGATGCCATCTCCATAGGTGACCACCAGATCTATGTTGTCCTTCTCGAACTCGAGTTCGAAACAATACTTCCGTCCATTGATGCATAGCAGATCGTTGAAATCGTCCGTCACCCGGTCCAGTGCTTTGTTGAGGTCTTTCTCGATCTTATGGCGTAGCATTCCGTTGTCCGAATAGGACTTTTTGATGGCATCCGCGGTG
>CAVHQB010000167.1:0-2977 GCA_963637895.1 Lachnospiraceae bacterium
GCTAGCTTGGTATACTTGTGGCTTTGGGAGCCATTGACCCCGGTTCAAATCCGGGTAGGCCCACTCTCTCATGATCTTCTGCGCCCCGCATCCGTCGGGCCATCGCAATCATAATAGCTCATCCGCAGCGATTCGTTTTCAATTTCGTCATCACAGTGTGGCAATCTTCGAAATGCTTAAGAACTAGAACATTTAAACACGTTTAAACAAGGTATACGGGCCCATGGCCCGTGGAAAAGGCTTGTGGGGAATGCGCAATGGAAGACATACTGATCATGATGACGATACCGTTCGTCATCGCAGTCCTGCTCCTCCTGGTCCGGAACGACCGGGCCCGCGGATGGATAGCCGTGGTCGGCGCACTGGCGACCATGGCGGCCTCCGTGGCCGTGGCAGCGATCCATCTGGGAGAGCCTGAGCAGTTCGAGCTGAACGACAAAACCATAGACACCGTGATGTATCTCATCGAGGCGGCCCTGGCGTTCGTCGTCATCGGGCTGGGTGTGAAATACAAGAAATACGCGGTCGTGGTCCTGGGCGTGGTCCAGCTGGTCCTGTCCACTGCTTTCGAGTATCATTACAACGGCGATATCGAGGTCGAGAACGGCCTGTACATAGACGACCTGAGCGTCCTGATGGTGCTGATCATAGGCGTGATCGGGAGCCTGATATGCATCTACGCTGTCGGGTACATGAGGGATTTCCAGAAGCACGCGGAGGATGACCGCAGGCCCTGGTTCTTCTTCCTGCTGTTCGTGTTCCTCAGCGCCATGTTCGGAATAGTCCTGTCGAACAACCTGGTGTGGATGTTCTTCTTCTGGGAGATCACGACCCTGAGCTCGTTCGCGCTGATCGGGTACACGCGCACCGAGGAGGCGAGGAACAACTCCTTCCGCCAGCTGATGCTGAACCTGATCGGAGGGATAGCGTTCATCGTCGCACTGATAATCCTCGCGGACAAGGACGGCATCCTGGGCTTGGACGAGCTCCTCGCCACGCCCGACGTGTCCGGCGCCAAGTGGGTGCTCCTGGCCGTGATGCTGCTGGCCCTCGCGGGCATAGTGAAGTCCGCCCAGATGCCCTTCCACACATGGCTCCTGGGCGCCATGGTCGCGCCGACCCCCACATCCGCTCTCCTGCATTCGTCCACCATGGTCAAGGCAGGGGTCTTCATGGTCCTGAAGCTCGCTCCGCTCCTCACGGGCAACATCGCGGGCTACATGGTCATGACCGTCGGAGGCGTGACGTTCCTCCTGGCGTCCATGGCCGCAATCTCCCAGAGCAACGGGAAGCGCGTGCTCGCATACTCCACCATAGCCAACCTCGGATTGATCGTGGCCTGCGCCGGAGTGGGGACCCCCGAAGCCGTCTGGGCCGGGGTCATGCTGATGATATTCCATGCTGTCACCAAGTCCATGCTGTTCCTCTGCGTGGGAACGGCGGAGCACCACATCGGCAGCAGGGACATCGAGGACATGGACGGGTTGTTCTCCAAGATGCCCCGCCTCGCCAGGATAATGATGCTCGGCATAGCCGCCATGTTCCTGGCCCCTCTGGGGATGCTGATCTCCAAGTGGTCCGCCCTGGTGGCCTTCGTCGATCCCGGGAACCCCCTGTCCCTGCTGCTGATCGGATGCATCGCGTTCGGCAGCGCAGTGACCGGGTTCTACTGGACCAAGTGGCTCGGGAAGCTCGCATGCTCCGCCAAGGGGCAGGAGAGCATAGAGGGCACCGTCAGGGTGCATGAATGGTCCGTGCTGATCTCCCTCGCGGTCCTGACGGTGGCCGTGTGCTTCGCGTTCCCGCTGGTGTCCGAGCATCTGATAGAGCCTTGGCTCGGCACCGCCTTCGGATACGACGTGTCGATCCCCATCCTGGACAACGGCAGCGCCGCGCTGCTGGTCGTGATGCTGGCGGCCCTCGTCATGATGTTCCTGCCGTTCTTCGGCAGGTCCAAGGTGCCCGAGGCGCCGGTGTACATGTCCGGAGTGGCCGAGAGCGATTCCACATACACGGATTCCTTCGGGTCCACCGCCACGGTGTCCCTCAGGAACTGGTACCTGGACGGATGGTTCGGCGAGGACAGGATAAGGGTCCTCGGCGAGGCGTCCATGACGATCGTGATAGCCGTCGCCATAATCATCGGGCTCGGGGGGTGGACGCTGTGACCGACATTCTGCCGTTCGCTCTGGCCGCCGTGTTCCTCATACTGGCGCCGTTCGCAGGCTGCATCCTCGCAGGAGTGGACAGGAAGATCTCCGCCCGCATGCAGGGAAGGAGAGGGCCTCCCCTCCTCCAGCCCTGGTACGACCTGCGCAAGTTCCTGGCCAAGGAGAATTCCGCTCCCAACAGGTTCCAGGACTTCTACGTCGGGTGCAACCTGGTGTGGATAGCGATAACCGGGGCGCTCTTCTTCGGAGGGGCCGACCTGCTGCTGGTGCTGTTCACCCTCACCATGGCGGAGACGTTCCTGGTGCTGGCGGCGTTCTCCACGGGGTCCCCCTTCGCACAGGTGGGAGCCCAGAGGGAGATCTACGTGGCCATGGCCTACGAGCCCATGATCCTGATGGTGGCGATCGGGTTCTACCTGTTCACGGGAGGCACCGACGGAGGGACGTTCATGGTCTGCGACATCGCCCGCTACGGGGAGATGTCCATACTGCCCATGATCGGCCTGTTCGTCGGGTTCCTGTTCATCCTGACGATGAAGCTCAGGAAGTCGCCCTTCGACCTCAGCATGTCCCACCATGCCCACCAGGACATCGTCCGCGGAGTCTCCACCGAGTTCTCCGGCCGCACATACGCGATGATGGAGGTGTCCCACTGGTACGAGAGCATAATGCTGCTCGGGATGGTGGCGCTGTTCTTCCAGAACGGCGCGTGGAGCGGGGTCGTCATAGGAACGGTCGTGGCTGTGCTGGCCTACCTGCTGGAGATCTGGATCGACAACGGGTTCGCCCGCATGAAGTGGCAGACC
>CAVHQB010000168.1:0-2915 GCA_963637895.1 Lachnospiraceae bacterium
CATGTACGGCATGTCCGTCATGGACATGGTGATGCTCGGAAGGTACCCGTTCGTGAACAAGGTCTGGTGGGAGTCCGAGGATGATGAGAAGGCCGTCAGGGAAGCATTGCAGACATTCGGCCTGGACCATTACAGGAGGAAGCAGGTGTCGCTCCTGTCTTCCGGAGAGAAGCAACGCGTCCTGATAGCGAAGGCATACGTCCAGAATCCTCTTGTCATGCTGGTGGACGAACCGACTTCACATCTTGACATGAAGTACAAGCTGGAGGTCATGGAGTACTTGCAGAACATGGCCCGCAAGGACATGACCGTGGTCGTGGCAGAGCACGACATCTCCCTTATGGCGAGGTTCTGCGAGATCTGCATAATCATGAAGAAGGGGAGCATAGTCGCCATAGGCAATCCCAAGGAGATAATCACCGAAGAGCTCATCAGAGAGGTCTATGAGGTCGAGTCGTGTGTCGGGAATGACAGAGAGGGGGAGATCTATGTCCTCCCGAAGAGGTCTATGAAGGGGATCTGAGGTCATGCGCTATGCCCTCATGCTAATGGTTGTATTCCTGGCCTTCGCGGTCTCCGCGATGGCCGATGCCGATGCCGAAGACACATACGCCGTCACATTCCAGATGCCTGACGGCACGGTGCTTTCCACACAGCATGTTCCCAGCGGGGGATATGTCGACATCTCCATGATCCCGGACCCGCCGGTTCCGGAGGGAGCCGTATTTCTCGGGTGGGGGGATGTGACTCAAGCTATCACCGAGGACACTGTGTTCACCGCTTCGTTCTCGTATCCGTCGAAGATGTACACGGTCAGGTACTTCGCGGACGATAAGACCACGCTGATGCACACCGAGAAGGTTCCGGAGGGAAGATCCGCTACCTACAGCGCAATCCCTGTCAAGGACGACAGCGGAAGCCGCTCTTACACTTTCGAGCGGTGGAGCTCCGACCTCTCATCCGTGACATCCGATATCGACGTGTTCCCGATATTCAAGGTGTCCGAGAGGATGTGCGAGGTCAGGTTCTTCGATTATGACCGCACGCTGATAGATGTGCGTAAAGTGGCTTACGGTTCTACGCTGAGGGACATGCCTTCCGACCCCAGCAGGGAGCCGACCATAGGGTACACCTATGAGTTCGATTGCTGGAGCATCACACCCAACGGCAAGGTCCCCGTATCATTCGAGAATGTTATGGACACAAAATATGCCTATGCATATTACAGGCCATCACTGGCCGAATACACGGCGTCGTTCATTCTAGACGGACAGACGGTCGGGAAGGTCGTCGACAAGTACAACAGCCAGATCGACGCATCCGCCGTGCTCGACCTCAGGGACGGATATATAGCGAAGATGTACCGCGACCCGGAGCACACGAAGGAGTTCGCCGTCGGGTTCGCCCTCATCGGGAACACCGATGTATACGTCTCCCTGGTCCCGGGAATCTACGAGTGCGAAAGAGATGCGAGCGGAAGGGCCATCGGGGATACGGTGAGGGTGTCTCATGACAGCTTATCGATATCTCGTCTCACAGGAGATGTGATCGATTTATGCGATATCTCACAGTTCCCGAATGGGACCATCGCCGAGATAGATCATCGCGCCCTCACGTTGATGAGGGAGAAACTGGGCGATGATGCGGTGCTCCGCATATCGGTCCCGAGAGGATCGATAGAGATGAGCGCATCAGCCCTATGCAGGCTGTCGGACGGCAAGGACCTGTCTGTATCGATACTCAACGGTCCATCAAGTGTGAAGATAACAACCGCGCTGAAGAAGCTCCAGTACTCTGCCTATTACAGCCTCTCGTTGAAGGTCGACGGTCGTTCAGTCACGATGTTCCAAGAGGACGTTCGCATATCGCTGCCTTTCATCCTGGACGAGGGCCTGAATCCCGTGGCTTGGAGCATAACCACCAAAGGCTTCGTGACCAAGATGGATTCGGAGCACGATGGGAGCAGGATATCGTTCACGACCGGCTCGATACAGTATATCGCCCTGGGAACCGATACTCCGAATCCCGGAACGAAGAAGGATCAGGTCGTGTTGCCATATGGCATGGCCGAATACGAGCTGTCCGGTTCGAGCAGCTCCGGCGATGATCCGCAATCCAAGCTGACCTCCATAAAGGGGGATTTCAAGGGAAACATCCTCTTCGTGCCGTCCGCGTTCGGCAATCGCCCGTTGACGCACATATCCGCCGACGCTTTCGGAGATGCGACAGATGTGCAGGCCATCGTGGTCCCGATGACCGTGAAGACCTTCGAGTGGCTGGATTGGTCCTGCACCGCGAAGGACATCTATTTCCTCGGGGACCATCCGGAATTCGTCGGAACGCCTCCGTCGTATGTGAGGATCCATTGCATGTCCGACAGGGGAGGGTGGTCTGAAGACGATATAGACGTCCATGACCGCTACCTATACAACGGCTCTGTAGGGAAGGACGCGTTCTCTTTCAAGTTCGCCATCATAGAGGGCAAGGCGTACATAGACAGGTACCTGTCCGGATCGTATGTGGTCGTTCCGAGGTCTGTCATGGCCGACGGAAGGGAGTATGCTCTGACGTATATCGGCGATGCAGCATTCATGAATTCCACCGACCCCGTCCTGTCAGGAGTGTATGGGCTGGAATACAGGATGTATTCCCTTGAGACCGTCGAGCTACCGGCAACGGTCACCGAGATATGCACATTGGCATTCCGCGGTTCCACGATCAAGAACGTGTATGGGCTGGAATCGGTCATGCACATAGGCGATGGCGCTTTCAGGAACTGCACGTCACTGATGCCCGTGACCCTCCACGATTCTCTGTTGTACATAGGCGAGAGCGCGTTCCAGGCCTGCTCTTCGAAGGCATTCTCCAGGATAACGGTCCCATCGTCCGTGGAGCACATAGGGTCCAGTGCCTTC
>CAVHQB010000169.1:0-2890 GCA_963637895.1 Lachnospiraceae bacterium
GCGAGAACCTCAGAGAGGTCTACGGTGTCGAGACCGAGGTGATCATGCATGAAGGGCGCCCGGCGATACTGATAAACCAGATGGATTGACCACAGGCCCAGGGACGGCATCTTCCAGCTGTTCCCTGTGGCCCTCATTATCGTAATATTTATTACTGTAATTTCCATTACGATAATCATGAGATTCTACGGCCGCGAGAAGGAGCTCTCCATGCTCCGTTCCATCAGGGAGAGGTCCCTGACCGAAAGCACCTTCACCGCCGTGCTCGGCAAACGCAGGGTAGGGAAGACCGCTCTGATCCTCGAATCGGTCCGCGGCACCAAGTACGTCTACCTTTTCGTCACAAGGCTGGACCAGAAGATGCTCTGCGAGAGAATGCAGAGGGCCGCATCCGATGCAGGGATAGACATCCCCGGCAGGATCGAAACCGTGGGCGACCTACTGAAAGCGCTCATGGTCCGCTCCAGGACCGAGCCCATCACTGTCATAATCGATGAGTTCCAAGAGCTCCGCAACGTGGACCCTTCCATATTCGGAGACATCCAGATGGCATGGGACTCCTGCCGCGACGGTTCGCATATCGACCTCATCGTCAGCGGACCGGCTCAGCCGATGGCCGGGATCTTCGAAGACGAGAAGCAGCCTCTGTTCCATCGCCCCGGTTCGACGATCCGTGTCGAGCCCTTCCCTCTGGCGCAGATGAAGGCCATCCTCCGGGAGCACAATCCGGGCCTCGTGCAAGAAGACGAGCTCATGCTGTTCATGCTGACCGGCGGAGTCCCGTTCTACGTGGCGGCATTGATGGATTCCGGCGCCGTGACTGCCGAGAAGATGCTGGAAGCAGCCCTGTCCAACGGATCTGCATTCCTTACCGACGGGAAGGACATCCTGATGTCGGAGTTCGGGAAGGACCATCGCACTTACGCTTCCATCCTCCAGCTCATCTCCCAAGGACATGAAAGGAGGTCCGAGATAGAGGACATCCTCGGCATACAGGCGGGAGCATACCTGGAGAACCTCGAGAAGGTCCATGGGATGATAAAGCAGGAATCGCCGGTTCCGATGAGGCCCAATGCCCGCAACTCCCGCTGGAAAGTCTCCGACATGTACCTCAGGTTCTACTTCAGGTTCGTCCAGCCCTGCTCCGACTACATCGAGCTCGGGAGGAGCGACCTACATCTCAGGTCGGTCCGCGCAGGGCTGGCGGAATACGAGGGAAGGGTCCTCGAGGACTTCTTCAGGCGGAGGATCTCGGAAGAATCCGAGTTCACTCAGATCGGCGGTTTCTGGAACAGGGACGGGACCGTTGAGATAGGTATATTGGTTATAGACGACATCGAAATGAGAGCCGACATAATTGAAGTTAATCAGGATCCTACCAAATCAAACAATAGAATACTAAGGAAGAACAGTGAAACCGTAGCTCCAATGCTAAAAGGATACGAGATAGTATATCACGCACTATCGATAAATGACATCTGACAATGAAAGATGCGTCACACACCCTCTACGCTCCAAAAGATCGACATATAGATGTGAGTTCGCTCAACTTGACAATCAGATTGTGCACGTTCGCCCACATGGGCCGTGTATTCAAACCATAATTAGCTATTGACTGCAGGTGCCCACAGGAGGATGATGAATGACCGAATCATGCGTTGATTATAATCAGAAAGTTAGCAACATGGACGCATCTCAAAGATTAGTGCTCTATTGTCTCGGTGCTTTAGGGAAACCTGTTGAAAACGAAGTCGATGTCCAAAAGATAATGTTCCTCTCATCGATAGCACTTCCTGAGCTACTGAACAGAGTATACACCTTTCAACAATACAAAAAAGGACCGTACTCCGAACGGATCAACGAGGATGTGGCAGTTATCAAAAGCAGTGGATATCTGTCAGACTCTGATTTCGAACTATCAGATGAGGGGCAGGAAGTCTTCAAAGAGATAGAAAAACGTGTAAAAGAACCTTTGAAAAGCACCGTCCTCGAAAACAAAGAATTCGTCTCTGGATTGACTGAAGATGAACTGCTTACTTTCATCTATGTCGTATTCCCAGATTATGTTATCAATTCAGAAGTATGGAATGATATCAAACACGATCGTGTAAAGAACGCTGTATCTATGCTGAAGAAAGGAAAGATAACTGCATCACAAGCGGCTAAAATTGCAGGAATGGGCTACTTCGAATTCGAAGACTATCTGAACAGATTAAAGATTAGGTGGAAGTCTTGAAGAAAATCCTGGATAACTCCGCCGTATCCTCTTTGGGGAAGGAGATAACATGCGTAGATGTGTTGGAATTGGTCAAAACACATTATGATGTTGTCTTGGCAGGTGCGGTATTCAGAGAGTGCAAAAATCTTGGTAACGTACCTCTGTATGAATCGGTAAAGGATCTTCCAGAAGCTGTGGAAAGAGACAAGAAGTTCACAGCTCTAGTCAATGCAATACAATCGATTAACTTCAGATTGGGTCCTGGAGAGATCGAGTCGATTGCCTCATCCATATTGATGACACAGGCTGGCGTAGAGAACTATGTGGTGATTGATGAGTCCCTCGCCAGATCTATTGTGAGAGGGCTTCATCTCAATCCTAGGATAGAAGCTATAGTGGGCTGCAAAATTCCTCCGATTCAATGCACAGGAACAATAGGGATCATCAGACATATGAGAGACAAGGGCTTGATTTCCCCAGAAATCAGCCAGAAAATCGCTTACGATCTCGAAATCAGCAATTTTAGAGTAACTCCTGAACTCTTAGATCTACTCAGATGAACTCATCCAATCTGCTATTACGGGAATGGTCACTGAACGACATTATCGTATCCATGGTTTCCTTCATTAAATCCTTAGTTTCTAACAAAGTCACTACTGTACTGTCGTGAAT
>CAVHQB010000170.1:0-2866 GCA_963637895.1 Lachnospiraceae bacterium
GAATGCATCCTCCGCCACCGACAGGAAAGTCTCCCTTTACGGAGAACTCACCACGGGCGAGGTCCCCTTCACCGGGACGCCTGCCGAGCCTGTGACCGTCTCCGTCGTAGGGAAGCTCATCGCTTCTAAGATCGTCCTGAAGGATGCATCCATGACAGTGGATGGCGATGGCGTGTTCGTCGGGACCGTCGCAGGTGCCAACGGCAGCATCTCTCTGTCCGATGCGGCCTATTCGGGAGTCTCTTTCTCCGCAACCACGCCCAGCAGCGGCGAGAAGCTCACCGTGAAAGGCACAATATCGGATGCAGCATCCAAGACCGCATCTGTCGTCATCGATGGGACCGTCTACACCGACAACCTCATCATAGACAACCTCAAGGTGTCCGGCACTCTCGAAGTCGGAGGCGCCCTGACCGTCAACGAGGTCCTCGCTATCGAGGGCACACTGAACGTCGGAACCGGCATGAGCCTCGTTGTCACGGCTGCCGGCTCCAAGGTCGTCATCACCGGAGCCCTCAATGTGGCCGCCACCACGACCTCTGCAGTTGGAGGATCCGCAAGGATCCTCGCCCTGTACGTCGGGCTGGGAACCGGAGATGTGGCCGCGTCCGCGTCCATATCCGGGAATGTCGAACTCGTTCCTTCCGGTGTCGCATATGTCATCGCCGGAGCCACCGTTCCCGAGAGCATCTCCTCTCTGAACAAGACCGAGTTCAACGTCGAAAACAGGCTCTGGATGACCGTCTATGCAGTGACCGGATCCACCTTCGAAGTCTCCAAGGCCCCTGTGACCGATGCGGACTTCAAGGGATGGAAGACCGCCAGCGGAGCCAAGTACACCGGGGATTCGACCCCCTCGTATGCTGCGATTCCCGCAGGGACGCCCGCCCTCACCGCGATGATCGACTATGACATCTATTCGGTGACCGTCTACTCCGACGGAGGGTTCGCATCCGTCGCCCTGGATGGCAACATGCTGGTCCAGTCCGCGAACAACGAGTTCAAGACCGTTGGGAAGATCGCCGCAGGGACCCACAAGCTCTCTGCATCGCTCAAATCCGGTTACGAAGGATCTGCTGTCATAACCGTCGATGGCAAGACCGTCTCCGGCGATACCTTCACCGTCTCTGGAAGCAACCACAACATCGTGATCAACCTCACCGGATCGTCTGCTTCGACTCCTGTTGTCCCCACTCCCGAGAAGAAGGACAGCAGTCTGACAGACATCCTCCTCATCGTCCTGGTCGTCCTGATCGCCGTCATGGCGGTCATGGTCGCCCTGCGCATGATGAGGTCGTGAGCGCGACCCGATGACAGGAAGGTCCGAACCCGGTGAAGAGAACATCTGCTCCGACCGAGAGAGGAAGAGGATCCTGACACCAGGCACCTGAAAGCAAACCCAGGGGCTTCCGGCACCGACCGGGGGCCCCGACCCCATATTCTCATGCCATCGCAATCCGACGGCCCCATGGGCCTGAAGCTCTTCGACGAGCCTCATATGGCCGAGATAATCGTGTTCATCCACCGCAACCCCGGATGCCTGAAGACCGCGGTCTACAGGAACGTGGCCCGCGGAGACAGGATGAGCATGAAGCTCGAGATCCTGGAGAGGGAAGGCATCATCGAGATGACCGTCCACGGAAGGAGCGGGTCGCTGAGGCTCACCCCCATGGGAGAGTCCGTCGCCGAGCTGTTGATCGCCCTTTCCGATATCATGCATCAGGGCTGATGACGGCCATCGTCCGATCCCGCGATGCTTCTGCTTCCGGTCCGACCGCATCATATATCCCCCTCCATCCAATCCCCTCCCCCGATGATCATAAGCGCCAGCCGCCGCACCGACATCCCCGCGTTCCATTCCGAGTGGATGATGAACCGCCTCCGCGCCGGCCACGTCCTCGTCCGCAACCCAGTCTCAAGGACGGTCGTCCACAGGATCGACCTCTCCAGGGACAACGTGGACTGCATCGTCTTCATCACCAAGGACCCGGGCCCCATGGTCGATCACATGAGAGAGATCGGGAGGATGGGCCACACCGCCCTCTTCCAGGTCACCATGACTCCCTACCACAAGGACATCGAGCCCTATGTCAGGTTCAAGGCCGACATCTCCGACTCCTGCGAAGCCATCTCCGATATCATCGGCAGGGACAGGATGTCCTGGAGGTACGACCCCGTGATACTCAACAGGGGCATCAGCATGGACTACCACCGCAGGAAGTTCGAGATGATGTGCAGGGAAGCATCCAGGTGGACCGACAGGTGCATCTTCAGCTTCGTGGACATCTACGGCAAGCTCATCAGGCTCGAGGAATCAGGAGCCATCAGGCGCATATCCCCTTCCGAGAGGATAGAGTTCGTGAAGATGGCCTCCGAGGTCGCCCGGGACCATGGGATGACCCTGACCCACTGCTGCGGCACCGACGATTACTCCGAATACGGCATCGAGCCCAGGGGATGCATGGACAGGGAGACGATGAGGTTGCTGGACATCCCGTACGAGACACAGGACGTCCCGGTGAGGGACGGATGCAGGTGCGTCAAGAGCATAGATATCGGGGAGTACGGGACGTGCGGCCACGGATGCATCTACTGCTATGCGGGCCAGCGCGAGGACCCCTTCGGGAGGCGCAGGGTGTTCTCGGAGGACACGGAGCTCCTGTGGGGAGCGGTCATGCCCCGCGACAGGATCGTCGATTTGAGAGGAAGGTGCTCGCACCGCCTCGATTCCTATCTCGACGATGCCCGGCATCCGTGATGCGACGAGGATCGCCCACCATCCCTATTCATATACCTGCAATCTCTAGCCTATCACATGGACTTATTGTCCGTCCTGCTCATCGGAATCGGCCTCTCCATGGACGCC
>CAVHQB010000171.1:0-2852 GCA_963637895.1 Lachnospiraceae bacterium
GTAGAGGACAGGCCTACATCGGCCACCCTCTCATCCGCGTTCTTCCATGCCCAGCTGACCTTGATGACCGTATCGGCGGTCACTGTGATCTCCTTGCCGGAGACATCCCTGCCATCCACGAGCAAAGCCTGGATGACATAGTTGCTGCGAGCGACCTTCGAATTGATGGTCTCGAGATCGGGAACCTCGAACACACCTTCGCGGACAACTGGCGTCATCGCAGTGAAATTGCTCGAGTCCGTGCCTCCGTTGAGCTCGTATTCGACGGCATATATCGGAGTGGTCGTGTACTGTCCGATCAGATTGCTGTTCGCCATTAACTCTTCAAGCGTCTTGCAGAGAATCTTCCCGTTCTCGTCGATTCTGTAGTAAGAATCGGACGGGAGCTTGTTCAGATTCTCCACTTTCACGGAAATGAAGTAGTTGCAATCGGGCAGAATAGCTGCCGTTGTATCGGATACTGATTTCCAGGAACCGTCGGTGAACACGAACACGTTCATGGTGTATCCGTTGAACGACACGCCCGCCTTTTCCAGCGCGTTTGCAATCTGTGCTTCAAGGGTGCCGCTTCCGTCGACACCGATCCACTCGACAGTCTTGCCGTTATGGATCAGTATATTGGAGAACCCACTGACTGTCAGCTTTCCCTTGACCGTGTGGTCGTCGAAGAGCTCTATGATGCTGAAAGACTCTGCAGCCCCGTCAGCATTGTATTGGTAGAACGTCCTTTCAGGGATGTCGTTGATATCCGAGATGTCCGTGGACACCAGGAATTCACGATAGTTCGAGAATGCCTTGTTGGTAAGATCGCTCACCTTCACGTACTGAGTCTTCGAATCAGCGACGACCTTCACGAACACGTTCAGATCGTCGGTGCTGACATCCCATCCCTTCGTCTTCAGTGCGTTCTTCAACGCGTCCAGCATGCTGCTGCCGGTGGCCTTGACCCATTCCGCGCTCGTCTCGTCCTGTATCAGGAACCTGTACGGGACCTTGGATATCCCGCTGACGCACCACAGGGTACCGGAATCCGTGTACCATATCAGCTCGCCGTTGGGACCCACGCGCACGGCCTGGGATCCGTAGTTCGCGCCTACAGGCGACGACTTGAGGTAGCTGGAGGCCACGGTCTTCCCCGCATAGTCGGTGAAGGTGTAGAGGGCCTGCTCGCTGGACTGGTACGGGAGGAGATAGATGTACACCTTCCCAGTGGTGTCTTTGTATGCTGTGCTGACGACGATGGACCCGTGGCTCTGGACGCTCTTCTCGGCGTATATCAGCCACTTGTAGGCTTTCCCGTCGATCGTAATCCCTTCGCCGTCCTTTCCATATCCATATGTGACATTGTAATCCATCTTCCCGGCATTCTCGCTCCAGAGGGTCTGAGGCGCATCCAGGAATGCATCTACATCCACGACATGGAACCATGCTCCAGAGCCCAGGACTTTGATTTCCGTTGCCTCGGACGCCATCTGCGTGATGTTGATGTACCCCCTTCCGTCGACTACCACCAATGCGGAAGCGGTGCCGGACGGAGCGAACTCCATCCATCTCTCCGAATCTTCGACGAAGGTGCCGTTGGCATCGAGCTTGACGCAGTCCGCGATGGACCCGCCCGTGGTGCCTCCGGAATCGAACAGGTTGCTCTTGTATCCCGTCAGGAACAGGTACTTCGAGCCCTTGTATTCGTAAAGGGTGAGCCATCCGTCGTCGCAGAGGTATCCGTCCATCTTCTCCATGACGAACTTCTCGTGCTGGCCGGTGGATGTGTTGACCCCTCCGATGATCCTGGAGTCGCCGTCAACTTCGAGGAAGTAGACCCATCCGCCTGTGAAGACCGGAGTGGATGTGGTCCCGTAGATCCCGTGCCATGCGACTTCCACGCCGTCTTTCCAAGCATTGTCCGTCACCAGAGCCGCTGAGTCCTGCCCGACCGTGAACTTCCACAGCCTGCCGTCGCAGAGCCCGTAGAAATACCCGCTGTCGTAGAACACGGCGGTGAAGCTCTTAGGGAGCTCGGCGACCTTGTTCAGATCCAGGTCGTACGCGCTCTCCGTCTGGTAATCTATGATGTATCCTCCTCCGAACCCGAGGTATGCGTAGTATGAGTGCGAGGTTGTTCCCTTTTCGTACAGGGTGCCGACCACGCTTCCGGTGTATATGTCCAGCTTGTATATGCTGTCGGCAGCACGGACGTAGACGTACTCGTCCACGATGAGAGGGATCGAGGGCATTCCCGTCCAGACGTTCATCGACGTGTCGACATCGTACTGCTTGGACCAGATGAGGACAGCGTTCTCCCCTTCCGGCGTGGGCATGTCGGTGATGTTGATCAGAGCGTTGGATGTGGAGTAGATCATCAACGTAGGCGAGATCTCTGTGTATCCGGAAACGGTCATCTTGAGCGTGCCTGCGTCGCGGACGGACCTTGTTCCGTTCACGTTGACGGTCCATCCCAATAGGTCCACGCCCGTGCCTTCCTGGAAGGTCAGCGTCAGCACCGTTCCTTCGGGGAGGAGCATCCCGTTGGTATAGACCACATCGTTCCCTTCGAAGGGATATGTGGCAGTCACACGGCCGTACCTGTCGTCGATGACGACCTTGAAACCTTCGTCCAAGCTCCACTTCGCGTACAAAGAGGTATCTTGTGTGATCCTGCCGTCGGGCCCTGCCACGTAGAGCTTGCTCAGCGCGACATCTGTGCACCACCCTATGAAGGAATAGCCGTCTCTGGTGAGCGTAACTCCGCTCAGCTGAGCCGGACTGATGGTCCTGCCGTCATATACGGTCAGTCTCTGCGTTCCACTTGTCAGTGAGCCTCCGTTGAGGACCAAAGAGACCGTGTGGGACGT
>CAVHQB010000172.1:0-2851 GCA_963637895.1 Lachnospiraceae bacterium
TTCATAGACAAGAGCCTGCGCGATGCGGGATGGATCGAGAACCATGATTGGATCAACGAGTACGAGCTCCAAGGGATGCCGAACTCCGCAGGCGTGGGATTTGCCGATTATGTCCTGTTCGGAGACGACGGCCGTCCTCTGGCAGTGATCGAGGCCAAGCGCACCTCCAAGAACCCTGCGGTGGGAAGGCATCAGGCAGAGCTGTACGCAGATCTTCTGGAATCGAAGTTCCATCGCAGGCCGGTCATATTCCTGACCAACGGCTACGAGACCCGCATATTGGATGGATCCTATCAAGAACGCAGGGTCTGGGGAGTATACTGCAAGCGCGACCTCGAGAAGCTCTTCAATATAAGGTACAACCGTCAGCTCAGTCTGTCGGACGCATCCATCAACGACAGCATCAGCAACAGATACTATCAGAAGGGCGCCATCAAAGCTGTATGCTCCGCGTTCGAGGACAATCGGAGGAAGGCCCTGCTGGTGATGGCCACCGGCAGCGGCAAGACGCGCACGGTCATCTCCCTGGTAGATGTCCTCCTGCGCAAGGGATGGGTTCGCAACATCCTGTTCCTGGCCGACCGCACGAGCCTTGTGTCCCAAGCAGCCGAGAGCTTCGCGAACCTCCTCCCGACGCTTTCATCATCCAACATATGCAAGGACAAGTGCGACATGCACGCGCGCTGCATCCTGTCGACATATCAGACCATGATCAACCTGATCGACCGCACCCGTGAGAAGGACAACACCAGGACGTTCTCCGACGGTCATTTCGACCTCGTCATCGTGGACGAGGCGCATCGCAGCATCTACAACAAATACCGCGAGATATTCGAGTACTTCGACTGCCTCCTCGTCGGGCTCACGGCGACCCCCAAAGACGAGATAGACAAGAACACCTACGAGATATTCAACCTGGAGAGCGGCATGCCCACCTACGGGTACGAGCTGGCCCAGGCGGTCAACGACAGGTACCTCGTGGACTACAAGTCCGTGGAAGTGGAGACCAAGATCCTCCAGCGCGGGGTGGTCTATCTGGACCTGCCTCCTGAAGAGCGGGAGGAGTACGAGAACCTGTTCCTGGACGATGAGCCGATTCCGGAGAAGATAGAGAGCTCCAAGGTCAACAAGTGGCTGTTCAACTGCGACACCATCGTGCGCGTTCTCGACACCGTGATGAGGCTCGGCCAGAAGATCGATGACGGCAGCACGATGGGGAAGACGATAGTGTTCGCCCGCAACCACAGGCATGCCGAGAAGATCCTGGAGGTTTTCAACCAGCAGTACCCCAGCTATGTCGGCCAATGCCAGGTCATAGACAACTACAACTCCTATTCGGACGACCTGATCAAGCAGTTCAAGTGCCCCGATTCCAAGGTGCGCATCGCAGTGTCCGTGGACATGATGGACACGGGCATCGACATCCCCGACGTGCTAAACCTCGTGTTCTTCAAGCCGGTCTACAGCAAGTCCAAGTTCTGGCAGATGATCGGAAGGGGGACCAGGCTCTGCCCGGGGCTGATGGATGGGAAGGACAAGGAGTTCTTCTACATCTTCGATTTCTGCCGCAACTTCGAGTTCTTCCGCGTGAGTCCCAAAGGAGTCGAAATCCTGGAGGCCGAATCCATCCAGGGGAGGATCTTCGCCGTGAAGGCCCTTGTAGCATGCCGTCTGCAGGAGCTCCAGTACCAGGAAGAGCCGTTCATGTCGTTCCGCAGGTCCCTCGTAGAGGACATGATCGCCAAGCTCGGGGAGCTTTCCAGGGACAACTTCGCCGTGATGGCGCATCTGAAAGCTGTCGATTACTACTCCCAAAGGGAGAACCTGGATTCTCTGATTCCCGATGATGTCCGCATGATAGAGCAGGAGCTCGCTCCGCTGATCCTTCCCTACGATGACGATCCTGAAGCCATCCGCATGGATGCTCTGATGCTGATGATCGAGAAGGGGTACATCACCGATTCCCCGAAGGCCGAGCTCTTCAAGAGGGTCAGGAAATGGGTCGCCGCGCTGTCGAAGCAGATGGTGATCCCGGATGTGGCGGCCCGCAGGAAGACCATCGAGGCCGTCCTCCAAGACGATTATCTGGAGAACGCCGACCTGGAGGCTTACGAATCCATAAGGATCGAGCTCCGCGACATCATGAAGTACGTGACCAAGGCGGTTAAGATGCCCTGCGACACGAACTTCATAGACGAGGTCCTGGACATAAAGGTGAACGATTCGGAGCTAGTGGAAATAAGCCTCGCTTCGTACCGTGAGAAGGCGGAGCATTATGTCCGCACGCACGAGGACGATCCGGTCATCAGGAAGCTGAAGACGAACGTCCCGTTGGACGGCAGCGACATATCCGAGCTCGAGAAGATCCTCTGGAGCGAGGTGGGGACCGCCGAGGACTACCACAAGGAGTTCGAGAACAAGCCGCTTCCGTTGTTCATCAGGGAGATCACAGGACTGGACATCAACGCTGCCAAGCAGGCCTTCTCCAGGTACATAGACGAGACGGACCTCGATGACAGGCAGATATACTTCATCAACCAGATCATCGAATACGTGGTCCGCAACGGTGTGATATCCGACCTCCATGTTCTGACGGAATCCCCGTTCACGAACCTCGGCTCCCCCTCGGAGGTGTTCACGGACATGGCCCTTTGGAGCCGCGTGATGTCCGCCATAATGGAGATAAACTCCAACGCAGGAGTCCAGTCCTGAGTAGCATTCTCTGGCAGTACGCCGACATCACGTGGTCCAGGCTGGCGTACAGCCAGTTCCCGAGGCGCTTCAGATGCCCGTCCCATGCGTCTATGGCCATAGGCTCTGGAGGATCCGCTCTTGCTGGGAGCCTCAGGGT
>CAVHQB010000173.1:0-2836 GCA_963637895.1 Lachnospiraceae bacterium
CCCATCTCCGGCTTATCGCCGAGGAACCTCAGCGACTCCAATGACCTGCATCCGTGCATCCCGTCCGCCTTTCCCCGAAACATTTATCCCGAACCTCGGAAGAGCAGGTCCCGGCGATCAAGTGGCTGCAAGGCAATGGCTCCCCCTGGCGGGGATAACGATCTGCGTGTTCATCTTCAACATGTCCGAGTTCATGCCCATAGGGCTCCTATCGGACATGGCAGCCGACTTCGGGATGCCCGAATCGAGGATCGGCCTGGTCATATCAATCTACGCCTGGGCGGTCGCCATCCTGTCGCTCCCGATGATGCTCCTGCTGAGGAAGATGGAGTACCGCAGGATGCTCCTGATGTGCGTCGTCCTGTTCACCGCGTTCCAGGTGCTCTCCGGGATCTCCGCCAGCTACGGCATGCTCGTCGTATCCCGTCTCGGAGTCGCCGTCGCCCACGCCGTGTTCTGGTCCATCGCAGCCGCCCTCGCGGTCAAAGTGGTCCCTCAGGGAAAGCAGAAGCTCGCCCTGAGCGCTGTCGCAACGGGAACATCCATCGCCATGATCATCGGGCTCCCTCTGGGAAGGATCATCGGCCTCGCATTGGGATGGAGGATGACCTTCGTCACCATAGCCGCCGCATCGCTGCTGGCCCTGATCCTCCTGGTGATCGTGTTCCCCAGGGTGGAGAACCCAGGTACGTTCACCCTGAAGAGGCTCCCGGACATCTACCGCAACAAGGTCCTCGTCTGCATGTACGTTATGCTGGCAGTGTACGTCACAGGATACTACACCGGATACAGCTACATCGAGCCCTTCCTGAAGCAGGCGGGCGGCATGTCCGAGGAGACCGTCACCCTCATGCTGACCGTCTTCGGCCTGGCCGGGATCGTCGGCAGCATGCTGTTCACCAAGCTCTACGACCGCACCAGGTTCGGATTCCTCCTGACCGTGATGGTCGGCGCAGGCCTGTGCCTCCTGCTCCTGGACCCCGCTTGCTCATCGACGATGCTGACAGGGGTAGTATGCGCCGCATGGGGCATGTGCGCCATAGCGTTCTGCGTCGCCAGCCAGAACGAGGTCATCAAAGCGTCGCCCCAGGATGCCGTGCCCATCGCCATGTCCCTGTACTCCGGGATCTTCAACGTGGGGATTGCCATGGGCTCCATCGTCGGAGGCATGGTCACCGACGCGGGCTCGGTTGACGGCATCGGATTCACCGGCGGAGCCCTCATCTTAATATCATGCGTCCTGGCGCTCGTGCTGGTGAAAGCGATAAAGGACAGGGAATCCGGGTCCGCGGAAAAAGCATGATCAGTGGCCGAGGGAACCCCCGGCCGAAAGGTTTCAAAGCTTGAGCTTCGGGTCGTTCAGGTCCAGCAGCGCGACCTCGCGCCTGTCCATGAAGAACCCGAGCTTCTTGTACAGGAGAATGGAAGGGGCGTTGTCCGGCTGTATCATCGCGTGCGCGACGCCGGCGCCCTGCTCCCTTCCCAGCCTGACGCACTCCCTCAGGAGCTTGTACCCCACCATCTGGCGGCGGAAGTACTTGTGGACCCCCATGTTCTCTATCCAGAGCAGGTTGTCCTCGTCTGCGATGTGATGGAGCATCTGGGCGAAGATGAAGCCGACGATCTCGCCGTCCTCCTCCGCGACCAGGCTCAGGCCGCTCTTCAGGTACGTCTGGAAGTGGCTGGGGCTGCTGGCCCCGAGATTGTCCTTCCACTCCTGCGGAAGGTCCTCCCACTTGTTCTCCAGCGTGGCTGCGAAGTACTCCTTGATGCAGGATATCTCCAGCTCGCGGACGGCTTCGATGTCCTTGATCCTGACAGGGCGGACCTCCATGCGCTCACATCTCCTCGGGGGCGCCCATTCCCAGACAGTCCAGCACATCGGCCAGCACGGTGCGGGTGCACTCGACCAGCGTCAGCCTGGCGTTCCTGCGGGGGCTGTCCTCCAGCACGTACACGTTCGCGTAGAACTGGTTGAAGGCCACCGCGAGCTCGTGCCCGTAGGCGGGCAGGACGTTGATCCTCTTCCCGTCCCCGGCCTCCTTCAGGACCTCGCCGTAGCGGGCCAGCTTCTTCACGAGGTTGATCTCCATCTCGTCGGTGAGGTGGGCGGGATCGGTGTCCCTCTCGAACTCCCCGGCCTTCCTGAGCATGCTGCATGCCCTTGCGTGGACGTACTGGAGGTACGGGCCGGAGTTCCCGTCGAAGTTGAGGGCCTCGCTCCACTTGAAGACGAACTGCTTCTCGGGCTGGACGCGGACGATGTTGTATCTGATAGCTCCGGTACCGACGATGCGGGCGATCTCCCTCATCCTCTCCTCGGGCATCTCGGCGTTCCTGGTCTCCATCCTGGACCTTATCTCCTCGTAGGCGTGGGCGACGGCCTCGTCGACAAGGTCGTCGAGGTACACGACCACTCCCTTCCTGGTGGACATCTTCCCCTCGGGAAGGGACACGAAGGAGTAGAACAGCGGCTCGGGCATCTTGTCGTAGCCCATGATCTCCAATGCGGAGCACAGCTGCTTGGACCCCAGCTTCTGGTCCTCTCCGAGGACGTCGATGACCTCGTCGGAGCGGGCGAACTTGTCTATGTGGTATGCGAGGTCGCGGGTGGTGTACAGGGTGGTCCCGTCGGAGCGGGTGAAGGTGAACTTGGTGTTCTTGCCCTGGATCCTGAAGTCCTTCAGGTCCACGAACCATGCGCCGTCGTCGGTCTGTCCGGCGTATTTTGACTCTTTGAGCTTCTCGACGACGTTCCTTGCGGAGCCGTCGGCGATGAAGCCGGACTCCCAGGTGTACCTGTCCAGGACCACGTTGATGCTGGCCAGGGTCTCCC
>CAVHQB010000174.1:0-2813 GCA_963637895.1 Lachnospiraceae bacterium
GCGCAGTACTGCACATCGACCTCGGACTTGTCGAAGTCGCGGAAGAAGGTCGCGTCGACACGAGGATAAACACGCCCTTCTGCGACGCACCGCAGGCCGAGGACCTTCCGATCATACTCGAATCCCGAATAACGGAGCTTGAGGGCATCAATTTTCGAGCGAGTCATGATGGGGTTGTCCTCTAAGGTGAAGTGGAACTCGTGGTATCCCCCGAACGTCCTCTTTTCCTCGTCGGTCATGGCGAGGAACTTATCGGTATACTCCCTGTAGAGCCAATGGTTCGGGTTGTCGGGATTCGAGGTCCAAATCATGAAAGGATGGTCGGCCGCCGCCAGCCTTGCCATCGCCTCGGCAACGAATGTCTTGTGATGCTTGGTGATCTCGTCCGCGTACCAGAAATCGGCGGTCAGTCCTCTAAGCTGGTCATCGGAGTTGGCTTTGCCGCCTCCGAAGATGTAGATGGTCACGTCCCCATGGCTCGTCGGGAGGATGATCTGAAATGAGTTGTCCTTAGTGGTCGGTCCTCTTGCGCCGGGGCAAAGTCCAGCCAGTCCGAACTCGCCCTTGATGACGTTACGGGTGACCGACCCTGCGGTGTCCCCGGTCATCATGCCGACCGACACATCATGCGTCTCGATGTAGTAAAGAAGCGACAGGGTGCTTGCGAGGGTTTTCCCCGAACGGACAGGACCCTCGTAGAATTGAAGGGCATCGGTGCAGGCGATGCGCTTGATGACCTTCTCGCCGAAGGGCTTGAGCGTCGCTTCTTTAGGCATCATTCCTCCCACGACTCGGCATCCTTCGAGGATGACCTGGACGCTTTGACAATGGCTTCCGCGAACTCGGCGAGGGCTTCATTGCCCATGCCCTTCGGAGAGTCGGTCTGACCAAGCCTGTTCTTGCCGAGCCAAATGAGCATCGATGTGTTGCCGTTGAAGGCCGCCTTGAACTGCGCCCTGCGGAGGCGGTTATTAATGGACGCTTCTCCCTTTTCTATAGCCTGTTGTGTTTTTTGCTTATTCGCAGGACTGTAGAGCGTCTTTATCCCCACACACATTTCGGCGGCGAGGTCATCGATCTGCGCCCCCTGCCCAATCTGCTGCTCGATCCATTTCGCTCCATCATCAGTCAGGAGGAGTGATTTTCTGCCCTTGCCCTCGGAGGTCTTGACATGGTTCAGAAGCTTGATGCGCATCGTCTTCCCGTCGGGACCTTTGATATCGGCGTAGATGCACCCATCGTCGAGCTTGACAGGCATCGTGCCACCTCATAAGGCTTCCACGGAATCGGCCATGCGTTCTTGGGTTTCAATTCATCAAAGAATCCTTTGTAGAAGTCCGCAACCTCCTTGTCCACGGTGATGACCGCCTGCTCGATGCGAGGATTCGTGTTGATGTTGGCGGAGGATGTGACCGCGACTCCATGAACTGCCCCATCGTCTCCATGCCAATAGCCGACCATGACTTTGGCGTGATTGCGCTGCATGCAAAGACGGCCTCCGAACTCCGGCAGGAGGTCTGCGAGGAATTCGAAAATCGCCATGTAATGCTGGATGAAGATTTCTCCGACGTACACATCGCATCTCTCGACCATCCCTCTCTTGAGCCACCCCTCGATCTCCTGCGCATCCTCCATCGCCATGCACCATGTGGAGCAAAGGAGATAGTCGAGGGGATGCTGCTTGACGATGCCTCTCATGTAAGTCATGAAATCCACATCGCCTGCGGAGATGATGTGATAGGCGCATCCCTCCTCTAGATGCCAATCCAGCACCTCGTTCATGTGCTGCTCGGACAATGCGCGTCTCATGACGCTCCGCTGCTTGCTCTTGACCGCACGGGCTTTTAGCTCGTCCTCGGTCGGCGGAGCCTTCTCAGTCTTGGCTTTCGGCTTGCGAGGTCTTGGGATTCCTAGAGTGTCCTCGTCGAGATCATCAAAATAATCGTCGAGCGAGCAGGTGTCAAGGTCATCGTCGCAGTCAAACGTCATCTGCCTGCCTCCGATGAATGGTCAGAGTCTTTTTTCACGGTTTACCCTCCGTTTAGGTGAAAAACGGACTGCGCGAGGTTATTTAAGGGGGGTTAAGAAGCAGGATGCCCATGTCAGCCCTCGAACGGTCGCGGTCCATGCCCCATCCACCGCCTGCTCCATCGGATGCACCAAATGGAGCGTCCCGTCCCGAAAGGCATCCTGCATCCGTGCCATGAGCATGGTGGTATTTCTGGTCATCCGTAGATGGATTGTCGTGCATCAGACTGTGACTCCTTTGAATCGGGTCGATTCGGACAAAAGAGGGCATCGGATGAAAAACGACACGGGGCTTTTCTCGGCGTGTGTCTGAAAAAGAACAGGAAAAGGTTTGATGACGGGTCATTTCGCGACCCATCTTATGCGGTTGTCTCCTCCCCTCGTCTTCCTCGTGATAAGCTCACAATGGCGCAGGTGGGCCATGGCCTTGCGGATCTCCGCGTCGGGTTCCTTGAATCCCAGAAGCTCCTCCACATCGTTCACCGAGAGTCCTTCCCTGTGGGATGCGATGAGGTCAAGCACCATCCTGTCGCAGGCGGTCAGCTTCATCCCAGGCGGCATCATTCCCTCCTGTTGTCTGGCGATTCCTGATCTCCCCAATTGTGGGAATCTACCGAGTCTACCATTTTCTCCAGGAGATGGAGCGAGTAGAAATCCGCCTTTGACTCCATGATCTGCTCCTCGATATCGTCCAGCCTGGATTGAATCACGGCCGAGTAGTATCCGATCTCGACTCCGAGGATGCACATCATGACTGCCAGGAGGATTGCCACGGTCGCGTCCAT
>CAVHQB010000175.1:0-1059 GCA_963637895.1 Lachnospiraceae bacterium
CTGTGAAGCTCACTATGCCGGCGGTCAGGAGGGACACCAGCCCCAGGGCGATGAGCCTCATCTTCCCCGGGTCCACTCCCAGGGACCTGGACGTCTCGTCCCCGGTGGACATGACGTTCAGCCTCCTGGACAGCAGCATAAGGGCGATGACGCCGACGACGGTGATCGCCGCCATTATCCCCACCTCGTCCCAGCCGGTCCCGGATATGGACCCGACGGACCATGCGTACAAGTAGGATTGGGTGTCGGGGTCCAGGCGGAGCCTGACCATGGTGTTGATAGCATTGAAGATGTACATCACCGCGATCCCTGCCATCACCATGGTGGTGGGGGACGAGGACTTCATCTTCGAGACAAGCACGATTATGGCCATGGGGACCAGGGAGAATATGAAGGCGTTGGCCACGATAGCGTAGCCCAGGCCGGTCACGGACACTCCCAGCCCCACGGCGAGGGTGGCCCCGAAGGACGCGCCCGATGAAAGCCCGGTGGTGTAGGGGTCGGCGAGGGGGTTGCGGAGGATGGTCTGCATGACCGCTCCCGCCACGGCGAGGCCGCAGCCCGCCAGGACCCCCGTCATTATGCGGGGGAGCCTCCACTCCCACACCACCAGGTCGTCGTTAGCATCGACGATGTTTCCGCACAGATGGTTCCAGATCGTCTGATAGGTCTCCAGGAACGTTATCGAGTACGTCCCGACGGACAGGGCATAGCCTATGACGAGGAAGGACAGGAGGACGCATCCTCCTATGAACGCGCACTTGAGCGTCCTCGAGCGCTGATACTCGGTGTAGCTCTCTCCGATGCCCTCGGGCTCGTCCTCTTCCTCCACCCACAGGCTCACCGCGTCTTTGATGGATCTTACCTTGCGATCTTGGACCTCATCCATGCTATCGGCTCCGTTCACTTGCGGTTGTACCAGATGTCGTAGTTGGTGCCGGTGTAGTAGTAGGCGCCCCAGGTGTTGACATCCACGTCGGCGTCGGTGAAGGTGTCGAACCAGTGCTGCAGGGTGTCCAGAGCGTCGTTCATGTCGAACTGGTCGGGGTAGATCATGCT
>CAVHQB010000175.1:1069-2787 GCA_963637895.1 Lachnospiraceae bacterium
CGCCAGGAGGGGGAGCATGGCGCAGCCGGAGAACCCTCCGAGGAACGCGTAGACGGACCCGATGACCTTCCCTTCCTTGTAAGCGGTGGTGAAGTTGAAGATCTCGGCGTTGGTCTCGAAGCGCTCGTTGTACGCATCCTTGGTGGATCCGGTGTTGAACCCGATGCTGGCCTCGCAGTTGATGATGAAGTCGATCTTGCTGTCGTTCTCCATGAACCACTCGAGGTCCTTGTACGCGTATCCCCACTCGCCTGCGTCGGGGTCGGACATGACGTTCCCGAGCATGCTGAGCAGGTAGTAGGCTCCCTCCCTGTCGCTGAGCATGACGGTGATCCCGCCGTTCTTGTCCATCCTCTCCTCCGTGTTGGAGTATGTGATGTTGGCCACGATTCCGGGCTTGTCGGTGATGCCGTTGACGACATCCTGCACGCTGGACACGGTCTTGTCGTAGAACTGGGCGTAAGCCTCGGCTCTGTCCTCGCTGTCCATGAGGACTCCGAGGGTCAGGATGGTGGAGACCACGTCGGGCCCGGAGTGCCACAGGTAGATGACCTGTATGTCCGTGTTGGAGAGGCCGTCCAGAGCGGTCTTGACGGAAGTGGAGGCAGTGGCGATGATCAGGTCGACCTTGTTCTCGGTGAAGACCTCCAGATCCTCGACGGCCTTGGAGCTGCTTCCGGTGGTCCCCACGGGGACGACGTTGTCCGAGGGGTACAGGTCGGGGTAGACATCGACGGCGGCCCTGCTGGCCACGACGACCTCGTCCCAGTGACCGAGGATCGAGACGGCCTCGGCCTGCTGCCAGTAGGTCACGGCGATCCTGTTGTTGACAAGGGGGTAGTTGACGGCCTGCTTCTCTCCGAAGTAGTTCTGGTAGTAGACGGTGGCCTTCTCGTTGTTGATGATCTTCTTGACGAGCTCCACGTCGGCGGCCGTGATGGAGCCGTCGCCGTTAGCGTCGGCGAAGGGGTTGGCCTCCTTGTTCCAGGAGGTCTTCCCGTCCACGATGGACTGTATGAAATCCACATCCTTGGAGTCTATGCGGCCGTCGTTGTTGGCGTTGCCGTAGATGAGGACGGTGGCATCCGTGTCGAGGCTGCTCGATCCGTTCTTGTCTTTGTCTCCGGTGAACTTCACAACAGCCACGGCGGCCGCGATGACGATGATCGCGGCCACGACTATGGTGATGATCTGTTTCTGATTCATTCAATCACTTGGATGATATATCCATTTAGACTCAACAAAAAACCCTATTTTACCGTTTGGATGTATAGTCCAAGAGTGTGCTAGGCACATATGACTAACAGGGGTGCAAAATGCTAGTCAAACAACGCCTGCGATTGAAATAAAGGTCTGTTACATATGATCGTCGACGGCCCGGAATTTAGACGGCATCGAACGTGCTCTCGGTGCTGAGCTTGCTCGCAGGGCAAGTTTCCGAACGCGGGAGATGGGCTCGGAAGGCTTGAAATCTGATGAAATCGGGGGATTTCTTTCTACCATGGTAGTATTTGGTAGATTCTGGTAGCAAATGGTAGAAAGCCCACACGCACCCCGGTGCATGCTGGCGATGGAACAAATCAGGCAGATATTGTCAAAATATGCAATCGTTAATGACTATCGGAAGCTCGGATAGAGTAGAATGTGGTTGCAGAACGAGGATCCGAATTCGAGCAACGGGTTGTGTAGCTCGGATCTTGACAAAATGAGACTTTCTT
>CAVHQB010000176.1:0-2736 GCA_963637895.1 Lachnospiraceae bacterium
GCTACTGCCCCATCCAGAGGCAGCACTTCATGATGACCCTCATCAGGAAGTACGCCGACCTCGCTGACAAGGCCCTTGCCGCCGGCGTGCCCGTCGACAAGATCGTCTACCTGCCCGTCAGGACCAGGTTCAACCAGGCCAAGTACGAGGAGACCATCGACCAGGAGCTGCAGGCCGTGTCCGAGGACATGGACAAGCAGTTCGCAGAGCTGGGAGTGTGATTTGAATGGCAGACATATCGAAAGAGTACAAGACTATCTCCCAGATCGCCGGACCTCTGGTGTACGTCAAGAACACCGAGCCCGTGGGATACTACGAGATGGTCAACATCAGGATGTCCGATGGGACAATGAGGAGGGGACAGGTCCTCGACTCCTCGAACGACATCGTCGTCGTTCAGGTCTTCGAGGGAACCTCCGGTATCGACAGGGACGCATCCGTGCGCTTCCTCGGCGAGACCATGAAGATGCCCGTCTCCAAGGACATGCTCGGCAGGGTCCTCTCCGGAGCCGGAGAGCCCCTGGACGGCGGTTCCAGGATCGTGCCCGAGAAAGAGCTCGACATCATCGGAGCAGCCATCAACCCCTGGGCAAGGGACAGCCCGTCGGATTTCATCCAGACCGGTATCTCCACCATCGACGGAATGAACACCCTGGTCAGGGGACAGAAGCTGCCTATCTTCTCCCAGTCCGGTCTTCCCCACAACGAGATCGCTCTGCAGATCGCCAGGCAGGCCAAGGTCCGCGGCGAGAACGAGGAGTTCGCTGTGGTGTTCATCGCCATGGGTATCACCAACGAAGAGAAGCAGATGTTCATGAAGGAGTTCGAGAGGACCGGCGCTCTGAAGAACGCCGTGGTCTTCCTGAACCTCGCCGACGACCCCGCCGTCGAGCGTACCCTCACCCCGCGTCTCGGTCTGACCACCGCGGAGTACATGGCGTTCGACCTGGGCATGCAGGTGCTGGTCATCATGACCGACATCACGAACTACTGCGAGGCGCTCCGTCAGATCGGAGCCGCCCGTGAGGAAGTGCCCGGAAGGCGCGGTTACCCCGGATACATGTACACCGACCTGGCCCAGCTCTACGAGCGTGCCGGAAGGATCAAAGGGAAGAAGGGATCCATCACTCAGATCCCCATCCTGTCCATGCCCGGAGGAGACATCACCCACCCGATCCCCGACCTGTCTGGATACATCACAGAGGGACAGATCGTTCTGTCCATGGAGCTCCACAGGAACGGAATCTACCCGCCGGTCAACGTCTCGTCATCCCTGTCCAGGCTGATGGGAGGCGGAACCGGAAAGGGCAAGACCCGTGAGGACCACAAGGGAGTGTCCGACCAGCTGTACGCATCCTACGCCGAGGGTAAGGACCTGCGCGGTCTCGTGGCCATCGTCGGAAAGGACTCTCTGTCCGCCAAGGACAGGAAGCTCCTGGACTTCGCTGACATCTTCGAGGACCGTATCGTCCGCCAGGGAATCGACGAGGACCGCTCCATCGAGCAGACCCTCGACATCGCCTGGGAGATCTTCACCGAGCTCGACCTCGACCAGCTGACCAGGATCGACCGCAAGTACATCGAGAAGTACCTGCCCAAGAAGTGATTCCCATGGCAGCACACGATGTCACCCCCAACCGTTCAGTCCTTCTGGACCTGAAGAGGAGGATCAAGCTCACTCAGGGCGGATACAAGATCCTCAAGATGAAGAGAGACGGTCTCATCATCGAGTTCTTCGAGGTCCTCGAGAAGGCCAGGAAGATGCGTGAGGGAGTATCCTCCGACTACGAGTCGGCCATGGAGAAGATCACCATCGCCCGTGCGGTAGAGGGAGAGATCGCCGTGAAGAGCGCGGCGTATGCCCTCAAGGCAGATCCGCAGGTGAAGCTCGGAAGCAAATCCATCATGGGAATGATGGTCCCGAAAGTGGAGGCTGAAACGATCCACACCAAGATGACCGAGAAAGGTTACGGTGTGATCACCACCTCCGCTTACATCGAGGATGCCGCGGCGGCGTTCGAGAAGCTCCTCAACACGCTCGTCCGCGCGGCCGAGATCGAGACCACCATGAAGAAGCTGCTTGATGAGATCGAGAAGACCAAGAGGCGTGTCAACGCCCTGGAGTTCAAGATCATTCCCGAGCTCAAGGAAGCGGAGAGGTTCGTCAAGTTCCGTCTCGAAGAGATGGACAGGGAGAACACCACCCGCCTCAAGCACCTGAAGAGCAAAGGGGCTGCGGAAGAGTGAAGTCCTTCGAGCAGCGCATGGAAGAGGTCCGCGAGGACCCGGTGAAGCTGAAGCGTCTCTTCACCTTCATATGGGTCGCGGCCTACTCGATGCTGGTACTCGGCGGTTTCATCATTGTCTGGGTCCTGGTGCAGAAAGTCCTGTTCCAGGCATAAACTCCTTAAGAAATCCATTCCAGACCGGTCCTTCGGGACCGGTCGAAACCCTGCTCAGATAAACCTGAGCAACTAGTCTTCGGCTTGTTCCCGCCTTTTATCCTTCCTGACGCTATATGGTATTGCGCTGAAAGGCGCAGGAAGAAGACAATGGAAGTCAAAGCATACCTCGAGATCACGATGGTCATCCCGAACGCCAACCGCCCTGCCGCGGCCAAGGTCTACAACGACTACAGGCAGCCTTTCCTCGACACCATCCCCGGAGCCCTCACCAAGAACCTCCTGATCCGCGACGAGGACGTGCAGGTCCTCCACGGGTTCGACAGCGTCGAGC
>CAVHQB010000177.1:0-2709 GCA_963637895.1 Lachnospiraceae bacterium
GCCATGGACACGGCTAAGGACACGGTTCTGGAGAACGGAAAGGTCTTCGACGAGTACATTGGCGATGTCGGAAAAGCCTTGGGTTTCGGTGAAGATCTGGATCCTTGAGAGCCCTGCGATCGCAGACGTACTTCACCGGCACCTCGCACACGAGATAGATCCCATCTCCGGACAGATAGAACTCGTAGCCGTCTGCCTGCATGGCCTGAGCATCCACCGTCAGGATGACCTGCCCCTCGCCGTCGTCGCGCCTGCCGGCCACATCCATCGCCTTCTCGATGCTTGTGGTCAGGTGCACCATGCAGCGCTTCATCGGCAGTATGGCCCCGCTCTTCTGGATCAGGTTCCAGGCGGATGCCGAGGTGCCGTGCAGAAGAAGCTCCGGCGGGTCCACAGGGTCCCCGTAAGTGACATGGACGCTGTGGCCGTGGAGCGCACGGACCATCTTCCTGTCGTCGGAAAGCTCGTACCTCGAGTTGCTCTCGGCCGTGCTGACGACATCCTCCTCCGTCAGCCCCGTTGCCTTGGACACGTCCGTCACGCAAGACCAGCCTTCTCCATCACGACGGAGGGAAGGGTTGTGGCGGAGGCACTTGCTGAGCCTGTGCGACATGCGGATGCGCTCGGAATCGACTGGATCCATGCACGGACCATAGCAACCATCGGTTATGAACCAACTGGAGGGTGGTTTCTCTGTCGGAAATATCGCCAGTAAATATTATGTTGTGATAGTTACTGGTGAGATTGTGCTCTACGATACCAAGATGCTCCTGGAATCCCTGAAGGATTACTCAAATCCCGCCTGCAAGCTGCAGAGGCTCGTCCGCGACGGGAAGTACACGAAGGTCGTCAGAGGACTCTATGAATCGGACCCTGCCACCCCAGGGCGCCTTCTGGCCCAGACGATAAGGTCGCCATCGTACCTGTCGTTCGACTACGCGCTCGCTTACCACAACATGATTCCCGAGAGCGTGTTCGCATTCACCTGCGCCACATACGCCACTGGGAAGAAGAAGGTCTACAGGAACGCGTTCGGAACCTACGTCTACAGGGACACATCGCCGCACGCGTTCCACCTCGGAGTCGAAGAGTTCCGCTACGGGACGTACACATACCGCATCGCGACAAAGGAGAAGGCACTGTGCGACAGGCTGTACATCAAGCCGCCCGCATCCAACCTGAGAGAGGTGGAGGAGATGCTGTTCGAAGACATGAGGCTCGATCGGGAAGATGTCCTCGGGCTGGACAGAACGCTGATAGCTCAGCTCGCAAGCTGCTTCAGGTCGACCAACGTCAGATTGTTGAAAGGCTATCTGGACCTGGAAGGCGATATCCGTGAGTGAAACCTTCGATTCTCCAGAAGCACTGAAGAACGCGATCGAGGAACGCGTGCAGGAGACGGTCATCTACGGGCTTGCACGCAGCGATTTCTTCGACAGAGCCGCATTCTAGGGAGGCACATCGCTCAGGCTGTTCCATGGACTGGACAGGTTCTCGGAGGATCTCGATTTCACCTTGATGGAGCCCGATCCGGGATTCTCTTTCGACAAGTATGTGCCCGATATCATCCGCGCTTTGAAGTCACAAGGCTTCGAAATGGAGTTCCGCCCCTGCTCCAAGGCTGCCGCATCTCCGATAGAGACTGCGCACATAGTCGGAAACACTCAGGCTCTCGGCTCGCTGATAGCCCCAGGATCAGCCGCCCTGGACCACATCGTCTCATCGGACACCACCAAGGTGAAGATCGAGATAGATACGAACCCGCCCGGATGTGCAGGCTACGAGAGGCTCATGGGAAGCTCCCCATACCCTTACTTCGCCAATCTTTACGACATGCCGACTCTGTTCGCCAGCAAGATAGCTGCCATTCTCTGTCGCAGATGGAACAACCGTGTCAAGGGCAGAGACTTCTACGACTACATGTTCTATATAGGCCACGACGTCCCCGTGAACCTGGAGCATCTGCAGAGCAAGCTGATCAACGTCGGATGCGTGGAACCCGGTTCGACCATCGGAGGACCGGAGATCGTGAGGATGTTAGAGGACAGGATCCGCAGCGTGGACTTCAGGCTCGCCAAGGAAGATGTCGCCAGGATGGTCATAGACGAGAACGAGATCTGGTTCTGGTCCACAGAGCTGTTCCTTGCTGCCACGAAAAAGATCAGGTTCTGCTGAGAAGCAGTATCGATTCAGAATTTTCTGCCGTTTTTGAAGCTCTACTTGTTCTGATGCCGAACAGCGTTGGAACAGGCAAGCCCTTAACTCTGCACTGTGACGACCGAGATTGTCACTCGCGACCCCTGATTTTTTTCATTGCGGTTTCCGGCTAATAACCGCTCGACTATGTAATTGATAGAGGGCGAAACCCTCAGGAGAGAACGGAAATGGCAAAGATTACCATCAGGAGCATAACTGGAAGCAAGATGACCGCGAACTGCGAAACGACGGACACGCCCATGGGCGTCCTCAGGGCAGTCGCAAAGGGGAACGAGCGCGAGGCACTGATGTACCTGTTCACCAGCAAGGAGGCGTTCGAGGACTTCGTCGACGGAAAGCCCATAGACGAGTCCGTATCGTCCTTCGCCCTGCTCAAGGCGGACGAGGCCGCGCGCAACCTGGAGTTCTCGAGGCCGTTCGACGAGCAGCTCGACGCGGGCGAGATCAAGGAATTCGATGACCTCGTCTTCGTTGTAAGCATCACCATGACCG
>CAVHQB010000178.1:0-2707 GCA_963637895.1 Lachnospiraceae bacterium
ACTTGGGGCCATATCCCCAGTTGTTCAGGATGTAGCAACCTTTCTGAATCGCAAGGCGATCATCGAATTTGTTCACATCCAATTTGTGTCCGACTGCCTTGGAAACGGCAGCTATCAGATTACGAGCGTCCTTGTGCATCTTCAATTCAAAATCGTACCTCTGTTTATTATAGTCTACTATGGAAGTTACCATCAACATGTTGAATCGGAGCTTGTTGATGCTACGCACTGACTCTTGTTATGGTCTTAAAGTCATCGAGGTGACAATGTTGGAGCAGTTATCACACAACTCCTGCGTATCTGCAACTATTTGTTGCCTCAGTCTTGGATGTATGGGCCAACTATATGAACCAAAAACCGAATCCACAATCCGATAAAGACATGCTCCAGGATATGGAAAAACAAGTTACTGCCGAACCCGACGACGTAATCCTCTCGGTCGAGGACCTCCTCGTCAGGTTCGGCGACTTCACGGCCGTGGACGGAATCACCTTCAACGTCCGCCGCGGCGAGATCTTCGGCTTCCTGGGCCCCAACGGGGCCGGCAAGACCACCACCATCCGCACGGTCACCACCATACAGAAGCCCACCTCCGGGAAGGTCGTCATCGACGGCTTCGACGTCCGCACAGATTATCTGGAAGCCAGGAAGCGCATAGGCATCGCCCAGCAGCACATCAGCCTGGACAAGGACCTGACCGTCCGCCAGAACCTGAAGCACCATGCCATGCTCCACAAGATCCCCTCCCAGGAGATCCGCAGGCGCGTGGACGAAGCCGCATCCATCCTGGAGCTGGAGGAGCACATGGACAAGCGCATCAGCGACCTGTCCGGCGGATGGAAGCGCAAGGCCGCCATAATCGCATCGATCATCCACGACCCTTCCATCCTCTTCCTGGACGAGCCCACCGCCGGCCTGGACACAAGGTCCCGCCACATGCTGTGGGATCTCGTGCGCATGCTGAACCGCAAGGGCACCACAATATTCCTCACGACCCACTACATCGAGGAGGCCGAATCCCTCTGCGACAGGGTCGCCATCATCAACCACGGGAAGCTCGTGGCCATCGGCACCGTCGAGGAGCTCCGCGAGTCCGTCGGCAAGGTGGCCGTGGAGATGACAGGCCCCGACGGGAAGGAGAGGATCGGCTACTTCAGGAGCCGCGACGAAGCCAAATCCTACGCCAACAACCTGGGCGACGAGTTCTACAACATCCGCAGGACCACTTTGGAAGACGTGTTCCTCGAGCTGACAGGCGAGACCAGGGGGAAGCTGGCATGACCAATCCCCTCACGATACTGGACGAGACCTACCGCGTCGCCTGGGGCGACCTGGTGTACATGAAGGAGAACATCCTGGAAGTGATAATCACAGGGCTGGTGGGGCCTCTCCTGTACCTCCTGGCCTTCGGATACGGCCTGGGCGGGAGCATGTCCTCCGGCAGCGAGAGCTACCTGGAGTTCATCGTGCCCGGTATCATAGCCCTGTCGACTCTGTCATGCACCTTCAGCACCGTGGCCATGAAGGTCCTGGTGCAGAGGCTGTTCTACATGAGCTTCGACGAGCTCCTGCTGTGCCCGGTGCACATCTCCTCGGTCATACTCGGGAAGACCATGTCCGGCGTGATCAGGGCGCTGATAAGCTGCACCATAATCATGATCGTAGGGCATCTGATCTCCCCCGGAGTGAGCATCGACCCGCTGGCCTTCGTGGTGGTCATCGCCGCAGGGCTGACATTCTCCATGTTCGGCCTTCTGGCCGGGATGCTGACGAGCAAGACTCAGAAGCTGTCGCTGTTCACCAGCATCGTCATCGTGCCGATGACCTTCCTGTGCGGGACCCTGTTCAACGTCTCCGCCCTTCCGGACGCCGCCGCGTTCGCGATCTACCTCCTGCCCCTGACCCATGTCAGCCAGCTGATGAGGGGGATAATGCTGGACACGGGGATCCCGCTGGACTCCGTGGCCATACTGATGATCTATATGGTCGCGTTCTTCGCGGCCTGCTACTGGATGATCAAGACGAACCGCTGCTGAAAAGGAGCACGAGCTTCTCCGTCGCATCCGGACCGAGCTTGATGCGGAGGTCCCTCTCGGCCGCGATGTCCACATCGTGGCCGAAGGCCCTCTTCAGCTCGATGAGGAACCCGCTCATCTGCATGACCCCGCAGCCCGCGCCCGGCCTGATGCAGAACCCGTAGTCGTTGCCGGAGCAGCTGTCCTCGCGGGTGTGGAGCAGCCATACCTTGTCGATCCTGTTCCTTTCCGCTATCGGGCCGACCATCCTGCGCAGCTCTTCGGTCGCGATCTCCTTCTCCATGAGACGGAGGAGCCCATCGGGCCGTATAAACTGTCCGACCCCGCCGGCGCGCCAGGGGGCGTTTGTAGTTACATAATGCCCCCGTTCGGGCCCGAAACGGGCCTGAAATGGAAACAAACGGCGCAGGTTTTAAGAACCGTGCCACGCAAAGTCCCGATACAGAGGGAGCACGAGCCGTATGCGGCGGATGTTCGCCTTTATAACGGAGGCAGGCGATATGGAGTCAAGAGGCGAGAACGTGGAAGGGATGCCGGTAGGCTATGACAATTTCAGGGAGCTGAGGGATGGCGATTTCTATTTCGTTGATAAGACCCCGCTGATAGACATGGTCTTGAAGAGCTCGTCCAAGGTCATGCTCTTCACACGTCCCCGCAGGTTCGGCAAGTCC
>CAVHQB010000179.1:0-2670 GCA_963637895.1 Lachnospiraceae bacterium
AGTAGGACAGGGAACCGGCCGCGTCGAGGTAAGACGGACCAGCGCTGCCACCCGACACATGGTCCGAGCGGCCACCGACGCGGCCGAGATACGTCGACGTTCCCGACCCGCGATAATCGCACTGATATGTCGTGGATGATCCCGATGTGCCTGTGGAGATACCCCAAAAGCCGCCTGTTGTCATGCAACCGGATTGCCATCCGCCGCCTGTCCCGAAGCCCGACTGCGCCGTCTTGTTCGAGGTCGTGTCATCAGGAGACGAATTCTGCCCTGCGTAAAGAGTCCCATTGACGTTGATGAAATCGTCGATGAACTCGTACTTATACCCCCAGGGGTTCTCAATCAACGCCTTGACCGACGTGGACTCGCTCGCGCTTGCGGCGGACGATCCTGCCCAAAGCCCCATGGCGTTGCACTTGCCCTGGCCTGTCGAGGAGCTGTACGTCAGGCCTCCCTGACCGACCGCCACCTGCCCGTTGAAGGATTTTGCACCGAACAGATAGAGATGCCACCAGTCGCGCCACTGGTGGAAGTTCCAGAGCATCGCCTTGCCGTTCTTGACGGTGTTCGCCGCGGCATATGTCCTGAAATTCGGACGTGTGATGCTGGCAGAAGATGCTTTCCCGGACAGGGACATGAGCTTCGAGCCGTTAACGTAGCCTTCATAGACTCCGATTGCCTCGTACTGATAGGTATGGCCGTCGATTGTTGCGCCATATGCGACTCCTGACTTCGCGGTGTCCCCGATGGTGACGCTGGACGCATCGCCCTTGCGATATAGCGCAGGGAAGCAGAACATTGTGTTCTCCGAAGTGATTGACGATGTTCCGCTTGCATCGATCCACTCGCCCTTAGATGTACTCCATGTGGCGATGACCTGCGTCAGATCCTTAGGATTGAGCTTCTGGTGCAGATATCCGCTGCTGTCGAACGTTGCGTAGAAGCATTTGTTAAGAAACGGATTCTCCGAGGTCCCATCAGACTCCATGTCCCAAGAGCCGAGCGTCTGGCAGGCTCCGAGAGATGACGGCGGTGTGCTGACAGACGTGAACCCTGCGCAGTCCTCGGCATAGGTCAGACAGGCCTTAGGGTCGGTCGCGAACGTCGAGGAGTTGAAGGTCATCTTGAAAACAATCGATTTTCCGACGGTGATTGTCTGAAGCAAGCGGTCTATAGTGACTGTCTTGGACTCACTATTCGCGGTGAAAGTCCACTCGGAGCCTGTTGCCATCCCCGAGAACTCCGCCAGTCCGTCGGAGTCAGCGGTGACGGTCATGACATTGGTGCCTGACGTGGCGGTGACGGTCGAGCCTGCGTCGGTGTAGACCTGCACGACAGTGGCGATGTCAGGATACTTGAATAGGTCGAAGTATGCCCACACGACCCCCGTGGAGGTCGCGACGAAGATTTGCACACCGTCGTTGTAGTAGCTCCCCTGGTGCGTCAAGGTCGCGGTGTACGTCAGCCCTGAATCCACTAGCAGGTCTGCCCTCCCTGATGCGTCGGCGGTGGCCGTGTAGGATTTGCCTGTGGCGGTCACGGTCCAGCTTGCGGTCGAAAGGTTCTGGCGGTCGATCGTGTTGACTTGGAGATGCACCAAGCATTTCCCGGCCGGGACCGTCTGGTTGCCGCCTCCCAGGAAGGCTCCGACGATTACTCCCTCTGTCATGCAATCACCTCATTTTCACTCATTTTCTCTATTATTGTCATCATTCATTCACTCTCCGATGTTTCCCACATCACAACGGGATTGAGCGCGATGGTCGGCTTGGTGCCTATCGCTCTAATGGTCACGCTCGTGCCGTCGATGGCGGACACGCTGATCATGCCCTCCATCATCGCCTGGACCTGTGTGTCCGTCATCCCTCCGTGCGCTCCGATGACCGCGTTGACAGGCACGCTCGAAAGCGTGACAGTCTGCGTCCACGGCCCATCGTCATCTCCCGTCCAGCCCGAGGCTGGCAAGCTAAGCTCTTGATGCAAGTGGAATCCTCCGATTGACAGTCTAAGAGGCAGGTCGCAGGCAGGCTTCTTTTTGGTAGCCCAGACCCTGACGAGCCTGTCTGAAGCGGTTTCTGCTTTAAGCAGCGCATCGAATTCCGCTGCTCTCTGCTCTGCGGTTGCGGTGTGCGCGATGTAAGCCATCACGTCTGTTGTCAGCATGATCCCGGGCGTGGTCAAGTCATAATAGTAAGGTCCCGACCCCCTCCATGCCGACGCGAAAAGCGTGGCGGAGTAGGTGACCATGACTTTCCCGGCAGGGATGCGCTCGCCAGTCCCTCCTAGGGCGGTGTAGAGTGTCCAGAAGCCCGACTCCCAGCGCTCGAAGTCGGCGTAGGTGATGGCGCGATTGTAGCCCCAGGCATCTTCCAAGGGGATGGAGATGCCCAGCTTGAATGCAACCGCCGCCAGAAGATTCTCGAGCTTCTGCGCTTCATCATAGCGGAACTGCGAGGCTCTGGTGACCTCGATGAAGTCCACGTTGTCGATGCCGACCTCGGTGGCGAGGGCGTTGGCGTTGTACTCGACCCTGTTCATGTCGAGCCAGGTGAAGAACTCGTTTTCATCCCCGTCCCAGACCTTGCACATAAGCTCCGGCAGGGTCACGCCGTCCCCTCCGATCCGTCGGCGGTGCGAGCATCGTCGCTCTTTGACAGCCTTGCGGTGCAT
>CAVHQB010000180.1:0-2639 GCA_963637895.1 Lachnospiraceae bacterium
ACGACAACTGCGACAAGGCTATCACCACGAACCCCTACATTTTCGAGTGGTCCCTCTCGCTCGACGGCATCAAGCACACCTACCTCGACCGTGAAAATCTCTACCCCATGCCGTCCAGCGTGGAGATCGAGAAGGGCGGACACGCCACAATGGTCTACTGCTGGCAGGTCGATGAATCGTCGAACATCGCTAATGCGACGGTCTCCTTCGAGCTTTCATCGTCATACGGGGCCATCTTCGAGCAGGACAAGAGCATCGTCGTAGCATGATGGGGGTGGGCCGAAAACCCCCTCCAAACCTTTTCCCTCATTTTTCGAATGTCGCTTAAATAGCCTTTTCAAGCTTTTCTACTCATGGCGATATCTAGCGTCACTTTTACCATCAACGGATCTACGACAACGCTCACAAAAGGGAGCGACGGCTCTTACACCGCCACCATCACCGCACCGACCGCCACATCAGGCAGCAACAACTCGGGGAACGGACCCGGCGTAGGCTCCGCCGCGTCGGGACTCGGCTATTATCCCGGCGTGGTCAAGGTCACCGACACCGCAGGCAACACGACCACCGTGGACACCTCGGACACAACCTGGGGGGATGTCCTCAAGCTGAAGGTCCTCGAAAAGACCAAGCCCACCGTGAGCATCACCAGCCCCTCATCGGGAGCTTACATCACGTCCTCCACGCCGACGATCACGTTCACCGCGACCGATGCAGGCTCTGGAATCAACCCGTCCGCCTGTTATATCAAGATAGACTCCGGCACCGCCACCGCCCTGCCCTCGTCATCCGTGTCCGTCTCCGGCACGACCGCGACCTGCACCTACACGCCTGCGACCGCCCTGTCCGAGGGAGCGCACACCATCACCGTCTATGCCATGGACTACGACGGCAACCAGTCCGAATCCGCATCTTCCTCCTTCACTGTGGACACCGTTCCTCCCGTCCTGGATGTCACATCTCCGAGCGCGGACACGACCACTAACAAGACTACCATCACCGTCTCTGGAACGACCAACGATGCCACCTCCTCGCCTGTCACGCTCACCATCGTCTGCGGCAGCACGAGCTACACGCCGACCGTCGGCACAAGCGGAGCCTTCTCGCAGATCGTCAACCTCGCCGAGGGCACCAACACCATCACGGTCACCGCCAAGGACAAGGCAGGCAAGACAACGACCGTCACCAGGACCGTCACCGTGGACACGACCGCACCGACCATCACGAGCATCACGCTCACGCCCAACCCCGTCGATGGCGGCGCGACCTACGTCCTGACCGTCAAGGTGTCCGACTGATGACCGTTGCGGACGTGTGGGGCAGGGTCCAGGGGCAGGATGCCCTTCCCCTGTCCCATGCAGGCGATGAGTGGCTTTTCCCGACTCCCCCTGGGATGTCGGGGAAGCTCCTGGCCGAGTTCTGGGCATCCGACGAGGCAGGCAACGTCGGCTACCGCGCGGCATCCATCACGCTCGATAAGGGCGCGATCAAGTGCTGGCGGTGGCTCGACACGGGAGCCGACTGCATCATGAGGGCGAGCAGCAAGCCTGCCTTGTCCCTCATCGAGAGCAGGCCGACCTCCTCCATGACCGTGGCAAGGGCGGTCATGTCCGACCTCACGACCAGAGCCGAGTGCATCATGCGCCTGCACGTCTGCCCGGCAATCGGAGGGATCTGAATGCAGAGAGCTTACCTGGGGGAGTCTTTCGAGCTTGTCTTTGACATCACCGACCCCTCGGACTCGACTCGCACCGTGGACAATGCCACCTACCGCGTCATCACGTCCGACGGCGCGACGGCGCAGTCCGGGACCATGAGCATCGACGATGACGGCCATACGGCAAGGTTCCGCTTCGCCGCGGACAACTTGGGAGTCAATACCATCGAGGTATCCGCCTCGATGGGGCTGGACCGCTTCAAGTGGCCTCATCTGATAAGCGTCGAGGACCCGACATCATGAGCGACATCAGCGGCGCGACCGTCACCGCAGTCCGCCTCTCGCCCAATCCCCTCGAGACGGGGGAGGCGTATCTGGTGTCCGTGACCATCAAAGAGGTCACGGCACGCCTGTACACCCTGTCCGCCTCGGGCTGGACGGGAGACGGGCCTTACACGCAGACATTGGCGGTGGATGACTCGATAACGCCGACGGGGGAGTACATGATCTACGGCGAGCATTCTATGAGCCTGGATGCCAGGCTCGCAGAGTACGACGGCGGACTCACCGCCGATGTGAGCGAGGCAGGGAGGGTCACGGTCACGGCCCTCGGCATCAAGCCGAGTGTCGATATCCCCGTGCGCATCGCAGGGGGCATCCTGCCGATCGTGCAGTCCGTGACCATCTCCGAATCCGCCTGGTCGGGGTCGGGGCCATGGACCGCCACGGCGGTCATCCCGTCCTCGGCGCAATCCGCCACGGTCGGTCCTGTCAGCGGATCCGACGCGGACTCGGCGGAGGCGGTCAACGGATGCGGCATCCATGTGACCGACGTGTCGGGGAGGGTCGTGACGCTCCGCGCCATGCTCGCCAAGCCTGCTGCCGACATCACCGTGGGAGTGATGGCCATATGACCCTGCCCGAGTTGATGTGCAAGGTCTGGGACGGGGATGAAAACGAGTTCTTCACCTGGCTCGACATG
>CAVHQB010000181.1:0-2622 GCA_963637895.1 Lachnospiraceae bacterium
AAAGAGTCCCGCCGCATGATGGGACCGTGGCGGGACGAAAGGTCGGAAAAGAGTTTCGGATGTGATGCCGAAAAATCGGTAGATCGAGGCCCTGCATCACCTAGAAGGCAAATTCGTAGCGTGCAGGACCTCGGCGACGACAGCCGCCGTGTGATGACACACAGTCTTTCAACATCGTTGAGCTATAAAAATGGCTCAGGTCTCTGTATGTGTGTGGTGTGTGTGTACACGGCTAAACCTAGGATGGGGGACGCACAGGATGATGCACACAGATGACGATAGACTACGCAAAAGTGGAAGAGTACGCTGAATATCTCGAAAAGCACGGCAGGAGGCCATCGACGGTCAAGAACAACCGGATGATTCTCCGTCGCATCACCCGGACGCTCGCAGAAGGCGGGAGACCGACGGATCCGACAGACATCACCGAGGACGACGCATGGTGGCTCTACGCACAGCTCTCGACCGAGATGACCGAAGCGACTCTCCGTCTCTATTTCGGGGAGTTTTCTCGCTTCTCGGAGTTTTTCGGACGGACACACTGGTCGAGATCCCTCAACATCCTTTACAACCGGACCGAGCCGACAAGGGTATGGATCAACGTCCATCAGTTCGGGGAGCTGTACCGCCAAGCCGGACCGACCGACCGCTTGATCCTCGTCCTCGGAGCATTTATGGGGCTTCGCCGCATGGAGATCTCGGGATTGACCGACGCCGACGTCGACCTCAAGACGATGACCATGACGGTCAGAGGCAAGGGACACGGCCCGGATGGACTGGTCGAGCACATGGACATCCCTGCGGAGGTCGCCGAGGAGATCCGGCGCTTCCGCAGGATCGTCGAGGAGGACAGCCATCCTCGTCAGGACCAGAGGCTGGTCCAAGCGCTCCACAATGGCGAGTGGACGTCGCTCAATCCCAATCGCGTCTACATCCACCTCAAGGAGTTGGGAAGACGCACCGGGATCAACGTCACGACGCACTCCCTCCGTAGACTCTACGCCACGACCCTCGTCAACGAGGTCGGCGCAGACTTCGACACCGTCCGTCGCTTGATGCGCCACGCCGACATCACGACGACGCTGAGATGCTATGTCGATGCGGATCCCCGCAGGATGATGGCGGCACAATCGGGACTGGCCAACGTCCTCCAGGGAGCAATAAGCGGAATTTAAATATCACAACCGCGTTCTCGGAAGTAGGCAAATTCGTAGCGAGTTGCTGGTTTTCATCCGAGGGAGCAATACATGTGTATTCCTCCCGGGGGCGAGACCTGCATCGGATGGATTTGCCGGGATGTGAAAACCATGCCGACGAAAATCACAAGGGCGCAGGTCATGCCTGCGCTATGGACCGAACTGGAGTTCGATCCCGGAGAGACTGAGAGGACGGTCAACCGCGCCTCTTTCGACAAGGCTATGGAGAGATCCTACACGATCACCTCCAAGAGCGTCAGGGACAGGGAGTGGAGGAATCTCGTCAACGCGCCATTCTCCTCGCCTTCGCCGTACTACAACGACGTTGTCATCATCAACATCCAAGCGCTCAAGCTCCAGCCGTACATCCAATCCCTTCTCCTCGATGCACACACACACCACACACACACGATGCCACGCGATGGGTTAATCGTAACACCGAGGGAGCGTGTCTGAAATGGCCGACAATCTCCGCTTCTACGCGCAGGGCGCCGAGCCTCCGACCGAGGCGTGCAGGAAGTTCACCCGCTCCGGAGGATTCTCCGGAACCGACATCAACGCCATGTGGCGCATCAAGACGCTGACAGAGATCTTCGGACCCGTCGGCTTCGGCTGGAAGACGACCTCGACGTTCCACGTCGAGACCTACTCCGAGTCGGACGTCCGCATCTACTGCGATCTCCTCCTCTATGTCAAGGATCCGGAGACGCGCGAGTGGAGCGCACCCATCGAGGGATACGGCGGCAACTCCGTCGTCTCGCTCCGTGGGGGCAAGCCCTACGTCAACGACGAGTGCTACAAGATGGCCGAAACGGACGCCCTGGGAAGCGCATGCAAGAAGATCGGAATCGGAGCCAAGATCTATTGGGAGTCCGACCGCTCGAAGTATTCCGTCGACGAGGACGGCAACGTCGAGGTCAGCACCAAGACCGAGGCCGAGGTCAAGGCCGAGCGTCGTCAGGCCAACGCGGAGAAGGCCAAGGCCGACCCTTTTCTGACCGCCAACAAGATCCCGAAGCTCAAGGACATGGTGGCCGCCATCGAGCAGGCCAACAAGACCGCGCTCGGGATGGGCATCATCGGCAAGCACGAGGCCATCAACGGCCCGGACATCACCGCATGGTCGGGAGACGCCATCCGCGCATGCTACGACGAACTCCAGCAGGAGGGAGCGCGATGACTCCGACCAACGCCGACCGCTACGCCGAGGTCCACGAGCGCACCGACGACCGCATCCAGTGTCCCGCCTGCCAGTCCATGGCCAACGACCGTCGTGTCGTCACCGACGGGGACATGATCATCGGGATGATGGTCTGGTGCACCAGCTGCGGGCAGTCCATCACCACGGTCTACACCCACGAGTGGATGGCACTCGTCAAGGCGGAGGAGGAGCAGGTCGAGCGCGACCTCAGAGCCATCGACGAGG
>CAVHQB010000182.1:0-2602 GCA_963637895.1 Lachnospiraceae bacterium
CGGTTCCCGCAGGGATGCCAAGTACCTGGTGCGATCCCGTGACAGGGCCGGACGCTGACGGGGCCTTGCAGGCCTCGTGTCATCCGAGGCTTTCCTACCAGGAGCCGGTTCCATGAGCCTCTGTGGGCCGTGGCGGGATGGAGCGTTTCTGAGTAATCGCCGTTAACCAGTTTGTAGTTACATAATGGGCCCGTTTCACATCATTTTCTTGGCCGCAACGGCCTCATCTCATGTCCACCTTGGGCGGATCGCGGGGCACCGTCCTCCTGTAACCGACCCTCGGACGGCCTATCACGAAGGCGCCGCCCAGGCTGTATCCGGACGGGATCCCGGGGAAGAACTCCATGAACCTCTCATGGTCCTGGCCGTCGGCCATCTGGATCCAGTGGGAGTAGAAGCCTTCGAGGCCCATGGCACAGGCCATGAGCTCATAGGGCATGGTATCCCCTTGTCTCCAAGGATGCGCTTGCAGCGTAAGGCCGCTTGTCCCTGAAGGACAGCGTGAGCAGGTTGGCCTTGTTCAGGCGTTTCACGGCCTGGACATCCTCCTCGTCTACGAACCTGCCCTTCTCGTACTTGCGGAACGTCTTCTGGAGATCCCACATCTCGTCCAATGTACACATCTTCTCTTCCTCCTTTCTCTCTTGAAGGACGGCGGGCCCGCCATCTCCTGCGAATGCGGCACTTCGACTCCTTGTCGGGTATTTAAAAGAATATTGCGGTCGTCCAGGGGCGAAATCGGGTCACGTATTTATAGAAGTTCTAACACTAGAAACCCTCAGCAGCCCTCGTGCGAGAGGGCGATGAAACAACAATCGAAGGCGGAAATATGTCGAAGAAGCAGTTCAAGACGGAGTCCAAGCAGTTGCTCAACCTGATGATCAACTCGATCTACACCCACAGGGAGATCTTCCTGAGGGAGATAATCTCCAACGCATCGGACGCCATAGACAAGCTCCTGTACAGGTCCCTCAGCGACCCGTCCGTGACCGTGTCCCGCGGGGACTTCAGGATAACCGTCTCGGCAGACCAGGCGTCCCGCACCGTCACCGTCTCCGACAACGGGATCGGGATGACCAAGGAGGACATGGACAGCAACCTGGGAGTGATAGCGCACAGCGGGTCCCTGGACTTCAAGAAGGGGCTGGAGGAGGGCTCCGACGTGGACATCATCGGACAGTTCGGAGTGGGGTTCTACTCCGCTTTCCTCGTTGCGGACAAAGTGACGGTCAGGTCCAAGGCCTACGGCCAGGACCAGGCATGGGAATGGACCAGCGAGGGAGCCGACGGGTACACCGTGAAGGAGTGCGAGAAGGAGTCCTGGGGCACGGATGTTATCATGCATATCAGGGAGGACGACGAGAACGAGGAGTACTCCGAGTACCTGGACGTCCACACTTTGAAGAATCTCGTGAAGAAGTACTCCGACTACGTCCGCTGGCCGATCCACATGGACATCGAGAAGGAGGACTACGTGGACACCGGCGAGAAGGACGAGAACGGGGAGCCGAAGAAGGATTGGGTCACGACCATCGAGGACCAGGTGGTCAACTCCATGGTGCCCATCTGGCAGAGGGACAAGTCGGAGGTCACCGACGAGGACTGCAGGAAGTTCTACAAGGAGAAGTTCCGCGACTGGGAGGACCCCGTGTCGGTGATAAGGGTGAACGCCGAGGGCGCCGTGAACTACCGTGCCATGCTGTTCATCCCCAAGGTGGCGCCGTACAACTTCTACAGCAGGGAGTTCGAGCCCGGGCTGGAGCTGTACTCCTCCGGAGTGATGATCATGGACCGCTGCAAGGACGTCCTTCCGGATTGCTTCAGGTTCGTCAGGGGGATAGTGGACTCCCCGGACCTGTCGCTGAACATCTCCAGGGAGATGCTGCAGCACGACAGGCAGCTTTCCGTTATCAGGGGGAACATCGAGAAGAAGGTCAAGAACGAGCTGGCCAGGCTGCTGGAGGAGGACAGGGAGTCTTATCTGAAGTTCTTCGAGAGCTTCGGGCCCCAGCTGAAGTACGGCATCGTGGAGGACTTCGGTGCCAAGGCCGACATGCTGAAGGACCTGGTGCTGTTCGAGTCGTTCGAGAAGGGGGAGAAGGTCACCCTGAAGGAGTACCGCGATGCGATGCCGGAAGGGCAGAAGAAGATCTACTACGCGGCGGCCGAGAGCATCGCAAGGGCGAAGCAGGTGCCGCAGACCGAGCTGGTCAGAGCGAAGGGATACGACATCCTGTGCCTGGGCGAGGATGTGGACGAGTTCGCCATCAGAACGTTGAGAGAATACGACGGCATGGAGTTCTGCGACGTTGCCGGGAACGACCTGGACCTGGAGTCCGAGGAGGAGAAGAAGGAGAACGACGAGCGCAGGGAGGCGGAGAAGGAGGTGCTGGAGTTCATCAAGGATTCCTTGGGAGACGAGGTGTCTGAAGTCAAGGCTTCCAGGAACCTGAAGACTCATTTCGTCTGCCTGAGCACCGGCAGCGACGTGTCCCTGGAGATGGAGAAGTACTTCTCGTCCATCCCCGGAACGGAGAACGGGAAGGTGAAGGCGAAGAGGGTCCTGGAGGTGAACATCGATTCTCCGGCCTACGCCAGGTTC
>CAVHQB010000183.1:0-2545 GCA_963637895.1 Lachnospiraceae bacterium
GATGACCTGTCCCCGCCCGATAGGTGCACCAACTTCTTGGTCACCTAGCCCCAAATATAAGACGGATCACATGAAAATAGTGACTCCGACCCAATTCATCACAGAAACGAGGTGAGACCATGTACACCGAATCAGAAATCAGATCCATAGGGATGGAATGCCTTTCGAAGAAGCTCGGCACTGTCGGAATGGAACGTTTCATCTCGGACTTCATCAGGAACAGCGGAGACTACACCCTGTCCAGGAGAGAGATGTTCGACGATATGACCGTTGATGAGGTCCTCGAAAGTGCCGACAAATATATGGACGAAAATCCCCTCGATCCAGAAACGTTAGCACGCCTCGAAGCGTATAAGAAATCAAGCGGGAAGAAGTGATCCTTTATCCCGTGCTATCTTCTTAACCGAACCAACTGGACAATCGGGTTCTTGATGTATGTTGGGATTCTGAGTTTACTCCGATTCCCGAGTATTGTTCTTTCTACAAACCGGCCGTTCGCTGATAAGAAGAAGGCCGGGATCTGGACACCCAGATCGTGTCCCGGATAATTGCCGAACCCCGCGTTGTAGAGCCACAGTTTTTGTATGTGCATCAGACATGCTGAGTCCACGATTCCGAGGAGGAGATGATACGGCAGACAAAAGAGCAATCGTCGGACTCTGTGCAGTCATCGTCGTCGCGGCGATCATCATCGCGTGTACGACTGCATCGAACAACGACGACAACAAGGAAAAGGCTGTTATGACAGGGACTGTCATCGGGGACGGCGTTATAGAGCTCCCCGTGATCAAAGAGATCGACTTCGACAGCGCTCTTGAGTATTTCGAGCAGAACTACGGGAAGTTCGGTGCAGAGTACGGATGCACTGCGGTAGGGAAGCACCTCGACGAGGAAGACGGCGGAGACATGATCATCGGCCGTTCCTATGACATCACATACAGTTACGCGCCCGGATACATCGTGCGCACAGCCGTTCCGGATCACTACAGGACGATAGGCATATCGCACAACGCGTTCGACGGAATGTCCTTCGACGAAGTAGCGAAGAACGGCATTACCGAAAAGGACCTGTGGGCGGTATACTGCTTGACTGGAGACGTTCTCAACGAGAAGGGCTTCTACATCGAGACGAACATGAGACCGGGACAGCCCGAGAGCGCCGGCTTCAAAGAATGCAGCGGCACCAACCCCGGTGCGGATGTCAGGCTCTGCATCGCCACTCTCGTGAGATACCTCGGCGAGAGGGCTGCAACGGTCGATGAAGCGCTAGAGATGGCGTATGCGCTCGATGTCTATGGATTTAAGGATGAGAAGCATGACTGGGCGGGATCCGTCTTCATGGCGGATGCTACGGGCCACTACGGCATCCTGGAGCTTGTGGACAACAAGCTGGTATGGAACGACATGCAGCAGGCTCAGGCCAACTTCTACATCAATCCCGAGTACAAGGACAAGGCGGTATACGGCTCCGGATTGGGCCGTTACGACACAGTCATGGCCGGAGTGGAGGATGTCCACGATGAAGCCGATATGCTCGACCTGATCAGACAGGTCAGATACCAGCTCTGCGTCGACCTCGATACGTGCCCGTTCGACACCTTGTCCGAAGAGGTCGGAGAGGTCATCAACGGCAGGACCATCACCCTCCAGGACCTCAACGATCCTGAAACTCTCGAAGAGATCAGAGAATATCTGATACAAGATGGAATTGATTCGAAGAAGAAGTCCTTCGATGAACATATAGAGAGCGATACCTGGCTTTCCGCGTATCAGACCGTCACCAACTGCAACGATCTCACGATGACGGTGCAGTTCTTCGAAAAAACCCGTCTCATCTACCACATCTCGTTCGAAGGAGATTGGTGATGCTTCAAACGGGCCGCGGGTTCGCCTGCGGCCCGGACTTCCTCAGCAGAAGATCAGGGCCCGTCTTCGCACTGGCGTATGCCTTGATCCCGACAGAGGCGCATAGATCGGATAGACGATCGAAGTATCTCCTCTCCGTCTCTCCATCGCCTACCACCAACACCAGACCCGGCTGTCCTGATCTGCTGCGATTGTGGGCGTGGCGATTCCAACTGCAACATATCATGACATGACCCCTCGATACTTCACCAGAGGAATTGCACGGAACCTACCATCGAGGTATCTTCTGAGAACATCCGTGTCCTTCCGGACCCCCTCGTAATCCGAAAGGCAGCAGAGATCGGATGACCCGTTCTTCCTGTCCTTGCCGACAAACCATATCTGGTCCCTGCGCAGCAGCTCCTCGATGTCCATCAGGGTCACCTCGTGGGTGTTCGCCACAAGCTGCGCCCCGTTTGGGTTGTCGTACTGGCTGAACTGCCTGACTATCCAGCGCGTGAGCGCCGGATGCATGTGCGCGCCCAGATCGTCGATTACGAGCACCTTGCCGTTCTCCAGGGCATCGATCAACGGGGCCATCAGCCCGAACATCGCCAGCGTGCCGACGGATTCCGCCTCCGAGGCATCATGCCCAGAACGGGACGTAGCGCATGTTGCGAGGCGCAGCACCCTCCTTCAT
>CAVHQB010000184.1:0-2540 GCA_963637895.1 Lachnospiraceae bacterium
GTGTAGAACTGCTCGATGGAGCTGTAGGAGAGGGCGATGTCCTTGGGGACGGGCTCGTACTTCCAGATCTTGGGGTACTTCCTTATCTTCCCGTCCTTCTCGACCTCGTCGACCTGCACGTCGGCCATGACGACTCCGCCGATGATGTCCTGCGGTGCGGGGATGTTGATGTTCACCCCGGCCAGCGCCTTGCCGAGGCTGGCGACGCATCCCATCTGCTTCCTGTTGGTGCACGCGGGCGGGTTGCTGACGTCGTTCTTGTCGGCGAAGAAGTACGTCACGCGCACCTCCGCGCTGTTCGTCAGGGACTCGAAGGTTATCCTGTACCTCGCGTTCTCGGGGGTGAACTGCGCGTCCTTGACGACGAGATACTGGAGTCCGGGCTCCGGGTCGATGAAGTCGCCCGCGTCGGGGTCGACGGTGATGTCGCTGAGTTCCCACTGTGTCTGCTTGAATGCCATCTTGCTTCACTTCCTTTTGAATCTAAGGGTGTTTGTCTCGGTCTTGGTGCTGTACGCCTCCGGGTCGATCCCGGCGGTCAGCAGGAGCTTCTTGTCGAGTGTGGTGCGGGTGCTCTTGGTCATGGATGCGGTCGCTCCTCCGGCCTCCAGCTTGGAGATGTCATGGTACATCATATACTGCTTGATGCGCTCCTTGAGCTCGTCCCTACGGGCGTACTGGGCTTCTATCTTGGACTCATGGTCCGAGATGAGCATCTCCACCTTGGCGAGCTCGTCGATGTCCGTGCGCACGTCCTCGATGCTGTCGGCCAGACCCTTGATGAAGTCGAACATCTCGACATCGCCGGGCACGGTCGGGTCGTAAGGGGGCGTGACGCCCTTGAGGATGTACTCGCGGTACCAGTCGCGGATCTCCTCCATCTTGGCCTGCACGTCCTCGCGGTCTATCTTCATCTCGAAGAGCATGACGTTGCGGTCGTTCGGCACCCACGACTGCGGGTCCCTGTGCGTGACCTCGTTGACGATGCCCAGACCCACGTACGCCTTGTCCTTCTTGGTCAGGAACTCGTTGTAGAGCGCGACCTGCCAGTAGTAGTACACGGGCACCCCGTCCGCCCACGAGTCCATGTTGGCCGACGTCTTGATCTCGAGGATGAATTCCTCCTCGCCCATGACGATGCCGTCCACATGACCGCCGAAGATGGGGTCGGTGAAGTCGGACTCCCACGAGTCGTGGTCTCCCTCCCTCTTCTCGAAGACGTCCTCGGCCGGAAGGAACATTCCGTACTCGGGATACCTGCGTCCGAGATAGTCTATCACGACGGGTTCCAGAGCCTGTCCCGTCTTGACGGCGGGCTTGGAGGAGATATCCTCCCTGCACAGCCCCAGGAGGGCGCAGGACGCCTGGAAGGGCGTGGACCAGGGCGAGAGGCCGAGGATGGCCGCCATCGTCGTCCCCGTCACCTTGTGGGCGATGGAGCAGTCCGTCCTGATGGTGTTGCCCTCGACCTCGAAGGGGCACTTGGGCCCCTCGTACGTCCTCATTCGGCCACATCCTTGTACTTGCTGATGAAGTCCTTGGCGGACGCCTTCCCGTCGATGGACGCGCATGCCATGGACATCTCGTTGTACTGCTCGGGGGTAATCTTCCCGTCCTTGGCCGCCTGCGTCCACGTCTCGACTATCTTGTCCACGGCCTTCTGTTGGATGGGGGTGAGCTCCGCATCGGCCTCCACGGGCTTCTCTGCGGGCTTCTCGGGCACATCGTCCAGGGTCTTGGGCTTGGCGGGCTTCGAAGGCTTGGCCGGGGTCGCGGGCGTCGCGGGCTTGACGGCGTTGTCGAGGACCTTGGACCTGACCTCCTCCGTCTCCTGCGGGGACTTCTTCTTGAATCCGGTCGGGGCCTCGTCGTCGGTCGGGGAGGCCATGACGTCCATGTCGCTGGATATCAACCAGTAGTTACCTAGCCAAACGCTCAGGGCGCAGGTCTGCGCCTTCTTGATGGCCTTGTCCCCGGTATCGGCGGCCTCGCCGAACACCCTGGTCATGTGGGACGCTCCGGTCTCGATGTCGATGAACCTCCCGTAGAGGGTGATCAGCCAGTGTTGCGACATGTTCCCGATGGCGGGGAGCTTGGTGAGCTCGTCGAAGAACAGGTCCATCTCCAGGCCGACCTCGGCCAGTGCGGGGGCGAAGTTGCCCTTTATCTTCATGATGGACACGTAGGGCGTGGTCCTGCCGTTGAGGGTCATCGTCTTGTCCGGGATCCAATCCATGAGGGCGACCTTGGCGCGGAGCTGGTTGAGCTTCTTCATGATGTTCGGGTCGTATTTCACCATCTCGGGCATCGTCGGGCACACGGTGGGTCCGGCGGGTGCGGGGACGGCGATCTCCGGCTCCTTGTTCTTAGGGGTCGGAGGCACGGGTCTCTCATTCTCTTCCATTTACTTTCACCTGCGCTTTCGCGCTATTCAGGATATAGTACATTTGTTATATAAATCTATTGAAAAATAAGAAAAATGTTTGGAAAATATGTTTAATTTACTTAACTGTGATTTAACAGAGGGCACAGGATCTTGG
>CAVHQB010000185.1:0-2520 GCA_963637895.1 Lachnospiraceae bacterium
CTGGCATTCTGCGTTCCTGCCATGTCGGCCTTCAGCACAACGTATGCCTCATCGTCTTTCTGGACTGCAGAGACTTTCGGCTTCAGATGGTCGGATTCAGGATTGAATGTAGCTATAGTTCCCTTGTGCACATAGTAGGGCAGGATGTTCTCAACGCGAGGGCCGATGAATATCGCGATTGTGTACTCTTTGATGTTCCCGAAGGCGTCCTCAAGATAGATTTTGTAGGTTATGTCGCCTCCTCCGCTTGCGGTCTTGGGTATACCGGAGAGATGCCCGTCTGCGGAGAGGGACACACCCGCAGGCAGAGTGTAGGCGAACCATCTGTAGTCGCTGCTGCTGAGCGGTTGGCTTTCATCAGCTGTAGCGTATGCCTTGATCTCGCCTGCAGTCCTATCAATGGTCGTGTCCACTTTGAAATTGTAAATGGAACTAGTGACATGGTCTGGCAGGACGCTCCCGTTCTTCGAGATCTTGATAACGATCTCTATCGTCCCTGTGGTCGTCTCGCCGCCTTCGGTGGGCTTCAGCACGAGCATGTACTTCATGTGGAGCTCGGTGGTAGCGCTTGTCTTCTCAGTGTCGATGGTCAGCGTGTACAGCCCATTGCCGGTATTGACAAGTCTGTATGTCCAGTCGCCGATGGTGAAATCCGTGCTCAGGGTCAGGTCCTGCCATACGGTGTTGTTATCGTAAGTCCACTTGACTTCGTAGCTGCCTACTCCGGCATCGACTTCGAATGCCGACTCGTTGGTGTTTATGTCGATAGTCTCGGCGTTGTTGCTCCTGAATACTTTGCTGTACTCTACTTTCCCGTCGGCAGCATCTGCTTCCTCATCGGCGATAGCCGTGACTGCCACGACTCCGCATGCGATGAGAGCGAAGGCCAACAGGCCGATCATGATTTTCCTCATGTCCTCACTTCCGTGTTGCCCGGGGCGGCGGTAGGTTCAATCGTCTTAGCAATTAGCACCATGCTCATTGCGTTCCCGGGCGACTTTTCTCAAGTCAAAATGTATACTATCGCAGTGCTGTAGATATAAGGTTCTCCCGTTCTCGGGATTTTAATTGCCTGTTATGGAGTCTTAACACCCATTGATAACACTGTTAAGGTATTGAAAACAATGACCATCAGGCTATAAACGCCGATTATTCCGAGACCTCCGGACAAGCCTCCGCTAATAAGCGGGAAGAGGGGACGGATGTCAGATCCTCAGGGGTTCACGGCTGTCGAGGAGCTGACCACTCCGATGCCCGCGATCACGACATCGAGCTGCGGCAGGACGTATACAAGGGTCCTTGTGACGTTCGTGCCGAACTCTATGATGACGCCGTATGCCCCCGTGACCTCTGACGGCAGGCTGTAGGTCAGATAGGCCCCCGCATCCTGCGGCTCGACATCCCTGCGGTATCTCGGAGCCGCGGGGTCGACGACAGACACATTGAGGCCTGCCAGGCTCGGAGCGTCCTTGCTCACGACGAGATGGACGGCATCCCCGTGCTGGACCGCGGAGATCTTCGGGCTCGTGTAACTCGTATCGGGGTCGAATCCTGCCATGTCCCCGCTGTGCACCCAGAACTCCGGCGGGCTCTCGTCGCGCTCGAACACTCTGATGTAGATGCTGTAGGCCTCTATGCTCCCGAACGTGTTCTCCGCGTACACTGTGTACAATACCGGCTCGTTGTTGGTCCTCTTCGGTATGCCCGAGAGATGCCCGTCTGCGGTCATGGACACGCCATCCGGCAGATCGAATGCGAACCAGTTGAAGTCGTTCGGCACCGGCGCCCCTGTCTCGTCTTCCGGTTCGATCTTCCCGTCCGTCTCGGATATCGCTGTGTCCACAGCGAGTTCGAAGTAGTTTCTGCTTATCGTAGCCGGCAGGGCGCTCCCGCTCTTGGAGACCTTGATCACAATCTCCGTGGTCTCGGTCGTGGCTGCTCTGCCCGTTTCCGGCTTGTACGAGATGACGGCCGTGTAGCTCAGGCGGAGCTCGGTCTCTGACGATATCTTCGGCGTGGACATGGTCATATCATAGATCCCGTCGGAGCCCCGCGTCAGCCTGTAGCTCCAATCGCCGATGTTGAATTCGTTGTCCAGGGTCAGAACCCGCCAGCCGTTGCCGTCATGGTAGCTCCATCCGACCTGGTAGCTTTCCACGGAAGGATCCGAATCGAGATCGGATTCATATGTGTCGATGGACACCGTCTCCGGCCCGTTCGTTTTGAACACCTTGGTGTACTCTATCATGTCCGTTCCGTCCGCCTCGTCTCCTGCAGTAACCGCAACGAGCGCGGTCCCGCAGACGATCAGGGCGGACGCCAGAAGCAATGCTGTCCATGTCCTCATCTCAATGCCCTCATGCCGCGCCGCCCATGGCGAAGGTCCGAATCTCTAAGACCTATGCCGACAGGCATCGCGCGGTTCTCTTTCGACTGCAAAGCTCCATGTTCGCATTGTCCGATATATAACAAGGACGTCGGTCCCCGGAGAACGGATGGCCTGTTACACGTCCTGTAAGG
>CAVHQB010000186.1:0-2516 GCA_963637895.1 Lachnospiraceae bacterium
CCTCGTCGATGGCTCTGAGGTCGCGCTCGACCTGCTCCTCCTCCGCCTTGACGAGCGCCATCCACTCGTGGGTGTAGACCGTGGTGATGGAGCATCCGCAGTTGGTGCACCATACCATCATCCCGATAATCATGTCCCCGTCGGTGACGACCCTGCGGTCGTTGGCCATGCTCTGGCAGGCGGGACACTGGATGCGGTCGTCCGTGCGCTCGTGGACTTCGGCATAGCGGTCCGCGTTGGAAGGGGTCACTGTCCTCCCTCCTTGAGCTTGTCAGCGGTCACGAAATCCTTGGAAGGCGTGCCGAAAAAGCTGTCCTTCTTGGCCTGCGCGACCTTGTCCTTGCGGTCGACCGCCTTGGGTGCGATGACCTCGGTCGTGTTCTCATCGCAGAAAGCCTCGGGGTCCTCGGCCTCGCCCTCGTCTATCGCGTAGAGCGTGCGATAGAGGGTCCTCTCGGCGTTGGTGATCAGCTTGTTGGTGAGCTTGTCGGAGTTGTCCTGCGCCTCGCAGGGGACGGTCATCTCGATGCAGTCCCCGGCAGGACCGAAGATCCTGACGTCGATGTGGCCGTTGGCCGCGTGCCAAGTGGTCTTCCCGTAGTCGGACTGCTTCTCGTAGGTGTAGCGCTTCTCGCACTGCTCGGGGTCGTACTCCGGACGCCCGAAGACGACGACGATGCCCTGCTCGGCGTGCGCCTTGCGGACGGCTCCGAGGATCTGGCCGACGGGGACGAACTTGTAGCCTGAGGACCTCCCAGTGTTGACGGTCCCGGTCTTTTCGAAGGAGGTCGAGGCGACGGTCTTGTAGGCCGCGCCGATGGCCTGATAGACGGTGACAGGCGCGGTCATCTGAGCCTCGCCTCCACGGTCTGCGTGTTACTGGTGCCGTCCTTCGTGGCATCGTGTGTGGTGTATGTGTTGTATGTGTTATGTGTGATTCCGTCGAGGCGGTGTCCGTTGGAGATGAGCCTGAGCTTGATGCGAGGTACATCGAGGATGATCTTGTCTCTCGTGTACGGCGAAAAAGCGCCGAACTCCGACCGGGCCAGCGTCTCCCACATGCGCGAAATGACGGACGGGGACACGATGGTCTCCGTCTCGACCATGATCTTCGCGAAAGTCTTTCTGGTAATGATCCTTTGAATTTCGTCCTTCTCGATAGACAGCGACGCCCAGATCGGTGGAAGGATGTCGTTGAGGGTTTTCTTCGTTGGCATTTTTTCAACCTCTTTCCGAGGCGAATTCCAGAAAATCGTCGCTTTTCCCTAGAGCGTATTTACTGCAAAATACGCCCTACGAAAGAAACGACAATCGCCCTTCTGTTCGCCTGTATCTTGTATCTCTTGAGTGATATTTATGTCTTGCCGAGCGCCCGGGAGTAGACGCTCATGAGGTCGCCCTGTGCGGCGAGTTGCTTGGTCGGATCCGCGTGGACGTAGCACCGGAGCGTCGTCGAGACGTCGGCGTGGCGCATCAGGCGCCTGACCGTATCGACGTCGGCGCCGACGTCGTTGACGAGGGTCGTGGCGTAGAGTCTGCGGAGGGAGTGCGTTGTCGCCTTGATCCCCACGCGCTCGCCCAGGCGGTCGATGTGGCGTCCGAGGGCGTTGGTCTTCAAGCCGACCCATCTCCCCCATTTGGGGACTTGGATCAGGTGTCCGACGTCGTCCCCTTGAGCCGGGTCGAGGTGCGTCGCTTTGTACGCGCGGAAGCTTTCGATCTCCCTGACGACGTCCTCCGGGATGTCCATCTCGATGACGAGACCATCCTTTCCGTGTCCCTTCCCGTGGACGATCATCTTCCTGCGCCTCAGGTCGATGTCCTTGTCGAGGAGGTTGGCGATCTCCGTCCTCCGCAGTCCCATGAAGCCTCCGAGGACGAGGATCATCCTGTCCCATGGCTCGGCTATGCGATACATGGCGGCGAAGTCCTCTAGAGTGATCCACACGCGGACGGGTTCGGGACGATTATGGAGGATGTCCATCTTGCGGAGCCAATCCGCGTGGTCGTAGAAGACGGACATCCGAGAGAAGATCCTCATGTACTCGTAGCGAGCGCTCTCGCGGACGTCGAGGGAGCTGTAGAGCCATATGGCGTCGTCGAGCGTCACATCGTCCATGCTCGTCGGCCTTCCCGCCTCGTCGAGCTTTTTGAGGAGGCGGGTCAAGGTCATCCGGACCGTGCGGAGTGTTGGATCCTTGCGTCCATGCTCGGTCAAATAGGTCAGATACTGCTCCATTTCGGTAAAATCCACTGTCATGTGTGTTCCATCCATCCATGTCTCCCATCCCACGGTTTGTCTCCCGCGCATATCACACATAACACATACAACACACAGGTCGCGCGTTTTATAAAGGACCTCGATGATTGGTTGTATTGTGTGACCATCACACGCGGGCATATGGCATTGTGTCCGCCGGGCCGGAGCTTCTGTTCGCCAACAATCTCCGGCCCGCCTGTCAACTCTTTTCCGACCTTTCGTCCCGCCACGGTCCCATCATGCGGCGGGACTCTTT
>CAVHQB010000187.1:0-2514 GCA_963637895.1 Lachnospiraceae bacterium
GTCGAAGAGGACATCACCAACATCAACGTGTCCAGGGCGAGGAAGCTTGGAAGGTACCACCTGATGACCGCACAGAACCCCGTGTACATAGCGGTGGTGAGGAAGGGATGAGCCTTCCGAGGTTCATGATAGCCGCTCCCGCCAGCGGGTCCGGCAAGACTCTCGCCACCTGCGGGATCCTGCAGGCCCTGGTCAACCGCGGATTGGGCGTGGCTTCATTCAAATGCGGGCCGGACTACATCGACCCCATGTTCCATTCCAGGGTCATCGGCACCAGGTCGAAGAACCTGGACGCCTTCTTCGTGGGCGACGATGTCCTGAAGTACCTTTTCGCCAGGACGGCGGAGGAATGCGACATATCCGTGGTCGAGGGGGTCATGGGATTCTACGACGGGATCGCCGTCGACAGCACCGTGGCTAGCTCATACGACGTCTCCCAGAAGCTCGGCATCCCTGTCATCCTGCTTCTCAACTGCAGGGGCGCCAGCATATCGTCCCTTGCCATGCTCAAAGGGTTCCTGGAGTTCAGGGAGAACAACATCAAGGGCGTCATATTCAACAACATGAGCGAGAAGGTGTTCCTCTCGCTGAAGGACTCGGTCAAGGAGATGGGCGTGGAGCCCGTCGGGTACATCCCGAAGGTCTCCGACCTGGTCCTGGAGAGCAGGCATCTCGGCCTGGTCCTCCCTTCGGAGATCGACGAGCTGAAGGAGAAGCTCAACAGGCTCGCCGAGGTGCTGGAAGGCACCTTGGACATCGACCTCCTGCTGAGGATAGCGGACAGCGCCCCGGACCTGGACTATCAGGCCCCGGAAGTGCATCCGATATCGGAGAAGGTCAGGATCGGCTTCGCCGACGACGAGGTGTTCTGCTTCACATACGAGGACAACATCGAGCTGCTGGAGCGGTGCGGTGCCGATATCGTCAGGTTCTCGCCCCTCAACGATCCCCACCTGCCGGATGTGGACGGGATAGTGCTCTCCGGAGGATACCCAGAGCTCCACGCCGACGGGCTGGAGCGCAACGGGACGATGCTGTCCGAGATCAGACAGAAGGTCTCCGAGGGCATGCCCTGCATCGCCGAGTGCGGCGGGTTCATGTACCTCCACGAGGAGATGGAGGACTCCGAGGGGAAGATGCACAGGATGTGCGGCGTCATCCCCGGGAAAGTGGCCAACGCAGGCAAGCTGACGAGGTTCGGATACGCCTCGTTCACGCCCTCCGAGAAGGGCATGATGCCTTCCGCCACCGGGATCAAAGGGCACGAGTTCCATTATTGGGACAGCGACTGCTGCGGAGAGGACTGGGAAGCGGTGAAGACCAACGGACGCCGCTACAGGTGCATCCACGACACGGGCACGCTGCTGGCGGGATTCCCGCACCTCTACTACTACTCCGAGCCGAAGGCTGTGACGGCATTCCTCGAGAAGTGCGCCGAGTACTCGAAGAGCAGATGATTCTTCTCGACGGCCCTGCCTGTGCGCGATCCTGTCCTTGGATATGGATACGTACTCCTCGGAGATGTCGATCCCGATCGACTTCACGCCGTTCGTGAACGCTGCGAGCATGGTGGTCCCTGTGCCGCAGAACGGATCGAGAACTGTCCCGTCCTTCGGGCATGTGGTCCTTATGGGGATCTCGCACAGCTGCTCGGGATAAGATGCATAATGACTAGCGTCGCGCTTCTGCGTATCTTCGGGGACGATATCCCAAATATCGCCGGGCTTGGTGCCCTTGGGATTGTATTTCAGGAAATAGAACCCCTTGCTGTGCAGCTCCTTGGCCCGACCGGACATCTTCTCGGAATCTGAATGAGTCGTCCTCTGCTGTCCGCGGATGACCATCCTGAAATCCGAGATCTTCCCGGAGCGCATGTCGCAGAGCATCTGGTCCAGCGCGGCATTGGCGTTCTTCTTCTCCTCTTCCGTGAGGTTCACCGAGCTCTCGATCTGGCTGCGGTACTTCTTCCCGGAGACGCCGGTGGGCGAGACCACTGAATCCCCCTTGACAACGGACTCAGAGGGAGGATTGCGGATGGCATCGACATCGTAATAGTACTGCTTGCTCTTCACGAAATGGAAGATCGGCTCGTACATGTTCCTGAGCTTGTCGTTGGAATTGTCCGGATTCCCCTTCATCTTGTTCCATATCACCGTGTTGCGCAGGATCCAGCCCTGCTGGTCGATCATCGCAGTGGATATCCTCCATGGGATGTTCAACAGGCACTTGTCCTTGTAGGAGTCCCCTATGTTCAGCCAGAAGGACCCCGTCGGCTTGAGGACGCGCATGACCTCCTCGGTGACCGACAGGATGGAGTCGATGTAGTCTTTGAAATCGGGCTCCTGCCCGATGCCACCGCCAGCATACTCCCTCTTGTTCCAATACGGAGGGCTGGTTATGCAGCAGTCGATGGAGTCGGAAGGGAACTGGCGGAGCACCTCGAGGCAGTCTCCCACCAGGAACAGCGGGAGCCTGCTTTCCTTGGATAGATACGACCCGACTGCATCTGAGATG
>CAVHQB010000188.1:0-2489 GCA_963637895.1 Lachnospiraceae bacterium
TCGTTCCGTCGGTATCCTGCCGGTCTTCCGTCGATCCGATATCGTTTCCATGTCGGTTTTCTATCCGGTTTCATCTGTTCTCATACATTCCAACGGATCTCGTTTCAAGTCCATCCTGCCGCATCTTCTTTGATGAGCCGGATGCTCTATGTCTGAGTCCTCGGACCCGTTCCTCTTCTCAGATCTCCTACCTCTCTTTGCTCTCTCAACCATAGTTGCGCTTTCAGATGGATTGTTTCGTGAACATTCCTCCATTCAACATCATCGTCGATTGTCCTCCGATGAACGCGTTCGACAGAATAACCGATCCTGAAGCTTCTCTGCTGCTATCCGGTGCATGAGATCCCACTTGGGATAGAATCCTGTTCTTGCAACGCAATGGAAGCTGCAGTCGTTTGGGTGTGCAAACGGATAATGCAGTCAAAGCGGTGGCAGATATGATGGGTTTCCAAAGGAAGGTGGCGAGGCCGGCTTCGAAGAAAAAACAGGTCAGCAATCGTAGCATCGAGCTTGTCAAGTCGAACATCGATGAGATCGGTGTCAGCATTCCAATTCTCGAGGAAGACATCCTAACGATATACGACTGGTTCCAGAACAAAGAGATCGATATGGCCAATGCTTTGGCAGATGGTGAGATAATCGATCTCCGATCTCGTTTCCGTCAGCGATGTTCTCCAATATACACGAGCTCGGTCACATGGCCGAGCGGCGCTTTCGTTCCATGAAGCAGTTGAAGAAGTCGTATAATCCGAGCCTCTGCGGCACGCAAGGCTCATCGTTGTCGAGCACTCATCATCTGCATCGGATTGAGTTCATGCGATCTCAATTCGTCAGGCGTTGTCATCGGTTGCTTATCGCTTCAAGTAATGATCGATAGGGACCGATCCGTTCGAATGAGGTCGGAGCGATTGAAGTCAACACATCATTATCGAAGATGGCTGCTCCTATTTTTGTTCGAAGTAATTATCTCATATATGAGAATAATAGCGTATCATGGATGATAGGCTGATGGAGATATTCGTCGACCCGCGCATGTGCAGGATACTCCTAGACACGGTCAGGGTCAAACGCATCACTGTCAAAGAGCTCTGCGACCGGAATCCTGATGTGCCCCGTTCCACGATGTACCGCCTTCTGACGAAGATGGAGAGGGCTGGCCTGCTGGAGGTCGTAGACTACAGGCAGAAACGGGGCACAGTGGAGAAGACCTATGCGCTCCGTCAAGGGGCGCTGCCGGGAATCGATGGCGTCCCGAATGAAGACATAACCTATCCGGATATGGCCGACATGTTCCTGGTGTTCTGCATCGAATTCGCCAACCGGTTCAGGGCATACGCCAAGGATAATCCTGGGAAGGCAGGCATAGGCGATAGCATGGGCTACTGGACAGCTCCGGTCTGCGGTACCGACAGGGAGATCAGAAAGCTCATGGATGATATCGGCCGTCTGGTGAGCCGTTTCGAATCGAGGGATACGGAGGGGGAGAGGAAGCTCCATTCCATGGGGCTTATCCTCTCGCCTCCGTCAAAGGGATCAACGAAGCATCATTGAGATCGCACCATGGAGCGAATCCGGGTCGCGGGATGAGATGAGGATCCCTGCACTCCTGCCGGTCGTGCGGATCTCCACGCCCCCGTTATTGCCGGGCGCGATGTAGCCGATTCCACGGAACCACAGTCTGATCCCCCATCCGCCGTACTCGCGCACAGCATCGGCTCTGTTGCGGACCTCGACGCTCTTGATCTCTTCCTTCGATATGAAACGGGCTCCGATCGTCCTTATGCGGACTCCCTGCTCGGTGACGGTCACGTCCATCTTCAGGAACAGGGCCAGCATGTCCACGGCGATCACGATCGCAGTCACGGCGCATAGGCCGACGCAGTCCATCTCGCGTCCTGTGTCGATCTTCCCATAGTAGGAGAGGATGGCGATCATCTCGATGACGAGCATCATCAGTGTGATGGCGGCTACGCCTACAGGCTGCAGCATGCGTTGGGTTTCACGATAGAGTGTTGCGCTCATGTTCGACGCGAATCTGGACCCTATAATAACCTGTCGAATGAAGTTCGACGATCCTTCGGAATCGGTATTATTCTCATTTTTCGATAATCGCCTTGATGCGGAGGCAAGAATGCCCCGGGTCATGATCGGATTCGGATGACTGTTGGGGGAACAGGGCTTCTTCATCTCAACTGGTGTCTAGGATCTGATGTGGTGTCTGTACAAGGATGCGTGGATCGCCGCGGCATTCTCTCGGAGTTGGCAGATTCCTGGTTCGTGGCTTTCTTGCCAGCTGTAGCGGTTCCAACCAGCACGTTGTATCCAATCCAATCTGTTTTTCAGCGTTAATGCTGGACATTCGCAGTAATTTGATTGCTTCAGTGGCTGATTGAAATCTGCTCATCCGTAATATTTAAATAATTCCTGATGTTCCAGGGATTTGCGCGAGATGAAGTCGCGTGGTCACCCAGCGAAAATCTGGGGAGACT
>CAVHQB010000189.1:0-2450 GCA_963637895.1 Lachnospiraceae bacterium
GTATGGGACGGTAGCGGGGACTGAGTCCTCGCTGTAAGAGAATCGTATGTAACTTACACACGTTTAAGTTACATACGATTAACTTACACACGTTTAAGTTAAACAGATATTTTTATACTTATATCAGCTCACAGCATCATGGAATTCATCGGCAGAGAACGTGAACTAGCATTCTTGGAATCACAATACGAGATGGAGCATCCCCTGACATTGATCATGGGAAGGCGTCGCGTCGGGAAAAGCAGTCTGATTCTCGAATTCCTGAAAGAGAAGAATGCTCTGTATTTCGAAGCCGATAGAGAAACAGGGAAGATGATTCTGAAGAGCTTCTCGGAGACCGTCTCCAAGACGCTTGGACGTACGATGGGTTCCTTCGACAGATGGGGAGATGCCATACGCGCCTACGTCGAATCCGCACCTCCAGGGAAAAAAATCCTGGCAATCGACGAATTCCAGTACATCGCGATGGCCGATGAAGATTTCTCTAGAGAATTCCAAGGGATATGGGACAACTATCTATCAAGAGAAGATGTCATGGTCATACTCTGTGGTTCGTTCCTGAACATGATGAGAAAGCTCAGCACAGAATACAGTGCACCATTGTACGGCAGGAACACTGGAAACCTGATGCTCATGCCACTGTCGTTCCGTGATACCATCGGGGACAAAGAATACCGCAGAGCAGTCGAAGAATATGCTGTGACCGGAGGTGTACCCCATTACATGATGCTGATCAATCCAAAGATCACTGTGATTGAGAACGTAGAAAAGCTCACCATGGACATCGGTGCCCCGTTGCTCAACGAGCCGTCATATCTGCTCTCGGATGAGTTTAGGGATCCTTCCAGCTATAACACATATCTCAGGGTCATCGCCTCCGGCAACAGGAAAGCGGACAGGATCATGTCCGCCGTGCAGTCCCCGTCCAACATAGTCCTCCCTTACCTGAAAAGGCTGATCAGCGTCGGAATGGTCGAGCGGAGAGTGCCGATCACCGAAGGCGAGAACAGCAGGAAGGGCATGTATGTGATCAGCGACCATTTCATCGCGCTCTGGTTCCGTTTCGTCTACCCGTACCTGAACAGCATACAGAGGATGGACTCCGATGCGGCGAGATCGGACCTCAGGGCGCATTTCATCGAGTCTCACGTGTCCTTCGTCTTCGAAGACATCTGCAGAGCCGAGCTGAGAGACTACCTCCGCTCCAAGGGGGTGATGGCATCCTACGGATCCTACTGGGAAGGGAACGTGGAGATCGATGTCGTCGCAGAAGATGCTGCCAGCCGCACGCTGTACGTGGGCGAGTGCAAGTACAGGAGCACTCCGATAGATGCAGATGTCCTCAGAGCGCTGAGGGCCAAATGCCTGAGCGTGAGGCCGTTCAAGGACTACAAGATAGTCCACTGCCTGTTCTCGGTCTCAGGATACACGGACAGAGCCGTGGCCGACGCGGAGACCGACAAGACCCTGCTGTTCGATTGCGGCAGGGTCCTGTGAGCCGTGAAGGATCAGGCGTAGCCGTTGAGGCGCATGAGCGCGGACACCATATCGTCCACTAGGCAGTGGACGCGCTTCATGCCCTCGACATCGTCCTCGTAGGCAGGCGAGTTCAGGGCACGTATTATCGGGATCGGCCCGGACACGAGCATCCTGCTCTGCAGCATGAAGTCGACCATCTGGTTGTAGACCATAGATGCGCCGTCGTGGCCGCATACGGCTATCGCGCCGCCGACCTTTCCGGCAAGGCCCTGGTCTCCCTTCGACAGGACCAGAGCGGCCCTCTCGAGGAACGTCTGCATCACGCTGGGGCAGGCGTTCATGTACGTCGGGGCGGCGAGCAGGATGGCATCGGCCTGCCTGAGCTTGTCCAGGAGCTCGTTGAAGCCGTCGTCCTCGTCCATGCACCTCCCGTCTCCGCGGATCTCGCACGTGAGGCACACGTTGCAGTTGACGAACCTGTACTCGTAAAGATGGACTATCTCCGCTTCGACGCCCTCCCTCTCGAACAGGTCCGTGACCTCGTTGAGGATGTTGCTTGTGTTCCCTATCGGGCGGGGGCTTCCGTTGAGCGCGATGACCTTCATGAGCATCTGGAACGGGAGACGGGGTTTAACGATTTCTCAGGACCGATGCCGCTCGCCTGTCAATCCGGCAGCCACGATTGCCACGAGCATCGGATGACAGGGGGTCGCGGAGCCTGTTGACGCCCATCTCCTTCGATGACTTCTTGCCCACACTATGGAGCCGTCCCGTTCGCGTGCATCGGCTGCAAGGGCATCATCAGACGGTCGATCCGTTGATTTAAATGATGAAAAACAGAAAACCATTGATTCTGACCCCAGATCATCACGGATCTCATCGATCTCTGCAATCCGAGAACGCTGCTGGGTATGCAGGATGATGCCTGTCTACCAAGATATGCGTAAATCAACTCCTACTATACCGATGGG
>CAVHQB010000190.1:0-2417 GCA_963637895.1 Lachnospiraceae bacterium
GCCATGAAGATGAAGTTCGCCCCGACCCTCGTGATGGGCGCCATCCTGGTCGTGCTCGGTATAGCCCTGATCGTGCTGACCAAGCTCTTCGGTGACATCCTGATGGTCTTCCTGGCCGTCGGCCTGATCGTCATGGGAATCGTGGCCCTCTTCGGAGCCGGCGGCGGATTCGCCGTCGCCAAGGGATCCAGGGTCATCTCGATAATCATCGGTGTGCTCCTGATCATCATCGGAGTCTACGCCATGATGAACCTCGAGGGCACCAAGGACATCGTGATGATCATCATCGGAGCGATCCTCCTCGTGTCCGGTATCCTGGAGCTGGTGGAGTGCTACCAGCTGAGGAAGGTCTCGGCCTGAGCCTGAGAACATCCAAACGTCAAGAAAAAACAACGCCCGGCGCCCGTCTTCTGGACGCCGGGCCCCACCGGTCACTTCTGGCCGGTGATCTTTATCACGTGGTATCCGAACTCGGTCTTCACCGGTCCGACCACGTCTCCGGTCTTCCCGTTGAAGCATGCCTGCTCGAACTCGGGGACCATGTCGCCCTTCCCGAACCATCCGAGGTTCCCGCCCTTGGACTTGGAGGGGCATTTGGAGAACCTCTTGGCCAGCTCGGCGAAGTCCTCGCCCTTGGCCAGGCGCTCCATGATCTTCTGCGCGTCCTTCTCGTTGCCCACCAGGATGTGGCAGGCGCTCACAGATTTCACCATGGGAGGACCATCGGCATTGGCGAGATAAGGGTTGCCCACGGAGCGCCGTCGATAACGTGATTAATGTACTGCCCATACACCTTGCCATGAAAGGGATGAACAAGGCGATCGTCGCGGTCGTCTTAGGAAGCGCACTCGTATACGGCGTTCTGTGCCTGATAGCGTCGGTGCAGGAAGTCCGTGAATTCGGAGAGGTCTGCCTGCGCCTGTTCCTTCCCCGCGGGGATGAGACGGGCATAGGCTCGGGAGAGTACATCGGTCCTCTGTCGGACCTCTATGCATCGTTCATCGAGGAGATCGCCAAATACATCGGAGAAGGCGTGGTCACGGCCCAGAGCATTTACATCATACTCATGGTCATCGGGTTCGTGCTGTCCGTGGCTGGATTCATCACGAAGCCCACCCTGGACTGCACCGGTGACGAGAGCAACCCGGTCCAGTACCTCTGGACCCACAGGCCTAACGCCTTCCTCAAGTGCCTGTCCGCCCCCTGGGGACTCATCACCGGGGCCTGGGCGAGGCACAAGCTGCTCGTGATCATACCGATACTCCTGCTGCCGCTCTATGCGATCTGGTCGATAATGCTCACGCTGTTCCTGATCCTGCCGTACCTCATCGTGAGGTGCATCGTCGGAGCGAAGATCTCCTCCGCCGCCAAGAAGGAGGCCAGGGAGTACGACGAGACCATCAGGTACGCCGCATGCCCCAGGTGCAAGAGGAACTTCGCCCGCCCCAAGGTCAAGTGCAAGTGCGGCCTGAGCATCGACTACCCTGTGCCGAACGTGCACGGATACAAGATGCAGTACTGCAACAACGGCCACGAGATCCCCTGCACGTCGGGCGCCAGGGCCGGCCTGAGGACCTTCTGCCCCTACTGCGGGTCGGAGATCGACACCAGGGAGGCCCCGTCCATATCCATCGCGATGGTCGGAGCCGTCGGAGCAGGGAAGACGACCCTGATGCTGTCCTCGGTGGACGCCATAACCAAGGCCGCCAGGACCAGGGACGTCACTGTGGAAGCGGTCACTCCGGGGATATCCAAGGAAGCCGTCTCCGCCAAGAGCGTGGCTCCCAGGACCCCCTCGGGGGAGCTGGACGCCGAGTCCATGTTCGTCAGGTCCGGGAAGATCTCGGACAGGCAGGTCATGTTCTACGACATCTCCGGCCAGGAGTTCGAGCCCAGGGAGGGCAAGGCGCTGTTCGAGGAGTACTACAACTACGTCGGAGGGATCCTGTTCGTCTACGACCCCCTGTCCTTCGGAAGGCAGAGGGCCCAGTCCCCTCAGGACGTGTTCGACTCGTTCCAGTACATGTTCACCACGATCAAGGGCGCAGGCCCCAGCATGTCCTGCACCGTGCCCTTCGCCGTGGTTGCGACGAGGAAGGAGACCACCGGGCTGTCCGACAAGGACGTCAGGTCCAACCTGGAGTCCAACGGCCAGGGCGGGATGGTGAAGGTCATCGAGTCCATGTTCACCACCGTGAGGTACTTCTCGGTGGAGTCGCTGGACGACGACCCCTCGGTTGCCAAGCCTGTCTGGTGGATCGTCTCGCAGTCCGATTCGGAGCTGGCTTCCGCCGTTCCGATCGACCTCAAGTGAGAGCAAAAGGCCTTCGGAGGGGGCTTCCCTCCGAGGCTATACTCCATCATAGCCGCATGGGAACCTTCTCAGAAACTCTTTTATCTTACCAACAGGTCGTTTC
>CAVHQB010000191.1:0-828 GCA_963637895.1 Lachnospiraceae bacterium
CTACCGGACTTGCCTATGCGGAACCGCAGATCGCCACGGCCATGCTCAACTATGCCCAGTTGTGGGGATTGACGCAGGAGCACTGGACCCGCCAAGCGGAGCTCGCAGCGGCCGCCAACTGGTCCGAGAATGCGACGTACAGCCCCAATGCCGTCCTGAAGGACTCGGACGCATATCTCAACTCGGCGGCTATGATGGCCAATGCCGGGGCCCAGACGGACACCCTTTTCGAGGATGTCGCCAAGAGGGTCAACGAGTGGAGCGAAAGAGACTACAACGACACGTCCAAGCTCAAGCTGGTTGTCTCGGCCGGAAGCTCGACGATCTCATACACCAGCTCGGATACCGTCCGCGCCGTCATGGGCACCGTCGCACGCGACGTTCAGAGCGGAGCACAGGCCGTCTACTACGGCGGAGGGTCGATCTACGCATCCGCCGCTACCACGCTGGTAAGCGAGAACGGATACAAGGTCAATCTCCAACAGGGATGGAATGAATTGGAGCCCGTGGGCACGTTCGCTTACGGCGACATCTACTATCTCACGCCGGGGATGACGTTCTGCGGACCGTTCATGTCCGTCATCGACGGTAAGACGGCACCGCTGGACACCGGGATAGCCTTCATCAAGGACAAGGAGTGCCTGCTGGTCTCATGCAACGGCGATGTGTTCAGCACCGACGGGAAGGACAGCATCGGCACCGAGAAGGGAATCATGGTAAGGGTCGTCTACGACGGCACCGCCAGCGATGAGAAAGTGGACACGGACTTTTCCCAAGTCCTTCTGGACTACAGCAAGCTCTACAAATCGGTAAAGAGCGTCCTGACGG
>CAVHQB010000191.1:838-2413 GCA_963637895.1 Lachnospiraceae bacterium
TCCTGACGGAGACCAACAAGGCCGCAAGGACCGTTTGGAACGTCTATACGACGATGGGGCAGAAATGCGCATCGTTGACCACGCTCTCGATTGTCAGCACCTATTCGGAGATCGAATGGAGCGACGGGCAGAGGGAGATGGTATCGTACATGATGATGGACGAGCTCCAGAAGTATTGGGACTCCGGCAAGGACCAGTTGAAGGACAAGACCTTCGACATGACCACGGACTCCATGTCCCTGATCTGCCGTGGGAACGTGAAGTTCTACAACAGCGAGTCCAACGATTACGACGTGGCGGAAGGCGTGGCGTTCACGCCGATCTTCTACAAGGACACGTCCCTTAAGGTAGGGACCAACTCGACGACCGACTACTGCTACATCATCGTATGGGGCGAATGCAGCTCTTTGAGCTCATTCACAACGGCCACGATGGACGGGGCTACCATCCTGTACGCTCCGAAAGGCGCGGTCATGAACATATCCGAGATGAAGCTGGGAGACGAGTACAAGAGCTCCATCGATCTGGACTGCAAGCAGGTTGACTGGATAGACCCGTACCACGCGGACGATCCCGGGCCGGTCCCCGACCCCGAATCCAACGATCTGGCGAAGACCATCCAGCTTATCCTGATCATTCTGGGCGGAGCCCTGATGGTTCTGGGATTCGGACGCGGGAATGTCATTACCGGGTTCGTCGGAATCGTGATCGTCGTTGTCGGACTGTTGTTCGCAGGGAACATCGCAGAAATCATCGAGGAATATCTGGATTGGAAGAAGATCTGGCCGTTCTGAAGGTGATTGAATGGAGAACATAGAAGGAGGTGAACTGGAATGATGATGGAAGCCGCAGTGATCGCGGCAGTGATAATAGGAGCCGGGCTGTTGGCCGGGCTGTTGAATTCCGCAGTGCGCGGAGACACGGACCGTGTTGTGCTGTTCGGAATCGCCATGCTGACAGGAATATCGAGCATTCTGGGCCTGATAGCGGCCATCGTGATAGCAATCGTGTTCGGCTGCAAGGGCGACGGAGCGAAGGCTGTCAGCGCGGTTGCCGGGTTCGTTCTCGGCATCGTCCTGTTCGTCGGAGTGATCGCGCTGGTATCGGCGGGCATCATCGAGGGAGGGGCCTGAATGACCTTCCGGGGGCGCGTCCGCGCCGGCAAGGGGGTGAGCCGCGCCCCCGTTGACAACATAGATCTCCACAATGCGATGGAGCGGCCGTTTCACACAAACGTCCGCCTGTCCGTGACGGTCCGTCCCGTGTCGTCATCGCCTTATGGCCTCTATGTCGGCGGCTACTCGAACGACAACGCCGAGAACGCTCCGAACTACGGCCTTTCGTACATGAACGCGAACAACGACGTGGACAACTCGAACACGAACATCGGCGGTCGCCTTGCCAGTGTCCTCTTGAGAGCATACAACGAACTCGCAGTGACTCCGGCCGCAGCTAGGGCATGGGCCGCAGGCCCGATGATGGGGCTGTCCCAATATGCCGGCGGAAAATCAGCTACACTCAATGCCGGGCTGGTACCGAAAGGGAATGTCCGGTCCGAGGATAAAGGCCCAGGGG
>CAVHQB010000192.1:0-2391 GCA_963637895.1 Lachnospiraceae bacterium
CGAACAGGTCGTACACCCTGAAGTTGTTCACACCGGAGAAGATGCTCTCCTTCGATACCCTGGTCACACCCGTGAGGATTGCGAATCTCATACTGGCATTGGTCTTGAGCGCTTCCCCCAGGACATCCCTCATCAGGTTCATCACATCCTCGTGCAGCTCAGGCCTTCCGTATGTCATGTTCATGGGATGGTCGTACTCGTCGATCAAGATGATAGGCTTCTTGCCGTAGTGCGCCTCGATCATCTGACAGAGGTACTAGACAGAGTTCGTCAGAGTACCATAATCTGCCGTGCCCTCTGCCAGTTCCCTGTACCATTTGATGAGTTTGGGAGATAGTTTCTCTGATCTGGCCAGCTCTTCAAAGTCGCCATAAAGATTGATTATGTAATTCTTGAACGATGTCTTGAAAATGTCATAGTTGTGCGTCTTCAGGCCCTTGAAGTTCAGACTGATGATTATGTTGCTGTTCTTCTCGGGATCGTCCGGACGGAGCTCCGAGATCTTCAGGTCCGAGAAGCGGTCCCTCTCCCCGGCGTACTTGACGTTCAGGTACGCGTCCAGCATGCTCATGTTCAAGGACTTGCCGAACCTGCGGGGACGGGTTATGACGGCGGCCTTAGCCGGGTACCTCAGCACCATGTCTATCAGCGGGGTCTTATCCACGTAATAGAGGTCGCGGTCCCTGAGCTCCCTGAAATCATCGTGTCCTATCGGCATGCCTTCCATGTTCCTGCACCTGCCTCCGTCTTGAGAGAGAGCGAGCACCAGCCGCATACGGATCGGGCCCTCGTCCCATGCAGCCCTTTGCAGGACATGGTTCTTAAAGCCTGCCCTGTTTTCACCTCGAATCCGTCGGTTTTGGCCGAAATCGGGGGCATTATGTAACTACAAACACGCCATGATGCGCCGGCCGGAACCGTGCATGTCGCGAACAGTGATATCGGACCGATCGGCCTTAGAGCTTCTCCATGACGATGGTCGGGAACTTGCCATCGAAGGCTATCCCGTAGAGGTACGTGGTGCCTGTCATGCCGCTGTAGTACCTGTTATCGTGGATCTGCCCCATCGCTTCCTGGGCCAGAACATCCATGCTTTTGCCCTTGTCGCTGTCCTTGCGACGTTTGAGCTCCATTATCACGTTCGGCCCCGGTCCGGAGATCCTCTTCATGCGGATGTCGTAGTATCCATTACCGGCCTCGCGGTCGTCGAGGACCTCGTATGCCGGAGATTCCCTGATCACCAGGCCTGTTATGAAGGCCTCGTAAGGGAACTCCGAGGTGAGTATGCGGACGCTGAGCGATTCCATCAGGTCCTTGAGGGTGGCCGTCATCGTAGGGACATCTCCGGTCTTGATGGCCTTGAGGAAGCCGTTCAGATGCTTGTTGACGTTGCCGCCGAACCTCTCGAGGACGCTCTCCCTGAAAACGGAGATCATCTCCCTGTTCGGTATCGAGATCGTGTAGTCCTCGCCGTTGTAGACGGCGTTCAGGTATCCTGTGGCGACCATCATCGAGAATATCGCATCATCGGATGAATGCAGGTCGCAATATGCGATGTTGCGACGGATGTTTGCAGTCGTCGTGCCTCCGGCGCAGAGCTTCTCAAGCTTCTCCCAGGTCTCGCTGTCTGTCCTGCTCAGCAGATCGCCGATTATCAAATTGCCGCTGGTGCTTGCCCAGTGAGGTGCAGCATCGAAGCCCGTGTCCACGTACATCAGGATGGACCAGGGATTGTAGACATCCGCGTTCCCGAACCTGTATCCGTCGTACCATTCCTTGGCTTCGGCCAGCTTCTCCGGATGACCGTTGTCGGCGAGGAGCCTCTCCACCTCCGCCTGAGTGAAGCCGAACATCTCGTCATACTGCGTATCGAACAGGTCGTACACCCTGAAGTTGTTCACACCGGAGAAGATGCTCTCCTTCGAGACCCTCGTCACGCCCGTCAGGACTGCGAACCTCATGTGGGCATTGCCTTTAAGAGCGTTGCCGTACACCTTTCTCAAGAACGACTTGATCTTCTCGTGGACCTCTTCTTTGCCGTATGAGCTGTTCATCGGATTGTCATATTCATCTATCAGGATGATCGGCTTCTTTCCGTAATGCGCCTCGATCATCTCGCACAGGTGCTTTATGGATTGGACCAGCACTTTGCGCTCCGCTATGCCGTTCACGATGGCATCGTATCTTTTGAGATAGGCATCATCGACCTTCTCAGAGCCTTTCAGCTCTTTGAAGCCCATGTAGACTACGGACATCATCTCCTCGAAATCGCCGATGAAGGCTTCGAAATCTTCTGAATCCAGATCCTTGAGGCTCATGCTGATGACAACGTTGGAGTTCTTCTCGGGATCGTCCGGACGGAGCTCCGAGATCTTCAGGTCCGAGAAGCGG
>CAVHQB010000193.1:0-478 GCA_963637895.1 Lachnospiraceae bacterium
CCTTCATCGCGAAGCCTCTTGAAATCCTGGATGCCGATCGGGACCTCCTTCATGCTGGGGACATGGGCTGATGCCGTTAAGGTCATCGCGGACCGGATTCCGGATTCCAAAGTGGGATTTTTATACCACGATGCAGATGATAGCGACAGAGCCTCAGAACCTGCCCCGAAGGGCAGTAAGAGGTTTGTGGCGTATTAACGACACGCCGGTCGTCGGTGCCTGTGAATTAACCGACAAGCCGGAGTATCTTTCGTACACCACGCCTGCCGGCGTATCACAGATACACCAGCTGGAACAGCTCAACGATCAGTTGAGCGATTCCAATAACCAGGGCCGTGGCTTTACAGGCGTCGAGGCCCTGGTTCTTCTTTTCGGCGATTGTTTCACCTCCTAGAAGTATACAGGGCAGGAGCCTGAACGCAGACGGGAAGTCTGGGTTCAGACTTCCTCCCTGGTATTAGTTGATATGTGCTAATAC
>CAVHQB010000193.1:488-2371 GCA_963637895.1 Lachnospiraceae bacterium
GTATAAGGGGCAGGGGCCTGTGCTCGGCGGGAAATCTCGTGCACAGGCTTCTGCTCTGCCTCGTCCTGCATCCTCGATACCGGCGCCGGGTTCCGTGCATCTTGCAATCCTGTGCCGATTGCCTGAATCATCTGGAGAACGGATGCGGCAGGCTTCACGCATCATCACAGATAGTCCAGCAAGAAACTGTAGAAGCAACGTTCTTATGCCTCCGATCGATGTCATCTCAGGTTCTATGGACTAAGATGGGATTGCGATGATCACAGGCGAGCTGAAGACAAGGATAGACGGGCTTTGGAGCATTTTCTGGACCGGGGGGCTCACCAATCCCCTGGACGTGATCGAGCAGATAACCTATCTTATGTTCATCCGTGACCTGGACGATCTCGACAACCTCCGCTCCAAGGACAGCATCATGCTGGGGATACCCTTCACGAGCATCTTCAGCGGCGAGTACCGTGTCGGCAATGCCATCGTCGACGGCAGCCAGTTCAAATGGTCCTCCTTCAGGGACCTTCCCGCCGACAGGATGTTCGACATAGTCCAGAACGGCGTGTTCCCGTTCATCAAGCAGATGCACGGGAGCAAGGACAGCGCTTACTCCAAGTATATGGGGGACGCGATATTCAAGATTCCCACTCCGCAGAAGTTCGCGCAGATAGTCGATGCCATGGACAGGCTCTACGAGTCGATATCCCAGCTGAAGGACAAGGATGTCCGCGGGGACATCTACGAGTACCTGCTGTCGAAGCTGTCGACTGCAGGAACCAACGGCCAGTTCAGGACCCCCAGGCATATAATCAGGATGATGGTGGAGCTGATGGACCCCAAGGCGGACGAGGTCATCTGCGACCCCGCATGCGGCACGGCGGGGTTCCTCGTAGCAGCGGGGGACTACTTGAGGGAGAAGAGGCTCGAGGAGATATTCTACGACCAGGCCCGCAAGGAGCATTTCAACAAGGAGATGTTCACAGGCTACGACATGGACAGGACGATGCTCCGCATCGGAGCCATGAACATGATGGTCCATGGAATCGAGGACCCCCGCATCGAATACAAGGACAGCCTGTCCGACCAGAACGAGGATGTGGAGAAGTACACGCTGATCCTGGCCAATCCTCCTTTCAAGGGCAGCCTGGACAACGACATCGTGTCGCCATCATTGCTGAGCCTGGTGAACACCAAGAAGACGGAGCTGCTGTTCCTCGCCCTGTTCCTCAGGATACTGAAGGTCGGAGGGCGCTGCGCGGCCATCGTTCCCGACGGAGTGCTGTTCGGGTCCAGCAAGGCGCACAAGTCACTGAGGAAGGCCCTGGTGCAGGGCAACCGCCTGGAGGCTGTGATCTCGATGCCCAGCGGCGTTTTCAAGCCGTATGCCGGGGTGTCCACTGCGATCCTGATATTCACGAAGACCGGGCACGGGGGGACCGACGACGTGTGGTTTTACGACATGCAGGCGGACGGCTTCTCGCTGGACGACAAGCGCTCCCCGATAGAGGAGAACGACATACCCGACATCATCGCCAGGTTCGGGAACCTGGAAGCCGAGAAGGGCAGGGACAGGACGGAGAAGTCGTTCATGGTCCCCAGGGAGGAGATCGAGCAGAACGATTTCGACCTGTCGATCAACAAGTACAAGAAGACCGTGTACAAGGCCGAGGAGTACCCTCCGTCGGCTGAGATCGTCAAGGAGCTCAGGCGCATGACGGAAGAGCTGTCGGAGGACCTGAAGAAGCTCGAGGAGATGCTCCGCTGAGGCGATCCATATGTCCGAGAAGAGATGCTTGACGCCGGAGGAGGCGGTCGATGAGTACTTCGACATGCTCATCAAATCAAGGTTTATCGAGATGTTTGGACACATCACTCTCAATGAACTGAATTTG
>CAVHQB010000194.1:0-2355 GCA_963637895.1 Lachnospiraceae bacterium
TCAGATCGACAGCAGCGCCCCGGTCGCGGTGATGCATATCAGGACGACCGCCACTGCAGCCCAGCGCCAGTCCTTCTGGATGACGAGCGACACGGTGGTGACTATCACGCCGAGGAACGGCGAGAGGATCAGCACGAGGATCCCCAGCCACAGCACCCCGTCGCCCTTGTCCAACATCGACAGCACCAGGCCGACCAGCGATATCGCCAGTCCGATGTAGATGCCCGCCCTGAGCATGACCGCGGTGGAACGGTTTATGTCCATCAGATCACCCCGGCGGTCTGCAGGAGGACCAGCGTGGCCATGAAGAACAGGACCACGGAGAAGTACTTCCTCAGGTGCTTCGCGTTGAGCTTGCGGGCGAAATGCGTTCCGAGGACAGACCCTATGAACGCGCCGATTGCGACAGCCGCGGCGTAATCCAGCAGGACCTGTCCGGCGAAGAAGTAGGTTATGGCACCGGAGAACGCGGTTATCCCGATCATGTAGCTGCTTGTGGCGCTGGCGGCTTTCATCGGCACGTGCATGTACAGGTTCATCAGAGGGACCTTGATGGCGCCGCCTCCGACCCCGGTCATGGAAGATGCCATCCCTGCGAACGTGCACACGGCCATTCCGCCCTTGACGTTCTGGATCTCGTAGCTCACGGACTCGTCCATGGCCTCGTCCTTGTAGTGGAAGCATCTCCAGCTGTCCGAGCCTTCGGTGGGCTCGATGACCTTCTCCGGGTTCAGGATCATCCTGATCCCGCTGTAGAACATGATCGCTGCGAATATCAGCACGAGGATCCAGTCCTGGAGGTACGTGGCGACCACGGCTCCTATGATGGCTCCCGTGGCGGTGGTTATCTCGAGCAGCAGGCCGAGCCTGATGTTGGACAATCCCTTCCCCACGAACACCGTGGATGCGCCCACGGAGCCTGCGATGATGCCTATCAGGCTTATCGCGACGGCTTCGGTCGGCGCCAGCCCGAACACGATCATCAGGACGGGGACGAAGATCACGCCTCCTCCCAGGCCGAACAGCGAGCCCAGAATGCCCGCTCCCGAGCCCATTATCAGAAGCCCTATCAGCGTGATCGGATCCATGCGGCGTCATCCTGCTCTTAATCTATATCCGTGTCGGTGCTGATGCGGTTTCATCAGGTTATCCTTATATCCCGCCTCAATATTGCTGGACATGTGTCTATCCTTCTTGTTAGATATTCCGAGATAGGTCTGAAGAGCACTCCCGTGCGCAAGAAGTTCGAGAATCTTCTCAGGGAGAACATGCTCTCGATGCTGATGAACGACGGTGTCGAGGCGCTGGTCAACAAGAACGGTGCCCGCTTCTATGTGGAGTCCGAGGACACGGACGCGGCCATCGCGTCTCTCAGGAGGGTTTTCGGCATAGGGTCCATATCAGTGGCGGAGGAATGCGCCTCCACGCACATGGAGGACATCTGCGCCAAGGCCGCCGAGTACTCCCTCCCCCGCCTCGCAGAGGGGCAGAGCTTCGCCGTGAGGGCCCGCAGGGAAGGCTCGCAGGGATACACGAGCATGGATGTCGGCAGGGAGGCCGGATCCGCCATCTTCCTTGCCAACGAGAGCAAGGGCGTGAAGGTGGACCTGACCGAGCCGGACGTGACGTTCTACGTGGAGGTCCGCGACAACAGGGCCTTCGTGTTCGGGGATTATATCAGATGCCACGCCGGGCTCCCGGTCGGAAGCCAGGGCAAGGTCGTCGCGAAGGTCGATGACGAGCGCGGCCTCGTGTCCGCCTGGCTCATGATGAAGCGCGGGTGCAGGGTCATCGCTTCCGGCGATTACGAGCTCGACGCTCTCGCCAAGTACGACACCCATTTCAAGGTCGGGGACAGCCATCCGCAGTCCCTCGGGCTGGTCCTGGGCCTGTCCATCGAGGACATACCCTCGTTCGATGCCTCGGCATACGACTGCCCTGTGTTCTTCCCCACGATCGGCATGTCCGATGAGGAAGTGGCGCAGATCGCGTCGGTCATCAGGGCAGGGCTCTGATCCCGGGCACTGTTGTCCGGGCCAAACGGTTTCCATTCTCTCCTATCTCTCTGATGCTGGCTCTTTGTAATTCATGGTTCTTGCCTGGACTGTAGAGTTGCAAAAGTGGCAAAAGCATCGGTTTCCAAAGTTGCAAAATTGTCAGATTCATATAATCAGGAATCCCTCGGGCTATCGGTGGCATGATGTTCCGGAGGAAGGCCTATGATGAGCTTGTGCAATGGAAATGCACTTCCAGAGGGCGTTCCGCTGTTCTGATACAAGGGGCCAGGGGAGTCGGCAAGAGCACCGTTGTGGAACGGTTCGCCGAAGAACAGTACAGGAGCTACATGCTGATCGA
>CAVHQB010000195.1:0-2317 GCA_963637895.1 Lachnospiraceae bacterium
CCGTAATCCCTGCGGGGACGGTCCCCGTCCTGGCGCTGGTATCCGCCTTCGCGGTCCCTGGGCTTGTCTCCGAAGTCCCTCTTCGGCCTGTCGCCGTAGTCCCTGCGGGGCCTGTCGTTGAAGTCCCTCTTGGGGCGGTCCCCGTGATCTCTGCGGGGCCCCTTGCCGTATCCTCCGCCACGCTGTCCGGAGCTGCGGCTCCCGTAGGGCTTCTTGCCGTAGCTGCGGTCTTTCCTTTCGTCGTTCCTGTCGTCGCGGTTGTAATCGGCCATGGTCCACGCTCCATCGTTAAGCCGTATATATAGGAGACGGGGCAGAAGAATGCGCAGACGCCCCTGTCAGGCGGCTGTTGACAGGTTCCCTGCGAAAAGGCGCCATGAGAACCGGGAATGCCTGAAGGGCCTGCCCCTCTCCAGTCGGAGGGGCGGCCCTGTTTTCGGAACTGTCCGCTTCTCAGCTGAACCTTCCCTTGACGCGGATGCCGTCGTCGCGGGTGATGTCCTCCGGGCCCATTGCGGCGGCGATGCCCCTGCAGTCCCTGTAGTCGCAGTAGGCCACGACTATCTTGAACACCACAGGCAGGATGAGCAGGGCCACGAATCCCTTCAGGAGGAGGTCTGCTTTGAGCGTGCCGACATAGGCGTCGACGGAGACGATCCCGCTGAGGTCCCCGAACCTGATGACGTACAGCAGCCAGAGGACCTGCGCGACCGTGCGGACGACGGTGAACGCGAAGCGCTTCACGGTCCCGAGGCCGTAGTACTTGGCTGGGAACGACAGGATCACCATCGGGACTCCCGCGATCAGCCATCTCTCGAAGAGGGCCTTTATGCCTTCCGGGTCCACCCCCTCGGGGATCCTCGGGAGCAGGGCGTCCAGCACTATCAGGGGCAGGGCGATGTAGAGGATCAGCGCGATCACGGTCGAGATGACCCCGCGGACGAAGTTGTTGGAGCACTTCTTCTCCAGATCGGCCTTCTTCCTCTCTTCCTTGGAGAGCTTCTCGTGCTTCATGCGGATCCCTCCAGGGCGCGGACGATCTTGATGAACAGCTCGGACGCCTCGGCGGTCATCTCATGGGAGTCGCCGTTGAGCTCCACGGTCAGCTTGCCGTCCTTCAGGCTGCTCTGGAGCGCTTCAGACAGCTTGCCCTCGCATGACATCGTCATGCTGCACTCGTCGGCGTATGTGAGCTCCAGCACGACGCTGCCGATGCTTCCTATCCCGTACTCGGACACGGAGCAGTCCTTGACCGTCAGGACGGTCGTCCCGTCCTCGGTCGTCAGCGTGTGGTCGAACCTCACGGTGTCGATGTCGAACTGAGCGGTCAGCTCGGCGAGGGACCCGTACCCGGCCTCGATATGCAGTCCGAAATTGCATCCGTAGGCTCCCAGGATGTTGTAGAGGGCTATCGAGATCGCGTACTCCACGGAGATCTCGCCGTCGTGCCTGGCCTGCTCCGACACCGGTATGAAATCGATCAGGCCGTCTTCGCTGTGGAAGCGCGGAGAGATCGTCGTGTCCACCGCCTTGGTGTACGATTCGGGGACGATGATGCCGGTCTTGGAGCCGAACATCACCGCGTTCCGGTAGCCTATGCTCTCCTGGATGGCCGTTTCTCCCGAAGGATCCTTCACGGTGGCGGACTTCTCTCCGCTCGCCAGGATGCGAGCTGCCAGATCGTAGACCTCGTAAGGGTCGATGTCCTCCTTGGCGTTGCCGTACTCTATGGAGTAGCCGTAGTCGTAGTCGATCGCATCGTAGATGTTGTCAGCCAGCGTCTCCTCGTCCATCTTGGTCAGGTCGTAGACGGAATATGTGCCTTCTTTCAGGGCGCTTCCTTTGACGTCGGACATCATGGCTATGGCCGGCATGGCGGCCACCAAGAGAACGGCGACTATCGCCACGGCATAGACGATCCTTGCGACGGTTCCGGCTTTCATGGAGAACGTAACGCGCTATTGGTTGATAATCATGTTTCCGCAATCGTCGGCGGAGGTGCCAGACTCTGATGCGAGAAGGGCAGTCTGCAGTGCTGTACAGGGGGCTTGCGCGCACTGCCGCGCTGGGAGAACAAGGGCGCCATTAGGTCCAGGATAGACGACTGCGAGTGCCTGAAGGCGCACGACTACGACTTCAGGCAGAGCTCTGTAAAGCGGCCCACCCCGAGGCTCCCGGCAGGAGCAGATCCTCCGGAGCCTACGGCCATAGACACATGGGGCGGGCGTCTGAAGCGCCTCGGGAACTGGCTGTACCCAGCCCGGACCGCATGATGTCGGTGTACTACCAAGAATGATACAGATCAGGACTGGACTCC
>CAVHQB010000196.1:0-2315 GCA_963637895.1 Lachnospiraceae bacterium
AACACATCCTGAACCCTGATAACGCCTTCCCGAAGGATGACCGCTCGGAGTGCGACGAAGAAGAGCAACTGCTGGCCATCAAGGTCCTGAACGAGTGCGTGGATGCAGTGGAGTTCATCGGGATATCGTGCCCCTGCGGATTCTACTACTACACGAACAAGTACAACACGATCTTCCCCAAGGTAGGCTGGCTTACACAGTTCAAGGCTCTGGCCAACAGGAGGGTGGAGCAATGACGACGCATAAGTACGGCATGGCCAACCGCCAGAAGGTCTACGACCGCATCAAAGACAATCCGAGGGGAGCTAGGACAAGCCAGATCGCCGACGATCTGGGGCTGTCCATAAACGAGGTCCGTAGCCATATCATGCGCCTCTGCAACGACGGGGACATAACCTGCATCGGGCGCGTCGATTCGACCTGCACGAAGCTCTGGGGAGCGAGGCGGTAAAATGCGCTTTGCCGGTACCAAGCTGATCAACCGCCAGAAGGTCTACGACTGCATAGACGCTCATTCCGAGGGCATGAAGGTGTCGGAAGTGGCATCCGAGCTCGGACTGTCAGTGCCCGAAGTCACGGGCCACGTGACGCGGCTTTACAACGAAGGGCGCGTGTTCCATTCCCCGCGTGCCGATGCCAAGGTGATGACATGGAGGACAAGGCCATGAACAGCCATGATCTCCACTGCCATCTCTCCGGCATCCATTACGCCGTGCTGGTAGCCCTGCAAGAGTCCAGACGCTCAACGTCGGAGCTCTGCAAGGTCCTGTCCGGATATCCTGCGGACGAAGTGCGCGATGCCGTCTCATTCCTGCATCGCTCGAACTGCATCCGTCATGGATCCGACGATCCGTCGGCGTGGGAGGTCAAGGCATGACCACTGCGCTCATGATCGACGTGGATTCGACCATCCCCAATCTCGCTCTGATGCACATCAGCACATGGCGCAAATCGCTGGGAATCGAGACCGGATGGAACATCAAGGACCCCGATGAAGTGTGGGCATCCTGCATTTTTCACAAGAATGCGCACAAAGTGGACGGATTGAAGTTCTACTACCCCAACGCCAAGATCGACGTGGGGGGGGCGGAATCAGTCTTCAAAAGAGCCTGCCTGCGGAGGTGGACCTTTTGATGCCTGATTACTCCCTTTACCCGGAGAACAACAGCGACATTGGATTCACGTCCCGTGGATGCAATCGCGGTTGCTATTTCTGCGTCGTTCCCAAGAAAGAAGGCAAGTTCCACATCCATCAGCATCCCAGCGAGTTCCATGTGGATGGCCACAAGGACGTGATGCTGCTGGACAACAACATTTTGTTCGATAAGCAATGGTTTTTCGAGGTCACGGACTGGTTGATCGAGAAGAACCTGCGGGTGGACTTCAATCAAGGTTTGGACTTGAGATTGATGGACAAGGACATTGCCAAAAGGCTGTCCGAGCTCCGCCCCACGAAGATATGGCATTTTGCTTTCGATTCGATGAATTACCGCGATGAAGTGGAGTCCGGTATCAGAATGCTGGCCGACGCGGGGATAAGCGTCCGTTCAAAGATGAACGTGTACGTCTACCTGCACGATGACGCGCAATTCGAGGATGCCTTGGAGCGGTGCGAGATCCTGAGGGGTCTCGGCACGCTGCCCTACATCATGGTCAACAGGGATGCTCCGAGGACACAACGCATGACCGACCTTAAACGCTGGACACGTCCGCACATTTTCTTTTCAACCGATTTCGCCGCGTATCAGCGTAATGTACGCAAGGGGGTATCGACATGACCAACGAATATGAGTACAGCATCGAAGGACCGAACAAGAACGGAGAATACATTTGCAGCGACTGCGGGCACTGGTTCAAGCTCCGCGAGGGAGACCCCGTGGAGTGCCCTATCTGCAAGCAGATCAACGAGGGCCCGGAACTCAACCCATGCCCGTTCTGCGGAAGCGAGAACGTCGTCCTTGATTGGGAAATGAGGGACCCGGAGAGATGCGACAACCACTACCAGATACAGGTCAGATGCCGTGGGTGCGGCGCGGAGACCGATTTATACGAAACGGCCGCCGAAGCGGCCGCCAGATGGAATCTCCGGCCGTGGACAAAGAGATACAAGGTCCGTGGCATGGAGCCATGCCCGTTCTGCGCCGGCAGCGCGATAATCGAGAAGTTCAGAGACTACGCGCTCGACGAATGCTATTCCGGCGCATACTACTACGTCGTTTCATGCGAGGAATGCGGCAACAGGACGGGCCATGAGGAAGGTCCGGAATGGGCCACCCAGAAGTGGAACAGACGTGTTTCACAGAACGATCCGACAG
>CAVHQB010000197.1:0-2301 GCA_963637895.1 Lachnospiraceae bacterium
AGTGGTTGACAGCGTGTCTGAGTTCCCGTACGCTTGCGCAGTACAGTACAGACAGATACGCGGGCGGACTTTACTTCCGGGTTCGGGAAGGGACCGGGTGTTGCCCCGCCGCTTTGGCCGTCATACCGAAACATGGGATATCTGTCAAGTATTTAAACATTTCTATCAAGTTCCGAATGACCCGATCCAGAATCGTTCTTCAGGCCCTTCCGATCTTCCGGATTCAGGGGGCTCCGACCAACCCAATCTCACTTCGCGCGTTTATTTTCTTTAGAGGTAATCTTTGACTTGTCAACGCCATTTAAGGTCATTTTTAGGCTGTTTATATATAAATAAACCGTCCAAACTATAATTGACACATCAATTTAAATATCAAAATTGACGTGTCAATTATGTGCGTGAGGCAAACGCCCCGCCAGAAAAAAAGGAGGTTTGAACGAATGATCGCCATCAAGACCGAGATATTCTCGAAAGAGGAGATGGACAGGATCCACGAGGCCACCCTGAAGGTCCTCGCGGACCCGGGCATACTTGTGAACAACGAGGAGGCCCGGAAAATCTACAGAGAGGCGGGATGCGTCGTCGACGATGAGAGCAAAATCGTCAAGATCCCCGCCGAAGTGGTCGACAGGGCATTGTCCACAACGCCCCACGAATTCACGATGTACAGCCGCGACGGGAAGCACGACGTGAAGATGGTCTCGGACGGCTCGATCGTCAACAACATGACGTTCGGCGTCGGGACCAGGATGATCGATTACAAGGGGAAGGGGCAGTACGAGTGCAGGGGAAGCACCCTGAAGGATATGTACGACATATCCAAGGTGGTCGACTGCTGCGACAATATCGACTGGTTCTGCTCCCCCGTATCTGCCATGGACCTCGCCGTGGATCCGGTGCGCACGCTCAAGGAGGTGCGCGCCATCGTGACCAACTCCGCCAAACCCATGCTGCTCGATCCAGAACCCGCTTTCCTCTCGGACTATTTCGAGATCGAGAAGATATGCTACGACGGGGATGCGGAGCGTGCGAGGAAGGAGCCCTTCTTCCTGGTCGGGGGATGCCCGTCCAGTCCGCTCCAGCTCGACGATGTTTTCTGCCAGCTGGCCATCCACGGTCCGGAGTACGGGATGCCGTTCATGTGCCTCAGCATGGCCATGGGAGCTGCATCGTCCCCCATCTTCCTGGCGGGCACCCTGGTGACCCATAACGCCGAGGTCCTCGCGGGAATCGTGCTGGTACAGCTCGCGAATCCCGGAGCATCGACGTTCTACGGGAGCTCTACGACGGCGTTCGACTTCTACAACGATGCTGCGCCCGTCGGTTCCCCGGAACTCGCGCTCATCAGCGGGGCCGTAGCCCAGCTCGCCCATTACTACAGGATCCCATCCGTCGTAGCCGGCACCTAGTCCGATGCGAAGACCCCCAACGAGCAGGCGGGTCACGAGAAGACGATCACGGGAATGCTCCCGTCGTTGTGCGGAGCCTCGAACATCTACGGGGCGGGGATGCTGGAGTTGGGGATGTCCTTCTCCCTCGAGCAGCTGGTCATCGACAACGACCTCATCGGGATGATGAGGTTCGTCAAGAACGGCATCAAGGTCGACGACGGCACACTGGCCTACGAGTCGATCAGGGACGTCGGGATCGGGAACAACTTCCTCGGGACCGATGAGACGATGTTCAACATCGAGATCACATCGAAGCCGGATGTCATTGACAGGCGCATGTACGACCCGTGGAAGGTCGACGGATGCAAGGATACCGCCGACATCGCCCATGAGCGCGTGCAGGAGTTCCTCACCAGGCCGTTGAGCGCCCCGCTCACCGATTCTCAGGCCAAGGCATTGGATGATTTCATAGCCCAGCGCGAGCGCCAGCTCTCTTCCTGAGATCAAACCCCAAGCAAACTGATTCGGAACAAAAAAGGAGTGACAAAGATGACAACGACAGAAGAACTGTGCGCAAGAGCGAAGGCCGCTGTGCTGGCCTACAAAGTACCCGACGCGAAGGCCGTGGCCCAGGAGGCGGTGGCCTCCCCCGATGTGGATCTCGTCAAAGTGATTCAGGAGGGGTATTCCGCCGGGATCACCGAGGTGGGCGTCCTCTTCGACCAGAAGAAGATCTTCCTGCCCCACATGATGGCAGCCGCCAACGCTATGACCGCCGGGATGGACCTATTGGTCCCCGAGATCGAGAAGCGCGGAGGGTCCGTCGGAGAGGGTCGCGGCAACGTCGTGATCTGTTCCATCGAGGGGGACATCCACTCGATCGGCAAGGACATCGTGGCCATCATGCTGA
>CAVHQB010000198.1:0-2289 GCA_963637895.1 Lachnospiraceae bacterium
AGACGGGCCTGAGCTTCGGCCAGAGGATCATGAGAAAGGCCGGAGAGATCCTGAAGGAGATGGGGATCGTCGAAATGCTGGACCCTGTGATGATAAGAGGATCCGGCGTAGAGCCGTTCTACGAGGCTCCGCAGCTGAAAGTCACCAGCGAGGCCCAGGAGAAGCTGCAGGAGCAGAGGGATCAGGAAGGCGATGGAGGTCATGGTCATGATCGAATCCCTGATGGGCGGGCCGATATCCTGCGCGACAGACGGTTCCGGCGAGGGGATAGAAGGGCCCGGAATATACTTCGAGCACATCTGGCTGGACCATCAGAGGCGCTTCATCAAGCACCATGTTCTCATCAATGTGGAGACAATGGAGGTCGTGTCCTTCTCCGTGACGATGGAGAAGCCGGGAGACGCCAAGGTCATGGTGCCACTGGTTGAAGGCGCCATCAAGGCAGGCGCGGATATCTGCAAGGTCTGTGCGGATTCGGCATACGACACTGTGGCCAACTGGATGGCGATGGACCAGATGAACATAGACGTAAATTCAAAACTTCAGACCTGAGGTCGAGAGCTCTCGCTGGCAGCCTCTGAGATGGAGTCAGTATCCGAGCAGGTGCTGAGGGTCGATCCGGAGCCTTTCGACCAGGTCGAAGACGTCCGAAGTCGCTCCGGGGAAGCCCATCACCGATAGCCTGTCGTGGGCACGGTCGTACTTCACGATGGTGTTCGTGTGGATGTCCGCCAGGGCCTTCACCGTCCTCCTGCGCTCTCCGGACGGACGGGTCTCCTCCAGCACGTGGTCGAGGGTCTTGCAGACCATGGTCGCCAGGGACACGATGAAAGCGACAGCCGTTATCCTGGATGGCGTGTGGATGTACACGTTCCCGATGTTCATCCCGGACTTCATCATCTTGAACCCGGCCTCGGTCTTGTACTCCTCGAGGTACAGGTCTATGACGTCGTCCGCGCTGGCGCGCGTCCTGGCATCCTCCGAATGCTCCGTGGAGAACGGCAGGTTGGTGATCAGCACCTGGACCGCATGGGCGCGTACAGCATCGGCGAGCTTCGGTTCGTCCACGCGGACGTTGTCCGACCTGACCCTGAACATCTTGCCGTCTCCGTACCTCTTCTCGGCTACCGGATCCTCGTAGACGACAGGGTCTGCGGTGTAGCAGTCCGCCTCCATGCTCCCGATAGCCTGCCTGAAGGCGTCCATCGCATCGTCCTTGCAGAAGAACCTCTGCCTCTTCAGCGACTTCAGCTTCTTCTCGGCCTTCCTGAGACCGCCTTCGCGGATGAACCTCTCGGAATCCTTCTCGGATCCGGGAAGGACGTAGGCTATGACCCTGACGGGCTTGTCACCGACCTTGTCGGAAGTCTCGTAGACCTTCCTGCCGGGACGGCTGGGGCTCTCGTCCATGGAGCCGGATTCCAACGATGCTATCACGGAATCCCTGAGCTTGCCGTTGAACGAAGCGGGCACCTTGGTGACGAACGCGGACTCCGAGGATATCAGCGAGCCGAGGATGTCCTCCACGCAGAGCTTGCAGTCAGCCATGAGGATGACCGACTTCATGTCGATGGACTTGGACAGGAACCCGATCATGTCCCTGTTCATCGCAACGTCCGATGTGTTGCCGTCGAAGGACTTGCTGACCAAAGGTATCCCGTTGTTGTCCACCACATGGCTCAGGCACATCTGGAGCCTGTCGTTGTGCCCGTCCTTGGCGTTGCCGCCGAAGGCCGGCATCGGCGCATCTTCGACCTCGATGCCCATCTCCTTCAGGCGCATGTCGTGCTCGACCTGCGCCATCAGGTAGCGGATCCCGAACATGGTGTAGTTCGTGGCGTCCATGAAGAGGTGCTTCGTCTCGAAGCCGTACCTGTCCCTGAGCATCCGGTAGATCTCCATCTGGACCTCCTGCAGGTCCAGCCTGAACACCGTGTCCAGCCTCGAGGCCAGGACGGTGTCGGAGAGGCTGCTGTTCTTCACCTTCGGGCCGAAGAGCTTGTCAGAAGGAGCGGTCGAGTAGTAGTCGGACACGCGGTACAGCGGCCTCTTTCCCCTCTCGACCATCGCTCCGACCATGGCCTTCACAGCCATTCCCGGCGAAAGCCCACGATCGGACGGGTCCAATCCGCGGCAGCGCTCGTCGATGTGCTCGCGGATGCCCGACGACTCCATCGCGGCCATCACCAGAGAGGGGATCGCTTGCACCCCTTCGTAGGTCCTCTCCTCGGTTATTATCTCCATCTCTCATCACTCGGAACAGGCTTCTTAGCCTAAGTTCCGTAGGCT
>CAVHQB010000199.1:0-2287 GCA_963637895.1 Lachnospiraceae bacterium
GAGAATCACCTGCGAGACGAACGACCATGTCCTGTACATCGGGTCCGCCGACGGGACGAACAGGTTCAGCCTGGACCTGACCAAGTGCACGATCAAGACGGCCAACAGCGCCAAGAATCCCTCCATCGTCATCAACAAGGGGTCCTCCCTGTCCATGACCGATACGATCGTCGACTGGGACAGCACTGTCGCCGCGGGAAAGAACGGCATCGTCGTCACCGCCGGCAGCTCCCTGTCCATCACCCATTCGAAGGTGTTCGCCGTCGTCGATGTCGACACCAAGGGAACCGTCGATGCGAACAACGACAGGGTCGTCTACGTCGGCGCTACTTCCGACGTGAAGGTCGGATACGGGACCACCCTGGTCCTGGCCGGTGAGATCAGCAACAACATCGAGGTATACGGAGACCTGGTCATCTCATCCACCGTGTCCATCGGTGCGAAGAACTACATGAACGTCTACAACGGAGCCACCGTCACCGTCGACGGAGAGATGGACGTCGCAGGGCAGGTCAAGCTCTTCGACGGTGCCGAGCTCACCGTCAACGGGAAAGTGGAGATGGCCAACAACAACGGCGGAGCGAAGTTCATCGTCGGATGGAGCCCCGCGACCGGTTCCGATGCATCTGTGACCGGTGCTGAGGTCCTCGTCGCCGAGGGAGCCACCTTCACCGTCAAGGGGGCCGACAAGAACATCGCCTCCGAGAACGTCCTGGACATCAACAACCCCAACTCTGAATACAGCAAGACCAGTAGGTCCTGGACCGCCAGGTTCCTCGTCGAGGGGGCCCTGGACATCAAAGGGACCCTGGCCGGGAACGTCTACGATGCGGGGACCGTGACATTCAACGGGAAGTCCGACGACGGATGGATCATCCTCGCCGACGGCGTCTCCTTCACAGCGGATTCCGTCAAGGGGACCCTGACCGTCACCGACTGGCTGGCCGCCAAGGTCTACGACAGGAACACCGATGGCGATTACGCCGCCGACGGGAACGATGTCAAGATCACCGGAGCCAAGGGAGTCACCGTCTCCACAGCCGTGAAATCGGCTACCTGGAAGGACGAGTCCACCGGGAAATCCATGACCGGGTACTACGCCACCATGGACGTGTCCGGGACCATCAGCGCTGTGAGCACCGGAGCCACCGTGACCCTCGAGTCCTCCGGCGAGTCCTTCACCAAGACAGACTCCAAGGGATACTCCGTCTACTCCAACATCATCGTCACCGGGGACATCGTCCTCGGGAAGGAGACGACCCTCGTGTTCGACAAGGGCGCGACGGACGGAGGATACGCCGACTACATCTACGTCAGCGGGACCATCGCCGCCACCGTGGCCGCATCCGCCTCCGGAGCCGGCTCCGAGCTGGTCTTCAACGATCCTGTCGTCGACGTCAGCGGGCACATCACCGTCCTCGATGGGAACGAGGACGGGACTCCCCTCAACGCCGTGCAGTACATCGAGACGACCACCGGGACCGACGGCGCCACCTACATCCACTGGACCTCCTTCGACGAGGCCATCGAGTCCGTCTCTGATGCGGACGATGATGAGCTCACCGTCCTCGGATCCGTTTCCGCATACGTCACCGCCGAGATCCCTGCAGGGACCACCGTCGTCATGGACTCCGATGCGTCGATCTACGTCAGCGAGGGAGTCATCATCACCCTGAAGAACGGAGCTGAGATCGACGGCAGCAGGGCTGTCATCTATGTGGACGGGACCTTCGTCGCCGAGAACGCCGCCGAGGACCTGGACGCCACCGTTTCCGCACAGGTCATCATCGAGGAGCTCCCCATGAAGACCTGGACATCCCTGTCCAATGCCATCGGCTCGGGGATGACCGACATCGTCCTGGACAAGGCCGTGAAGATCACCTCCGACCTGGAGATCCCCGAGGGCGTCATCGTCACCACCAACTACAAGGTCGACGGGGACTACGCCTTCACTGTCTCCGGCTGCAAGCTGACCGTCAACGGTGTCCTCGCCTTCGGTGAGAAGACCAACGGGACCCTCTACGTCATAGACGACGGAGAGGTCGTCGTCAACGGCACCCTGACCATGAGGGTCATCGACCTGGACGATTCCGGAAAGGGAGCCATGGCCGATATCCACGGAGCGTACTTCGTGATCGAGGAGGGAGCCTACAGCACCTACTGCGTCACCAACGTCGCCAACGCTGCCGAGCTCACCGCCGGGAGCAACAAGGTCAAGAACAACACCGTCATCATCCAGGGAGTCGTCGCCTGCGGCGATGTGGACTTCGTCGGAGGAGACAGCACC
>CAVHQB010000200.1:0-2281 GCA_963637895.1 Lachnospiraceae bacterium
GCGTCATCAACGCGGCGGAATACGGCATGGTTCAGCGTCGCAGACGCATCTTCATATTCGGATGCAGGAACGACCTCCGCCACTACAGCGATTTGGAATCGATGGGACCTGTCGACCGCATCATTAAGGGAGGATTCTTCTCCCAGGAATTCCCGGTGAAGGATGTCATCTCCTGCTCCCGCAAGAACGGTTTCGACCTGGGACCGACCAGGTTCGAAACGCTGAAGGACGTCTCGGACTCGTTCTCGGGACAGCTGTGGAATTCCGGAGTGATGATCGGCTCCGACGTATTCACATGCGATACGGTGCCCGACTATAGGGGTGAGGAGAAGCATCTGAGAAGCATACTGCAGGAGGATGCACCGGCGGAATTCTACTGCGACGATGAGACCCTCGGCCTATGGGAGTACATGAAGGGGCCCAAGAAATTGATGAGGACCGACAAGAAGACCGGCTTCCAATATCTCTACTCCGAGGGAGGGATCCCCTTCCCTGACGTGCTGGATCTGCCTGGAAGGACCATGCTGACATCCGAGGGATCGAAGAACCGCAGCAGCCACATCATAGAGGATCCGCAGACCAAGCGCATGCGCACCCTCACTCCGCTGGAATGCGAGCGCATGAACGGATTCCCGGATCATTGGACCGAAGGGATGACCACACGTCAGCGCTACTTCACGATGGGCAACGCCCTGGTGGTGGACCTCATCAGGAAGATGGGCGACTCCATCCTCAGGTACGAGGATGATCAGAGGTAATCCATATCTTCGAGCATGCGGACGATGGTGCTGCCCTTGATCCACACTTGCTGCCGGAGCATCTCCACCCCGCAGACCTCGATCTTATCCCTGGAGTCCTGACCGTCGCCTCTGAAGAACACCTGGTGATCCTTTGATTTGGGGAGGTTCACCCCCATCTTGACGGTGCCGCTCTTGTTGATGGTGATGGATCCGTCGCGCTTCCTGCAGACCGTCGATTCCAGCTTTCCCCCGAGTATGACGGCACGGGCGTCATCCCATGCCTTCCTCACTTCCCCGTCTATGAACGCGTACGGGATGGACAGCCTCTTGAAACCGACGAAGGTGTTCTCCCTCATATCCGCCTTCCCGGGGGCCTCCTGGAATACTATGCACATGAACTGATGGTCCATGAAGTACTCGTACATCCTCGAATCCTCGAATGCCACGGCATCATCGAGGAATTCGTCGAAATCCACTCTGAATAGCTTCATATCCTCGGTACGTCCGCCTTTCGGGCTCAGGTTGATCGTCTTGGCGTTGAGTCCGATCTTCCTGAACAGCGGGATGTCGTTGATCCTCCCTTCCCCGCCGAGCATGCAGACGACTATGCGTTCGCAGACCGATTTGTTCACTTCTTCGATGCCGAATTCGGTCATCAGACTCCCGATGGATCTCCCCCTGTACTCCTTGGTCAGATTGTGGCATCTGGAATCCAGATCAGAATACGACCTTATCTCCGGAATCGGCCTGTCGCGTCCGCTCCTGCCTGTGAAGTAATCCTGGACGATGGTGTCGAGATACTGGCGCTTCAACCTGAACCGGGGCTTGTTGGGCCATTTCGGAGCCGTATCGACGAACATGAGCTCCGATCTGAGTTCATGCGAGAGACGCGAATATTCATCTTCGGGGCAGGGGAGGCGTTGCAGCTCGCGTATGAAGTCGCGTATCCGGGTCCAGTCGTCACGCAGGACCGATTTGTCCTCCTCCGAGAATACGTGGAACTCGAATCCCTCTATCGTGAATTCAGCGTATTCCATGGCTCTGACGGGCTTATCGGACGAATAATGGTAGTATATCAGCAGCAGGTGCTCCAGCTTATGCCAGAAGGCCGAATCGTCGAACTCCTCCTTCACCACCCTGTCCACAGAGACCGCTGTGATGGACATCGGCTCCTTGGCCACCCATCCGCCTTTCGTTCCGGGGGAGCGCCTTATCCCTGTGGTTTTGAGCTCCGTCGGCTCTCCATCCACCAGCAGGTCGGGCCTCTGGCTGGAATCAGGGAGGCATCCGAGAACGGATTGCTCGATCACGTCGCCGGCGATGCCCGTGACCTTATCGAATCCTGCAGTGATTCTGAACACGTCGTTGACGTCGACGGATCCCAGGGTGCATCCCACTGCCTGGTCCAGCAGCGCTTCGATCTTTTTCCTGGTGAATATGCGATCCGGAGGGAATACATCGCCTGTCATTTGCAACCGGCACCGTATACAATCGGATCCGTTATGAATATGATGCTGCTCCTGTGTTCGGAACCTGTCAGG
>CAVHQB010000201.1:0-2252 GCA_963637895.1 Lachnospiraceae bacterium
GGGTCCTTGGCTTCCTCTGGTGGGCATTACTTTTTGCGTCTTTGCGTTCAATAAGTCGCGTCCGATGCCCAGAAATCAATTTCTGAGAACCGGACCAGTGCCCGACCGCGTCACTGGCTGTCTGACTGGTATACCGAGACTGTTGGTATTTAATGGGTTGTAAATGGGTTTGGGGCAGCTATGCTGCCATTGTTTCATCCGAACAGCGTTGCTTCCAGAGCCGCCTCGGCGGTCTTCATCAACTTCGGATCGGCTTCGATGTAACAGCGGAGAGTCGTATCGATGCACTCGTGACGCATCATGCGCTTTATCACCTCGGTATTCACACCGGCACTGTAGAGGGTGCAGGCGTAGAACCTCCTGAACGTGTGCGAGGAGAATTTGATCCCCGTTTTCTTGGACAATGTAGCCAGCCTCGAAGACAGTACACCGCGGGTTATGGGTGCACACAGATGTTGACGGTCGTTGATGATGAGGCGGCCTTCGGAGGCATCACCATATCTCGATATGAGCATCTGACGGTACCCCATGTACCGATCCAGCTCCATCCTCAGCATCGGTACGATATCCTTCGTCACGACCTTCCCCTGAACGCCGTGCCCCTTCCCGTGAATCGTTATCTGCGTATCGGAGATATCGTTGATGCGGAGCTCCACGATCTCCGTGCACCTCATGCCGGCCAGGGACCCCAACATGATGGCCATGCGCTCCATCCTGCCCGCGTCGGCGAGAATAGTGTGCCACTGCTCCTTGGTTATGAATGTCCTATTGGAGTCGAATGCGTTCCACAGCATCCTGCGACCATCGTAGACTCCGCGCCCGGTGGAGAACTCGATCAGACCTTCGAACGCCTCCATATACGTGCACAGGGTCCTCTCGGATACGTCATCCACTCTGCTCCGCAGAAGATAGAACGTGTCCATCGTCACATCCTCCAGACGGAATTCTCCGACGATGTCTATGACGCGGGGGATGAAGGCCCTCAGCGATTCCACCCTGGACTTGATGGTGGCCGGCCGATAGTTGTGGTCCTTCATCCATTGCGCCATGGCGAGGATCTCATCGCCGAAGGGCTGACCGCGCATGCGTTCCACGTATGCGGCCATCGAATCGCGGGACTTGAACTCGCGGTATGGGTCGGTCCCGCACGCGGAGGAAACCAGCCTTCCGAGGCACGACATGCAATTGCGCCTGCGAGCGGTGCCCTTATCGAGGTTGCCGTCAAGCCAAATCATCTCCTCGACACCTATCTCGGAGATGGACTTGGGGCCGAGGGCCTCGATGATGCGGAGCAGACAGATTCCTGCCCCTCCGATTACGTTGTCGATACTCTCCTGCGTCCTGCCCTCCTCCTTCAATGCCTCGGTCAGGTGGGCGATCTCTTCAGAGTATTGGGTGCGGATGAAGGCGGCATCAGCCCTCTGACGCGTTCTCGAAGATGATTCGAGGAATCCGATGGGACATGTACCGTTGCACCATCTCACGAACGACGCGAAGACCGCGAGACGGGAGTTGATTGAGTTCTTGGATGCATCCGGGTGCGCTTCTATGATGATGCGACGGGATTCCGCGTCGAGGAAGGCCAGTAGGATGTTTCCCTGCTGGCCCTCGATGGTTTTCAGACACGAATTCACTTGACTGATCATGCGGCGAACAGTCTTCGTAGACATGCCCTCGCTCAGGAGATATTCCTTGTATGTCTCGACCTGCGACCTAGCGTCGCTTATATACTTGGGTTCCTTTTGAATCCCTGTCATGGTTGTTTCACACTCCGTGACAGCCGGATCGGTTCGCTTGCTGTTCGTCCGATCCGGCTTATTTTCGGTGAGGGATGGATGGGTGCTCCAACCATATAAAGCTTACTTATGTGCGTAAAAAGCACACAAAACATATCCACTAACACACGCCCTTGTATGTTTTAATACTACGATAGTATTCACTAGCCTAAGCATGAAATCGACTTACACCGTTTACATCAGTGCATCCCGCAAGGCGAAATGCGATGCGATGATAGAATCTGGCGTGTTCGACACGCCTTCCAACATGGTGGAGTTCTCGCTGCGCTACATGCTGTTCGATATGAAGACGCACGGGTACAAGCCGGAATACATCTGGCGCGATGCGCCGTTCGCCAAATTCTCCATCAGGGTGAACGATTGGGTGATGGAGCAGCTCCTCGAGATGAAGGTCGTGGCCAAGTCCGACTTATGTGATTACGCTCTGGAGCATCTGTTCAAAGCCCTGGAATGGGT
>CAVHQB010000202.1:0-2250 GCA_963637895.1 Lachnospiraceae bacterium
ACCATCGGGTGTAGTGTAGCGGACGATCGGATACACTTCCTGCTCTTGGCGGACGAGGTCATGGACGGCGACGTAGACGACATCTGCTCCAAAGCTCAAGTAGCCCTTGCAGTACCCGGCGAAGAATCCGGCAATGACGACCCAATACCACCATTCGTTCAATCCGATATCTATGAACAACGGGATCAGAGCGAGAGCGATGAGCATCAGCGACACGGGATCGTTGAAGGGAATCATCACATGGGCACGTGCCCTTATGAACGAACCGAACCACTGGCCGCCGAACACGGCGACGATGGCTGCAATCGGAACGATCTCTATCACAGCATCACCCCGAACAGTGTTGCCAGGGATGTGATCAGAAGGATCCCGCCAGCGATGTAGTGCTTCGTGATACCCAAGATGAACATCGCGCCCATCTGGACTGCCAGTGCGAGCTCCGACTTGTTATCATCGACGAACCCGAGGAATGCCTGAGGATCCTGCCCGACGTAGAACCAAACGACTACGCCGGATACGACTACGACCGCTGCTGTCGCTGCCTTAGTTGCTATCGCCATATGGAACCGCTCCGATCATCGTTAGAGCGGTCGAGATCATGGCTGGACAGGCTGTCTGATAGGTTCCGGTAGGATTCATCTTCATTCCCCAATCGTTGTTTGACTTTATCATCCTTGGTTCGAATCGACGGTCATCTGTTCACGTATGCGAATATGCCGTCCGCGTCGGGCGTCGTGGTGAATTCCAGCAGGGAGTACCATTGGGCGTAGAGGATCAGGTCGGTGGTAACGGGGTCTCCGAACTCGTACTTTACAGAGTAAGTGGCATCGGTGTACCATCCGCAGAAGACCTTGGCGTTCTTGGTGGGTGCGACTGGAGCGGACATGACGCTACCATCGGAGACCTTGACCGTCTCATGGATCGTGTTCTCGTCCTTCATGAAGGTCACCTTGTGCTTCGCCACGATCTCCGCATCGAAGACGAACGCCAAGCGGCCGACGGTGTAGACATTGTTGTCCGTGCACCATCCGAAGGTATCCATGTACGAGATTCCGGCTTTGGAATGATCCGACTCGCTACTGGATGAATAACCTCCGACGGTGAGTCCGCTCGGGTATGTGGCAGACCTTTTCGAGTTCGTGTAGTTGTAATCTTTCGATTCGGAATCTCCGACGGCATCGACGGTAGCAGTCGGAAGGCCCCAGAATGCTGGATTATCCTTGGAGGTCGACATGGATGTACCGTATCCGGAAGTCACCGGCAGATAACCGAGCAGAGACGTGTTGTCTGCGAGCTTATCCGTAGGCGTCGAGGACTGGCCGGCATAGACGGCCATACGGTCGTTATCGTTGTAGACCAGGACTCCGTCGACGCAATCATTGAGCGTGCCCCAGGCATTCTCGATGAACGCTTTGACCGGATTCAAATAATAATACCATTCGGAATCGCCGATATAACCGGCATAGGGCCCGGAAGTGTCCAAGCTGCCGTTCTCCGCATAATAGATCTCGCTGGTCATATCGTTTACACGGGATAGGTACAAGAACACGTCCCCGTTTCCGAATGCAGCCTGCGAATCAAAACCGTTACCGGCAATGATGACACAGTACCTGTAGAGCTGCCACATGTAGAAGTTCCACAGCAAGGCGTGCCCGTTCTCGGTGGTGCCGTCTTCCGTGGCAACAGCCTGAGCGCCGGCAAGAGCCCTGTACTCAGGTCTTGTCAGGCAATATGTCGGCTGCTGTCCGCTGGCGGATGTCAGGATGTTCCCAGCATCGGTGGTCATCTGCGTCCCTTCGTAGACACCGATGGCAAGATAAGGGTACACGGTCCCGTCTATGGTGTGCGCATAGGCCACTCCCTTCGAAGGGTCGTTGGAGATATTCAGGCTTCCATTATCATCTACGCTCCAGTAGATCGTCGGAAGGATCCACATCTTGTTGACTACATGGCTGCTGTAATCTGATAGCGAAATATCATCGTCCAGAGATTGTGTGAGATCCATCGGATTCAGACAGCATATCAGCTTGTTGCCGTGGCATGCGTCGAACGCCGCATAGAACGAACCGAACGGGTTGTTTTTGAACGGCCCGTCCTCGGTGAAGTCCCATGATCCTACGTTCGTGTGCGATGCGCTGGTGTAAGAGCCCGAGGTTCCGGCCGCGCCGGCAGCCACAGGCGTGCTGCCGTTGTATTCAACGACGGCATCCGATGTCATGGTGCAGTACCAGTATTCGGACGCTGTCGCAT
>CAVHQB010000203.1:0-2244 GCA_963637895.1 Lachnospiraceae bacterium
GGGTGCAGCGGCTCTGAAGAAAGTGCTCTCCAAGATAGATACAGACAAGATGGGGGAGCCCTCGTTCATGGCCATAGTCACAGGCACGGAGCACTATGCGTACAGGCGTAGCGACGGCATATATACGATTCCTATCGGGACGTTGAAGAACTGACCCATGGCGAACGGATTCGGCTTGAGGCTGTGCCGCCTTCCAGAGCCATCATGCTGAATGCGCACAGGCCCTTTGGCATCAGGTCGTCCACCGTGTCCCGATGTCCGGGCGATCCGACATTCATGCAGGGTCTGTGCGGCCGGTCCTTAGCTCTTGATACGCTGATTTTTATTCGCAGTTATATATCTGAAAGTCGCTGGATATACGTTGCTAAAGGAGGGAATGATACGGCGAATAAAGGAACGATAATCGGACTCTGTGTCGTCGTTGTTATCGTCGTCGCGGCGATCATCATCGCATGTACGACTACATCGAACAACGACGATAGCAAGGAGCAGGGCGTTACGATGGGAACTGTTGTCGGGGACGGCGTGATGGAGCTCCCTGTTATCGAAGATATCGACTTCGACAGCGCTCTGGAGTATTTCGAGGAGCTGTACGGACATTACGGCGCAAAGTTCGGATGCACTGTGGTCGGGAAGCATCTTGACGAGGAGGACGGTGGAGACATGATCATCGGCCGTTCCTACGATATCACATACAGTCACGCGCCCGGGTACATCGTGCGTACCGCGATTCCGGATCACTACAGGACGATAGGCATAGCGCACAATGCATTCGGCGGGATGGCCTTCGATGAAGTGGTGAAGAACGGTCTGACGGAGATGGACCTGTGGGCGGTATACTGCATGACTGGAGACGTTCTCAACGAGAAGGGCTTCTATATCGAAGCGAACATGAGGCCGGAACAGCCTGAGGGCTCCGGGTTCAAAGAAAGCAGCGGCACCAACCCCGGTGCGGACGTCAGGCTCTGCTTCGCCACTCTCGTGAGATACCTCGGCGAGAGGGCTGCAACGGTCGATGAAGCGGTTGAGATTGCATATACGCTCGACGTCTACGGATTGAAGGATGAGAATCACGACTGGGGAGGAGGCCTCTTCATGGCCGATGCTACGGGCCACTACGGCGTCCTGGAGCTCGTGGACAACAAGCTGGTGTGGAACGACATGCAGCAGGCACAGGCCAACTTCTATATCAGTCCTGAATACAAGGACAAGTCATTGGTCGGTAACGGATTGGGCCGTTACGACACACTCATGGCCGGAGTGGAGGATGTCCACGATGAAGCCGATATGCTCGACCTGATCAGACAGGTCAGATTCCAGTACGTAACCGATCCCGATACATCCCCGTTCGACACCCTATCCGAGTATGTTGGAGAAGATTACAACGGCAAGATAATCACCCTGCAGGACCTCGACGATCCGGAGATCCGCGAAGTCATCTATCAGACGCAGATAGAATATGGAAAAAACTCAAAGATGGCGTCCTTCGATGACCAGATGGCGAACGATACGTGGCGTTCCGCGTATCAGACCGTCATCAACTGCAACGAGCGCACAATAATCGTGCAGTTCTTCGAGGACACCCGCCTCATCTACCACGTCTCGTTCGAAGGAGATTGGTGAAACTTCAAACGGGCCGGGGGATTGCCTGCGGCCCGGATTTCGTGCGCCCAGTGCGCATAGAGATGCGGTTCTCACGGACCGCATCTCATCCGTTATATCGACATATCTGCAGATACGCTATGGCTTCGAACGCTAAGCCGCCGATCTTCTTCTGCATTTTACAAGAATCAGTGAGCTTCCCCTCTCTGGAAGCTGGTGAACGGGGGCGCGGACGCCCCCGTTCGGATAAGATAGTTGTCGGGCCTCACGCTTTGAACGTGGTCAGGCCGTCTCTGATCGTCTCGAGGACCTCGATGGTGTGGATCTGGTTGGTCGGGATCTCGAAGGGGTTCTTGTCGATGATGACAAGGTCCGCGAGCTTCCCGACTTCGATGGAACCGATCTTGTCCTCCATCCTGATCTCGTAGGCGTTGTTGATCGTGAACGACTCGATGCTCTCCTCGAGAGTCGGCGATTCGGCGGCCTCGGGAGGGCTCTGCTCGGTGCTTCCGGCGGGGAGCCTGGTCATGCCCACCTCTATGGATATGAACGGCGACGGCTTCCCGTCCGCAACGGGGAAGTCCGACCCCTGCCCGTACTTGCATCCCGCGTCGATCAGGGAGCGGATGGGGTACTGGGTCC
>CAVHQB010000204.1:0-2202 GCA_963637895.1 Lachnospiraceae bacterium
CCGCGAGGTCCTTGAGGGTCACGGTCTCGGTGTCGACGGTCTCCGAGTAGACGGTGGTGCCCACCGTGTACTTGAGGACCTGCGGCTCCGCACTCGCATCCTCGCCGATATAGGCGATTCCTGCGAAGGCCGCGACCATCAGGACCCCGAAGAGTCCGATTGTTGCGATTTTTGAATTCATAGTCTCAACCCATCCGCGTAGAGGGCCACGGATGATTGATGGACGCGAAAAGGCTATTTAAGCGACATTCGAGGAACGGGGCCGAAGCCCCTGGGTTTGGTCACTCCGGCATGACCGGAGCGTCGGGATAGGTGACGGTCGCAGGGAAGCCCGGCTGCTCGACGGACTGCCTGACCTCCATCTTGTAAGCTCTCATGGCATCGAGGTAGTCTTGCCATCCCGTCGCGCCGGACGCGATGTAGTCCTGCGCCTTGGCGATGCTCACGTCGGCATCGTCATAGATGGCCGACCTCTCGATCCTCCTTAACTCCTCGTCCCACGCTGCGCCGTCGGGCAGGATGCCTGCACGGACCAGCGAGTACTCCCCGGCCTCGAAGCGGTACTGCGTCGCGACCCATTCCAGGACCTTGGAGCCGTCCTCCATCTCATGCTCCTCCTGGTGGATGTCGCGGTTGACCAGGGTCATCGTCGGGCCGTCCACGATGGACGGCAGCTTTTCGTTGCTTCTTGTCGTTACGATCTGCATATGTTCAGCCTCTCGATTAATGGATAAAGGGTTTGCTTCTCGAGGTAATAGCCGTCGCACCACATCAGGCATCCGTGATACGATGCGACCGTCCCACGGCCATGCTCGTCAGGCTCCCTGCCCTCGGCCCACTCGCGCGAGATGCGGCGGCAGGCCCTTTTGAGCCTTACCTTTGTGCGCTTGCGGATAAGGCAGTAATCGGGCCTTGTGACGTAGCCTGCCCAATCGATGCCTTCTTCCACCGGGCGGATGCACCAGTTGCGCTTGACAGTCAGTCCCCACGGCGCGATGACCTCCTGGATGCGCTTGAGCGCACGATGGAGCCATGCCTTGGACCAGCCAAGGAGGATGTAATCGTCCATGTAGCGGAGCATCCATCTGGCGTGATAAGACTCTTTGAGGTAGTGGTCGAGGTCCGACAGGTAGAAATTGGCGAAATATTGCGATGTGTAGTTGCCTATCGGCAGGCCCTCATGAGGGTACTCGTAGACGATCCGATGGCAGAGGTCCAGGAAGCGCACGTCTTTGATGCGCTTCTCGAGCTTGGCCATCATCACATCCTTCCTTATCGACGGAAAGAACTTCTTGATGTCGAGCTTGAGATAATAACGAGCTTGGGGGTCTTTCAAGTATTCCTTGAGCTTCGCCAGCCCCTGATGCGCTCCCCTGCCGGGCAGCGCGGCATAGGTCTGCGGAACCAGGTTGCGCATGATCATGTCGTGGATGACCTGCATCACGGCCCAATGGATGATGCGGTCGGGGAAAAAAGGAAGGTCCGCGACCTCGCGGGTCTTGCCTTTTTCGTGGATCTCGAACATCCTGTAATCTGATGTGTGATATTCGTCGGATTTGAGCAGCCTCTGGACCTCTAGGATGTATTTTTGAGGCTCCGCATCGACCTTCCGCACGTCGGGGCGGTAGGTCTTGCCTTTGCGAGCGTTGTGATAAGCTTCTTCTATGTTCTTGTAGGAAACGAGCTTTTCCCATAGATTTCCTAATCTTTTCGTCATTTTTTCATGCCTTCATGCGTCTTGCGTCCTTTCCCTTCCGGTACTAAACCGCAGTCGGCGTTGTTCTATTTCGGCAAGAGCCGAGGTCATGACAAGATCGGGATTGGAAGTGGTTTAACAGGCTCGCTTGAGCCTGTGGCACGAAGGCCAGGCGCGCCCCGTAGCTCGAGTTGGAGTTGGACAGGGAATTGAGCGCGTGGAGGTAAGACGGACCAGCGTAGCCATCCGACACATTGTCCGAGTTGCCACCAACGGCGCCGAGCAAAAGCCCATGACGGCGCGTCACTTCTTGTCAGACCTATCCTGCCCGTTCCAGGGCTGGACTGTGATTGATGATGAGGCTCGGGGGCCTTCCGCCCCCTCGCCAAGATGTTTGCTTGATGTCCTCCTATTCGGTGTGGTTGGGTTCGCGCGAGGACGCGCTCACAAGTCGAAAACGAAGGCCAGACGCGCCCCGAAGCTCGAGCTGGAGCTGGACAGGGAAC
>CAVHQB010000205.1:0-2167 GCA_963637895.1 Lachnospiraceae bacterium
CCATGGCCCGTCTCATCCGGCTTGTAGACGATGTTGATCTTGGCCTCTCTGAAGTAATCGTCCGGATGGAGATTGAAGAACATCAGCCCCACATTCACGGGACGCCGGTCTTCTGAAGGACCGCCGATCACGTGCAGCATCTCCGCAAGGTCGTTCGGATAATCCGTTTCGGCTCTGCTGCGGACATCGTCCAGATACTGCGTCATCAGACCGCGGTCCAAATCGGACCCTGTTGCTGATGTATTGAGACGGTCATCGAAGGGCACGACCTTGCTGATCTCGAACAGATTCCTCTCATCCGATGGCTTGGCACGGATCGTGGAGCCGAGCTTCCGTATGTAGTAGCCTTTCTCGCCCTTCTTCTCGGAAAGGCTTACCGGACATTTGTAAGGCCTGTCGCCTCCTCCGGGAGCTTTGATGATTAACAAGCCCTTGCCATCGTAGATCTCATAAGAGGAATCTACGAAGTAACGAGGATCTATCTGATGGCACAGATTCAGCAGATCTTTGTTCATTCTGTCAACCGAATCAGCATCGACCCCTACGATTGTCTTCGGCCTGCCTGAAGACTCCTCTATCCCGATGATGATGTAGCCGCCGCCCTGATTCTCGATATCATTAGCGAAAGCGCAGAGCGTATGGATGATGGCTTCAGGATTCCAGCCCTTCTTGTATTCGTTACAGTCGTTCTCGACGATTCCCGCATCGATTATCTGTTCAACGCTCAGTATCATGGCTTCCGCCTCAGAAATGAATGTGCTTCTTTGACTCTTACTTTAACTCTTACTTTGACTCTAACTTTGACTTTGGAATTCTCGGATTGTCTTGTTATACCGAAGGGGCCCTGCGAGGGCCCCCTCGGCATCAGTACTCGATGAGCCCCTTGGTGGGGCCTATGTCGAACATGTCGAACACCAGGCGGTTGTCCCTGGTTATCTCGGTGAGGTGGCTCCATCCGTTGCCATCGACCCTCTCGATGTTGCTCAGGGATGCCAGCAGGCCTTCAGGCGTGCGCCTGGCGATGTTCCTGGGCTTGTTCGCAGGCTTGATCTTCTTGTCGTCGGCCACTTCCTGTATCCTCCAGATCATCTCGACCTTCATCATCATGGACACCATCCTGATCAGAGCTCTCCCGTTGACGGTATCCCTGTCGCCCGACCTGGGCGTCTTCCCGTCGCCCTTGACCTTGTCCTCCATGAACACGTCCTCGATCACAGCCCTGAGGGAATGACCTGCCTGGAATCATGGCTGCTTGCCCTCATCGCTGAGCACGTAGATGGGCTTCTTCTGCGTCCCTTTGTTCACGATGGAACCGCTCTTGCGGAGAGCGTTGAGGACGTTGGATGTCCGGTAATACGCCTTGTCATCGGGCATACCCGCCAGGACATTGCCCTTCAGATGGTTCAGGATGGACTTCTTGTCGGAAGGCCCCTCGGCCGACAGGTAGCGCACGACCTCCGCCTTCAGATCCCCGGATCCTGCGGGATCACCTGCATCCGCGAAACGCGGATCCACCAGCTGGATACGGCCGCCTTCCTCTGATACCAGCCCTTTCCCCGTCAGCCGCGACAGGTCCCGTTCCGGGACCTGCCTCCCCTTGGCTATGGCATCTAGGACGACGGCATCCGCCAGGGCCAGGTCCTTCTTCTGCCGGAGCATCGATGCATAGACCTCGTCGGTCTGATGCCCGACCACGGTCACGGTGACACGTCCCCCGTCCACATCGAAATCGGGCATGGGGAAGAGCCGCTTCATCTGGCATCTGCACATCATGATGATCCCTCCTCCCGCGATCTCGACCAGGCACAGGCGGCGCATGGCGTTGGCCAGGAACCTGTTCCTGTAGAACCCCGTGGGACGGTCCGCCCTGATCACGTTCCCGGGATCGCCCGGAAGGAAGCAGCCTGCGTTGTCGAATATCAGACGGTCGTTGTCCACCTCGGTGAGCGTGATGAACTCCGTCTTCGCGTAGTCCTGATGGCAGATGCAGTTGTACAGGGCTTCGCGGAGAAGGTTCTCATCGTAGGTCCTGAAACTGGTCTTCGTCAGATCGTCTCCCAAGAACGCACTGTACTTCAGGTTCCGTATGTTCTTGCACATGTGCTCCACGGATCACAAGAAGGGCAATCCGTAGACCTCGCTGTCCATCACGGCATTGTCCTTGTCC
>CAVHQB010000206.1:0-2152 GCA_963637895.1 Lachnospiraceae bacterium
ACTAGAAAAGTGCGATTTCATTCCTTTCAGAGCAATTGTTCCTTTGTTCAAAAGGCGCGAAAATCGCGATTTTTTGGATTCTGCACCGAAAAAGGTGATAGAATGCCAGCGAAAATAACGCTAAGAGAGGTCCTTCCGGTCCTGTGGAGAGAGATGAATCTCGATCCTGCGGAGACCGAGAGGACGCTCAATCGTGCGAAATTCGACCAGTACATGACCACGACCGAGACGATTGTCCACCCCAAGACGCTGGACAGGATGTGGAAGACTCTCACATCCTCGCGCTTCGCCTCGCTCTCGCCGTACTATGACAATGTGATCATCCTCGACGTTCAGGCAGTCCGTCTCGTCCTCGATGACGCAGGGATACTCCCCTCGAATCGCACACACACATCACACACACACACGTTAACAACAACTGTCCAAAAGGTGTTACCGCCTAAGGAGGGAGCCTGATGACCGACTCCAAGAACGTCATCGAGCGCATCAACGACGCTCGCCGCATCATCGCAGGCGAGGACTTCTCCAAGTCCGGCACCGTCAAGGGGGCGCAGTCGTACAATTTCATCCCGATCGGCCAGATCCTCGCGGCGGTCCGCAAGGCGCACGCGCAGGCAGGCGTGACCGTGGTCTTCGGCACGCCGGAGTACGACGTGCAGAAAAACGAGCGCAGGTGGACCTACGACAAGACCTACACCGACCAGTACACCGGAAAGGAGAAGAAGGTCCAGTGGCACGCGGCAATCGGGCACATCCACGTCACTATCTACGGGTCCTCGGTCGAGGACCTTATCGAGACGGATGTCCCCTTCGAGGCCCAGGACAACTCCGACAAGCTCACCAACAAGATCATCACCAACGCCGAGAGGTGCCTTTATCGCGTCCTATACGCCATCGACGAGGGCGATGGCTCCGACCCCGAGGCTTACAACGAACCTATGATAGACCCGTCCGTGCGCGGATCCTTCGAGACAGGCGATGCCTACATCCAGCGCGAGACCGGAGCGGCACCTCGCAAGGCACGCGCACAGGCCGCCGAGGGGGATTCTTTCTTCGGCACTGCCCAGCGCAACCCCCTCCCCAAGGAGGCGAGGCTATGAGCATGTACCACGACACATCCTGCCTTGCCTGCGGATGCACTATGTTCCTGCCCGGCAAGCCCCAGGAGGATGCCGATGGCCATGTCATCGGCTACCGCTTCATCTGCGCCCACTGCGGCGCGACCGTCTGGACAACCCCGACCGAGGAGCAGGATGCCAAGATGGAGGCCCAGGCTCGCCACCAGCAGGAGCAGGAGGCCCTGCGCCAGCAGAGGGAGGCCGAGGAGTGCAGGCGCAACCGCGCCCGTCACCAGCAGATGAAGGGCTGGATGCACGAGATGACCGAGTGGGGCAAGCAGTCCCCTGCGGTCGATGCCTTCCTGCGCCAGCAGATCGCATGCTACGGCCACATGGACACCTGGACGCTCGCATGGACCTACGAGGTCACCCTCGCCACCTACAACGCCGCCAGGGCGATGATGGGGGCGATGGCATGACCGACACAATCTACCAGCCCATCGCGACCTACACCGGAACGATGTCGGACTGCATCGCGCTCATCGAGAGATTGACCAAGGCGCACCCCGACCAGGAGATACGCCTGGACGGCGATGCCTACGCCATCGTCGGCATCCCCAGGAGGATGACGGCATGACACAGGACAAGCCACGCCGCTACCCCAATCGCGAGGACCGCAACCGCATCCAGAAGCTGCACGGCATCACAGGCCCGACCGCGATGATCGCGAGCCGTGCCCATGTCGACCCCCACTACGCCGCCATCGAACTCAACGCCATGACCTACCGCAAGGAGGCCAAGCGCGTCAAGGCGACCAACCCAGCTTATCGCTACGTCTGGGAGGTGGAATGATGGCAGCATCCTACGATGGAAGGCTCACCGTCTCCAAGGACGGCATCTCCGCCTGCTGCCGCGCGATGGACATCTGCGCCCTCCGCAAGCAGATCTATGTCTCCTCCAAGGGAGTCATGATGCTCCGCTCGACGGACAACCCGAAGCTCGGCATGGGCATCTGCTGCTGCCCCTTCTGCGGAGCAAGACCGGAGGGGAGCGCATGACGCACCTCACATCCTGGACGTGCGAGAGATGCACGC
>CAVHQB010000207.1:0-2149 GCA_963637895.1 Lachnospiraceae bacterium
GATCAGCATGGCTCCGACTCCTCCGCCCACTGCGGAAGGCACGGAGAACGCGTTGACGAAGATCGAGGATATGGCGGAAGGTATGTTGACGGCGTTGATGACCACGACTATGATGCAGATGATGAACCACAGGATGGCCATGGCGGGGACGATGCCGACGGAGAGCTGGGAGACCCTCCTGACACCGCCGATGATGATGAACAGGGTGAGGAGCGTGAACAGGACGGCGAAGAACAGCTGGCTGCCCTCGAAGTCGAAGCTGCCGTTGGCGGCCTCGGCCATGCTGCACACCTCCATCGAGACGAACCCGATGATGTACATCATGAACATGACGCACGAGACGATGAGGGCGCCGCGCTTCATGCCGAGCCCGTGGAGGATGTTGTAAGCGGAACCTCCGTGGAAGCCGTCCTCGTCGGAGCGGACCTTGTAGATCTGTCCGATGGTCGTTTCGAGGAAGCTGGTCGCCATCCCCAGGAGGGCGAACATCCACATCCAGAAGATGGCTCCGGGACCGCCGATGGCGATGGCCATCACTGGACCGGTGATGTTCCCGACCCCGATACGGTTGGCCATGCTCATGCAGAACACGTGGAACGAGGAGACCTTCTCCTTCTCTCCGACCACCTTGCGGGAGAACGTGACGCGGCACATCTCCTTGATCTGCGTGAACTGGATGCCTTTCAAACGTATAGTGCAATAGAGCCCCATCAGGACGATGAGTGCGAACAGGATGTACCAGACATCGTCGACGAACTCCGTGAAGGATTCTAGGAGAGTCATTGGAGGTGTTTGAGCATGTACAACATTAAACTAGTTGTGTACACACGGGTCTCGCGATGACCGGGAATCGCTCAGATATGTAATGGTTCTGATTGTTTCTGCACAGAAACCCGTTGTTTCCTGTTGCGGATCGCCGACCGGCCATGCCGGGGGAGGCCCCCGGCGAGAGCCGTGTTTTTCAGGCTTCGATCTTCTCTTCGATGGTCTCCTGGGCGTATATCCTGGAGACCTTGCTGAGGCCCGCTCCGAGGACGAGTCCGAGGATTATCCCGACGATGCTCTGGAGGATGACCTCGGTGCCGTCGATCTTGATGCCGCCTTCGATGGCGACAGCGACGACGGATCCGACGGTGAGTCCGAGGATGGCGATGTAGGTGGACTTCCTGTTGTTGGTGATGAAACGGTCGATGACCTTGGAGAACGCCAGCGCTCCGATGATGAGCCCGATTCCTCCGGGGATCAGGGCGGACATGTCGAAGTCCGTGAGGGCGTTCATGAACGGCGTGAACAGGCCCATGGCCAGCAGGATGGTGGACCCGCTGACGCCGGGAGCGAGCTTGGACACCGCCAGGATAATTCCAACGACGAGCCAAACGAACGCGTTGTCGACGGTCCTGTCCGATGCGTTGCCCATGCCCATGACGAGCACGGCCATCATGACGAGGAACCCTCCGACGAATGCGGCCCAGTTCCACTTGGTCATGGGGCTGTCGTCCTTGGACAGGGCCATGATGTCGGGGATCTGGGTGACGATGAGGGCGACGAAGAAGAACATCATGGGCACTTCCCAGACGTCCATGAGGCCCTTCAGGCCGAAAGCGCACAGGAACAGTCCGAGGATTATACCGATCCCCACGGGGATGATGAATCTCAGGTCTTTCAGAAGCTTCTTCCGGATATCCGCGAGGTCGGAGATCAGCCTCTCGTATATACCGAAAACGACCGCTATCGTCGCACCGCTGGCGCCGGGGAGCATGGACACTATCCCGACCAGCGCTCCGACCAGCAGGTCCTTGACCGCTTTCAGGCTCATGGATTCCCGTTGCCTGAATGGTAGATAAATGTGTCGAGCGATAGAAGTGAGAAAGGGGTTGGAAAAGGCCCGGCGGATGCCGGGATGTTTCTCACTGCTCGGCAGCGATGGTCTCTTCCGCGGACTGGATGCACTTGGTCAGCACGGAGTAGGCGTTGATCATGTCCGACTCGCCGACGATGAAGATCGTGTCGGTGTGGCAGCTGACGGTCTCCTCGATGTTGATCCCCGCGTCCGACAGGTTGGTGATCAGGTACGCGATGACACCGCTGGTGTCAACGATCTTCTCGGGGGACTTGACGGCGATCTCCACCAGGTTCTCCCTCACCTTGA
>CAVHQB010000208.1:0-2135 GCA_963637895.1 Lachnospiraceae bacterium
TTCGCAGGCACAACGGATGAAGGGTTCGTGGAGAGAGCGTCAAGCGCGATCTACGAGCACGGAGTTCGAGGTAAGCAGCACGCATGGCGCTGATACAGCTCTGGTTCATCAGGCACGCGCGCGAAAGCGCGCTTGTTGTCAGACAACACCAGCCTAGGCAACTAGGCACCAACCAGGGGCGTTTACGCCCTTGGCATTCTCATTTTACAGTTTTCCATCACATATGGAGTCATGATCGATGTCTTGCACCGAACAGCCATGGGCATCATCGGAGCGGGGAACGTTCGTGCGATTCCTGACGTATCGGCTTCAAGCGAACGGAATCTCATGGCAGATGTCGATGTTCATGCGGGTCGCTCTTTTGAAGAACAGCCCCTCAGGTTCTCTGTCGTCAACAAGCCGACGATGCTTGTATAGATAGAATCGGACATGAGCGTCGATGGTGAGATGGCAACCGCCCGAGACCCGTCTCGCCAACGTTTTCAGATGCAATATAACTCTTCTACCAAGTCTAATATACATGTCGGACCGTAGTGCAAAATGGAGCGAGCAACCATGACATATTCAGCCAAGGACATAGGGAGGGAGACAGTTAACCTGTCCATTGACAACAAATGCTGGATCTCCAATCTGAAGCTGCAGAAGCTTCTCTACTTCTCCTGGCTGGAGTACTACAGGAGGCATGGAAAGCCTCTTTTCATGGAGGAGTTCCAGGCCTGGAAGTACGGTCCCGTCGTTCCATCGGTCTACTACGACTATTGGCGCAATGCGGCAAACATCCTATTGGCGCCTAAGCGCACATCGGAACCTATCGATGAGGACACTCGCGCGTTCCTTTTGGAGATGCTGAAGAGATTCGATGCCAAGACAGTCCATGAGATGGTGGATCTATCTCACAAGACCAATCCTTGGCGTGAGAACTACGAAGTCCGTATGAAGAAAACCATCCCGATGTCTGACATGGAGGCGGAATCATCGCGCTTCACGATCTGAAACGCGATGATCTGATAGAGAGGTCCAAAGAGGTCGGTCTGATACTATCAGAGCTCAGCTGCAGTCATCTGGACGAATCCGGGCTGGAGCGTTATGCTGAAAGGTTCGGGGACATCTATCGCGATGGGTATCGGCAGCGTTATTCCGAGATCATGGAGATGCTGGAAGGAATAACTTCGGACGATGATGTAGGAGACCAAGGCAACGAGTCGGAAGATCGTCTAGAGATCCTTTCGGCCAATCTTGTAGACCTTAGAGAATATCTGGGGCGCGATGTAAAGGCTTGTGGCGAACGGGTTTACTCCGGGGTGTTCAAGCTGTCCGATCATGTCGATATAGAGATCAGCAGGATCAGGGATCGCGACGGTATGCTCTATGAGCTCTTCAAAAACGGAGAGGATCTCAAGGCTATCAACAGACAGGCTGTAGAGCTGAAGAAAGACCTCTTGGAGGCTCGTGACAAGGCAGAGAAGCTGCAGATGCACATGGTCGCGATACTGGGCATCTTCGCTGCGATAGTGATGGCATTCGCAGGAGGGCTGGACATCCTGAGCGGAGCTATATCCGTATCAGGCGAATCGGACCTGTTCAAGGTCGTGTTCGTGGTCCTTTTGTGCGGAATGGTCCTGTTCAATATCTTCGCGTTCCTGATGCATATGATCCTGGCGATAATCAATCCGCAAAGCGGCTACGATTCCAGGCGTTATCGGGAGATTGATCGGAGATCCAAGAAGGCGAGGCTATCCATCTGGCTTGACAGATTCGTCGGAAGCAGGTTCATAATCTCTTTCAATGCAATCCTCTTGATCGCAATGATTGTTGATGCAATTCTCATGATAGCATTGGCATGATCGCAGCTTGGGGAACCAGGCGGATAGGATTCATTTCGCATCCTGTATCATCAATCAGCGTTCGATCAGGGGTAGGGTGAGCATTATTGGCCCGCAAGTGTCAACAGCCGTTGCGGTTAATCGTCCAGTTAGATTCGTCTTTGGTGGGGGCCGTCAGATAATCCGTGTTACGGCTCATCACATGGGCTGTGGTGCAGAACGGGGTGGGGGGCGAACTGCGTCAGCCCCGTCTCCATCTCTTCAGATTCGGGAACACTTCTGTGCAATGGGCGCGCATCTGTTCTGGGGCCA
>CAVHQB010000209.1:0-1296 GCA_963637895.1 Lachnospiraceae bacterium
CCCATGATATGCTCCAATGAGATCATCGCGGAATCCGTGAAGCTCTCATGCGCGGGGAGGAAGGACAAGAACGAGGTGGCGAGGTTCCGTGCGAGGGAAGCGGAGCTCATGGTCGAGCTCAAGCACCTTATCGCGGACCACGCCTACACCACATCGAACTACCGTTTCTGCACGAAACGGGAGCACGGGAACGGGAAGGTCCGCCAGATAGCGGATTTGCCGTTGTACCCCGACAGGATGGTACGCCGCGCCTATGCGCTGGTCGTCATCCCGATAATAAACCGCACTTTGATTGACCAGACATACGCATCCCGTCCGGGGAAGGGCACCCACGCGGCTCTGGCGCAGGCGAGGGAATATCTCGACGATCATCCGAAGCTGGTCTACTGCCTGTCTCTGGACGTGCATCATTGCTACGAGAACATGGTCCCAGACATACTGGAAACGAAGCTGGAAAGGCTGATCAAGGACAAGGACGTTCTGGAAGAGCTGGACTACTTCATCGAGAGCTATCCGCGTCCGGGTATCTCCATCGGAGATTGCCTGTCGTCCACGTTCTGCAACCTTTACCTGTCGGATGTGGACCATTACGCGAAGCAGGAGCTCCACGCTCATGCTTACATCAGATACGCGGACAACTTCTTCATATTCGGCAATTCGAGGGAATGGCTGTTGAAGCTGAAACCGAAGCTGGATGTGCAGGTCCAGAAGATAGGATTGGAGTTCAAGCCGAATTGGGTTATCGCCGATCTCCGCAGGGAGGGCGTGGACTTCTTGGGATACCGTCTCTACAAGGATTATGTCCTGTTGAAGGACGGGACTAAGATCCGCATGAAGCGCAGGGTCCGCGAACTTGAGAAAAGGCTGGATGCAGGGATGGTCCCAACATCGTCCGACATGGGGATGTTGAGCTCTTACCAAGGGTGCCTTAAATGGTGCAACGGCCACCGTTTGGAGCAGAAGTGCATCGCTCCTGTGAAAGCGAGGGCCGTTGCGAAGCTGATGGAGGCCAAGGTCTCCGAGGAATGATGAACGGATATGGATTGAGAGAAAGAGAGAGGAATCGAGATGAAAGACATGAGAATGAAAGCTCTGGCGATGGCAGCGGTCGCCGTCATGCTCGCAGTGTCGGCAGTGCCGATCATGAGCGGCGGCGATGCCGACGCATCGTCGGACTACTGGACATACACCGTGTCGCTGAACAACGACGGCACGGTTTCGGTGACGGGCTCCGGCTCCGCCACGGCCAGCCCCACGGCAGCGGGGGCGGTAGGAACGAAAGGCGAATACACAAGC
>CAVHQB010000209.1:1306-2092 GCA_963637895.1 Lachnospiraceae bacterium
GGGGATTCGATTCAACCGGGCACGGCCCGTTCGGATCGTTCTACGCCGCGTTCGACGCGAGCAACGGGAACAAGATGATCTGCATCCTTAATCCCAACAATCTGGATAAGAGCATAGACGGCAACATCATATTGAGCGACACTTATAAGTCTAGCGTTGTCAACATAATGTGGGTCCTTCCCACCGTCTATTGGAGTGTCGATAGCTCCGGAAACCTGGTATTGTCCAACGACCCGTCCAAGGGAACTGCATACGCCCATACCATCGACGGTACCCTGTACAAGTACATGGCCATCGGAGTCTATGAGGCATCGAGCTCTGATGCCACTGATTCGAGCCAAGGAACTACCGACGGGTTCCTCACATCATCTTCCGGCAGGCTCCCGTTCTCCAACTATGATAGGGCCACAATGAGGGATATGGCCAACAAACAGACAGTCGCAACCAGCGACGGTTCGACTGCGAACGGCCATGCGATGCTATGGAACGTCTATATGTGGCAGCTTTACAGGTTCTCCGTGATTACCGTTGGTGGCGGGATGAACTCGCAGGCCATTTTCGGCAACGGGGATGTCTATTGCGAAAATTGGTCCGACTATTACGACAGTTACGGATATGGAACGACAGGTGATCTGTACGCATCCGGCCCTTATGCCGGGTATGTGAAGGATCCGAACTCTGATGGTGCAATTGAATCCCACGATCAGCCCGTCAAAGCTTTTATCGAGGATGCGTGGGGGTCTATGGAGGATTTCGTCGATGGAGTCCTGATCTACACTACTGAAG
>CAVHQB010000210.1:0-2075 GCA_963637895.1 Lachnospiraceae bacterium
GGCCATGATCCCGGCCTGGAAGAGGTAGCTGATGACCACTCCGGACAGGATGACCGTCGACCTGGTCACGTCCTTTCCTCTTGCCAGGAGCAGGACTATGCCTATGCTGGCCATGGACAGCGCGAATGCGAACAGGACGGTGATGATGTCCTTGCCGTAGAACTTGACGCTGTCCGTGAAGAAAACAGAGTATCCGTAGAACCCTCCGAAGAGGATGGGGCCGAAAAGGATCGACAGCGCGGCTCCGAACGCCGCCGCGGTCGACAGTCCCAACGTGAACGGGCTGACCAGCGGGTTCCTGAGAAGGCCCTGCATGATCATCCCTGCGACGCCCAGGCTGAATCCGGTCAATGCGACCAGGACCACGCGGGGCATCCTGCTCTTGAAAACGAAATCAGAATAGTAATATTGGCTCGGTTCAGCCACGAAGTCCGGCAGGAGCGGATGGAAGAACACCCTGATCAGGTCCGTGAAAGGTATGTCCACTGCGCCCAGGCATATGCCCAGCATCAGCGCGATGATGCTGATGAAGATCAGCGAGATTATCAGCAGGACCTTCTTCCTTATCGAGGCTTCGTATTTCCCCTCGAACGTGTCCTCGTCTATGCGGTTCTTGATGAGGTCGATGAGGCTCTTCTTGCCTTCAGCTTCTTCCATGTTATCTGCCGGTGTAGAATCAGAGAAAGAAGGGGCCGGAGCCCCTGTTTAGAATCACTCGACGACGATCTCGACGGCTTCGCCGTCGATGATCTGGAATGCCAGGCCGGTGAGGCTCTCGTCGAAGCCATAGGTCTCGTTGTACTGGCTCACGAGCTCTGCCGCGTTGTAGCCGGTGTCGATCCCGATGATCTCGGCGTACAGGACGAATCCGACGAACGACAGGGGTCCGGAGACCATGTCGGAGTTGAAGACATAGACTTCATTCTCGGCGATGGCAGACAGGGAGCTGTAGTTCTTGCAGACCTCGGACTCGGTCCATACGCTCGCCGCCTTCGCGGTCGTGCTGGTGGAGCTGGATCCCCTGATGAAGATCTTGTCGATGGGCTTGTCTGCGTCCACCTTGATGACGCTCTCCTTCATCCCGTCCGCGGTGGCGCTGTTGGTCACACCGCTGAGGTCGAGGCCGCTGATGCTCCTGAGGGCGTTCTTCCCGTAGAGCTGCTCGATGTTCTTGCTGACCTGGGCGGTCTGATTGTAGAACGCGTTCCCGGTGTTGAAGTAGGTGAGGAAGGTGCTGTCGCTGAAGTCGGTTCCCTTGGCTTTGTCCAGGACGGTGTTGACGACGTCGTTGTACATCTTGTTGAAGCTGTTGTAGTTGGCGTTGGTCGCGTCCTTGCCTCCGAACAGGGTGATGAGCTTCTCGACATCCTCGAAGAAGGTGTCTCCGTTGCAGTCGAGCCTGATGACCTGGATTCCGAGGTTGTTGTACTCCTTCTCCTGGTCGGCGCTGGTGGTCATGGACGCGGTGGGGGCCACGACGTACTTGACTTTCGCCTTGTCGACGATCTCCTCGCCGGTCAGAGCCTGAGAGTAGGTCATGTGCTCGCTGTTGGGGAACAGGGGGCTGAACTTCTCCCAGTTCGAGCTGTCGGTCTTGGCGGAGTAGAAGCTGATTCCCTTGAGCTGGTCCTCGTATCCGAGGATCTTCATCGCTTTGGGGATGTTGGTGTTCACGGAAACGATTCCGTCTATAGGACCGTCGAATTTGAACTCGGTCCCGCAGCCGTCGACGATGGTGAAGCTGGAGTCGGAGTTGCTCTTCCCCTTGCTCAAGCCGACGGCGGCGCAGGCAGCCACCACGATGACGATGACTGCTACGATCGCGATTATCTTCGTTTTATCCATGAGTAAACCTCTTTGAATTGGATGACCCTTCCAACCAAGTCTGAGTATATAATTGGATGTATCATCCTGGGCATAGATGCTTATAACTTAACCTAGCCAGAACGTGCTGGATGCTCGGAAGCACTGTCCATTCGGGTCATTTCACCGGTCGTTGATATCCTCGATCCTCTCCTCGAGGTCGAGGTAGATCTCCTTCAGCTTCTCCAGCGTCTCGGGGTCCACGTCCCACA
>CAVHQB010000211.1:0-2047 GCA_963637895.1 Lachnospiraceae bacterium
GGAGCCCAAGGTGCTGCTGCTCGATGAGCCGACGTCCAATCTGGACGTCAGGCATCAGCTCGATGTCACCAAGATGCTCAAGAGGCTGTCCGTCGAGAGGGACATCCTGATCATTATGATAAGTCACGACATCAACATCGCGGCGAAGTTCGCGGACCAGGTCATTCTGATGTACCAGGGGAAGATCTTCGATGTCGGCACCCCGCAGGAGGTCATAACGGAAGAGAATCTCCGGACCGTGTACGGGGTGGAATCCGTCATCGTGCCCGACGGGGATAGGCCCCACGTTATCCTCCAGGATGCATTGCCGATGGACGAATCCTGCTATCCGTCTGCCGTGATGGCTTCGGCCAGACAGAGGAAGGCGGATTCCCAGGAATCCGTTTCCGAAGCATCCGGGAAAGTCTGACCGTCGTTTTCCCGACAGACTATGCTGGATAGAGTTGGATGAATCAGTCAACTCTTATATTGTTGGATGTAATCTCCAATCTTGTGGCATTCTGGCGAACATGCCATAGGAATGGATCTCATGGATAAGAAAATGACAGCGATTGTCGCCGTGATCCTTGTCGTTATCATCGTGGCTGCGGCCGCGGTCGTCATCGGAGGCTCTGGAAGCAAGAACTCTTCCTCGGTCACCATCGACTCGCAGCTTCAGATCAGGGGTAACGCGAACGGGGACTACACGATCGACTCCAAGGATATGGAGATCGTCAACGACATAATCGCAGGAAACAAGAAGCTCGCAGACTACCCTCTGGCCGACGTCAACAACGACGGCGTTGTCAACGAGACCGACAAGAAACTCCTCCAGGACCTGATCGACAGGAAGGAGGGTTGCACGGTCTACGTTCTCTGTCTCGACACCGCCGGAGCGCAGACCACCGTGGAGTGCACGTATCCTCTGAGGAACCTCGTCGCCCACGGGAGCAACATCTTCGAGCCCGCTCTGTACGCCGGCGGAGGAGAGTACTTCGCGGGTTACTTCGTGAACACGTACAAGAACGCGGCGCAGTCCCTGAACAAGGACGCTGTGGACCTGGGAGGATCCTCGAGGTCCATCTCGGATGCGGCCTGGAAGAACTTCACGGAACTCGATGCCAAGGTCGGAATCGGCGCACTGATCGTCGACTCCAGCGCCACCAAGCAGATCACGACCGCGCGTCAGGCCGACCTGAGCGCCGCCGGGATCCCTCTGATCGTCTACGCATCCGCGGATGCGGAGGAGGAGGTCACCACCGCCCTCACCCTCTCGTTCCTCTTCGGAAAGGAGAAGGAGGACATCGGAGTCAAGTACGCCGAGCTGAGCTGGGATGTCATCAACCAGGTCAAGGAGAAGACGAAGAACCTCGCCGACAGCGACAAGTGCACGTACATCAACTTCACGATGCGTATCTACATCTGTCAGAACGACTCCACGTTCAACACGACCGCCGCCACGGCGGGCGGAAGGCCCTACTACGAGGTCAACGAGGAGTTCAAGAACACGTACGCCGGCACCAGCTCCACGAAGATGGCCAGCGTCGAAGCCCTGTCCAACTACAAGGACGCGGGCGCGTTCATCAACAACCGTTCCATCGACTGGATCTCCGCGGATGAGATGAAGGCGACCATCATCGACTGCTGGGAGTACGACAACTCCCCGGGCATGACGAAGGATTACTTCGTTGGCGTGGAGGACAAGCTCGTATTCGTCAACAACCTGCTGCCCGGTGCGGCGAAGGTCGCATACATGGCCCAGGCGATGTACGGCGACATGTTCTCCGAGGCTTGGGCGGACGGTGTAATGCAGGACTTCATCGACCTCGGCCTGGATCCCCTCGAGGGCCAGAGCCTGGACACCATCCCCGCGTACATCACCTACGACGACTACAACGCCGCCAAGGCCTGAAACCCTTTTCAGGGGCGCAAGCCCCTGTTCATATCGAAAGATCTGATATCATGGATGGAGAGGGCCTGACGAAGGAGGAGATGAAAGGTGAGTACCACAGGTTGATCGCCAGAAGGATCACCCTCCTCGTGCTGAGCATCATAGGCATAGTGCTCT
>CAVHQB010000212.1:0-2045 GCA_963637895.1 Lachnospiraceae bacterium
CTACGAAGATGCCCAGATCAAAGCCATCGGAGCCTGGAACCGCCGCTACATGGAGGGATCCTCATGAGCGAGATCGTTCTCGAATCCGGACAGTCCGACAGTCCGTCCGGATCCGATACCCGGATAACCGTCAGAATCCCGATGGAGCTCCGCGAGGAGTTGGAAAGGACCGCCAAAGCCCGCGAACACGGACTGTCCGAGGAGATCAGATGCAGGCTGACCGACAAGAGGAATCTCCGTCTGGAGTCCTCCGACCGCTTCCTCGAAATCCTCGACGAGCTGGCCGAGGCGTGGGGGATGAAAAAGCGCGAAGAGGTCGTTATGATCGCCGTCTTCCACCTCTATATGGACACGTGGGAGGAGTCCCGATGAAGGTCCTCTCTGACAAGGACCTCGGAACGGTGTGCATCTCCTTCGATGCACTGGCCGATCCGACCGCCTCCAACCGCGTCCGTGCGGAGCTGGAGATGATGCAGAAGAAGCTCGACTTCTCGATGTGCGTCACATCGCGCGGGGACATCCAGATTCCCAATGTCGAGTTCATAACCTTCATCGCTCTCGATGATGCTCTCAAGGACGAGGGTATCGAGATCGAGTTCGACGCCGAGGGATCATCGAAGGCGACCACTGGCGAACAGAATCGTCTCGACAGACAGATCGACGCTCTGATCAAAGCCATCGACGTTCTCCACAGGGCGGACCTGATTGTCTACATCAACGGCGCGACGCTCTATATCGAAAGACGCGCCAAGGACGATGGAATCTCCATTGCATCGTTCATGGGGATCCAGATCAACAAGGTCCAATCCCTGCGGGTCGGGCGCCACAGGAATCTGGAGACCGGAAAGCTGGCCGTCCGTTTGGTATGCGTCTACCGCAACGGCGTCACCGACACGATTGAGATCCCGTCCGAGGACCTGCTGCGCATCACGTCCGACCATGAGATCCTTTTCGACATCGACGGGGAGGGATGCCGATGGGGGAACAGGACTGGGATCAGGCCGATGCCCACATCTGGACCGTCCACACGGGGGACAGTCACAAGGCGAATTTCGTCTTCACGTGGTTCTATGACCAGCGCAGGCTGGCCATCGACTACGGGACGCACAGGTTCGGTCCCTACATCATCGGGGCCGCCCGCGATGTACTGGAGAGCCTGGAGGACCTCTTGGGGGACGACGGCGCCGGAATGGCCTCCTACGCCGAGTTCAGCGACGGCTCCACGGAGATCTATCGCGGACGCCTCAAGGACGGGAGGGAATACCTGTCCCACATCCAGCTCCACGCCTACATGGAGATTCAGGATTCCAGACTCGAACCCGTCAGGTTCACGCTGGACCAGATGGCGGACTTCCACGATGCCCTGAAGGAGGTCCTGTTCCTCATCGAAGAGGGCTACGAGGGCAACGAGCCTTGGTGTCTCAACAAAGAGGTGGACGAATGACGACCTCATGCCTGGGTTGCCAGCATCTCATGGTCGGTCGCTGGGCGCCGTGGTGCCACAAGGCCGGAGCTCCGCTCCTGGCCGTCAAGAGATGCCCCTGCCCGCACGAAAGGCTCTACTTCGAGCCGTTGAACGTATTGGATCTCATCGAGAAGTCCAAGGAGGTGTCGGAATGACCCCCTTGGAGATTCAAGCGACCGTCGAAGCATTCGCGGACGCGAATCAGTCCTTCGAGGTCCGTTCCGGCGATTCGGGGATGCGTTGCATCTTCAATCACATCGGAGACGTGTGGCATCTCATGCTCCTGGGGGACGTCCAGGTGGCCAAGTCGCTCTGCGGAACGTCCGTCATGGTCGATCATGACGGCCTGGACGGATCCATGACGAGGATCGCCGTCACCGACGCGGGACTCCTCTGCGGTTGGCTGTCCGTCCGTCCGGAGAACATCACCGAGATCGTTCCTGCGGAGGTGGCCCGATGATCAAAACCGAGTGCCTGATGGACAAGCGCTGGACCGCGACGTACAAAGAGAACGAGTGCTTCAAACGTGTCAAAGTCGAAGCCTTCTCCCATTATGGCGACGAACCCCGTTTCACGATAA
>CAVHQB010000213.1:0-2042 GCA_963637895.1 Lachnospiraceae bacterium
GGAGATGTATACCATGTAGAACGGATGCAGACGGTTCTTGCTGTCGCGGTTGATGTTGTCGACCCTGTTCAGGAGGATGAATATGACGCCGGGGGGCATCTCCTCGGTCGAGGGGACCACCGCGTGCAATCCGTAGGGGACGTTGTCCATCTGACCGGCGGCACGGGTGTAATCTAGCAGATCCACTTTGAACTCGTTGAGTCCCAGGTCCATGATTGATACTCCGGACTGCATCTCCTCGATGTCCACGACTTCGTCCTTCAGTCTCTGGAGCTGTTCCTTCCTGTACTCGAGGTCCATGCGCTCGTCGGCGTCCAGGAGGTTGTCGTCGCCGGTGGAAGTCAGGACGGACGCTTTCATGCGCGATTCAACTCTGCCGCGGAGGTTGATGTACTCGTCGAGGTCGATATCGGGCCAGAAGTTCACGAGCTGGATGTGCCCGTTGGTGCTGCCGATACGGTCTATGCGTCCGAACCTCTGGATGATGCGGACGGGATTCCAATGGATGTCGTAGTCGACGCAGCAGTCGCAGTCCTGCAAATTCTGACCCTCCGATATGCAGTCTGTGGCGATCAGGATGTCTATCTCCTCTTTCGCCTCGGGATCGGTGAGTGACCTGCGTTTGGAAACAGGGGAGAACCATGCGAGGGTGTCGTTGAAATCGCCTTTGATCTCGGACAGGGTGTTCTTCCCGTCGACGGATCCGGTGATTTCCGCCGTCTCCAGCCCGAGCTCGTCCTTCAGGACCGTGTGGAGATTCTCGTACAGGTAGTCGGCGGTGTCGCTGAAAGTCGTGAAAATCAGCACCTTCCTGTTCCTGGGATTGATGGGTTCGGATATCTTCCGGGCGATGAAGTCCTTCAGGGTCCTGAGCTTAAGATCCTTGTCGGGGGTGATCCGGCTGACGGATTTCGAGAGTTCCGAGAGGATTGCTCTGTCCCTTTCCAGATAGTGTTTCCACTGGAGGTAGTCCATATCCTCGAGTTTGACCTTGATCTCGTGCTCTATCGCGTATGCTTCATCATCCTCGACGATATCGGACAAATCCTCTGTGACCATGAGAGACTTGCCTCCATTCTCGAACCGTTCGATATCCTCAAGGGTCTTGACTATCCTGGCGAGGATCTTGTCCACGGTCTTCTTGAAGGAGTACACGGAGCTCTCCAAGCGCTTCAGGAGATTGATGGCGGTGAGCCTGCGGATACCTTTCTCACGGCCCGCACGGTCGATGGTCCCGTCGTCGACTCCGTATTTCGACCTCTTGCTGGGGAGTATGAAGTCTGTCGGGACGTAGATCTCCAGATTCAGCTCCTGGAGCGAGCCGTTGATCTCCTCGAACGTAATCCCTAATCCAGGGTCTGTGATCCCGGGAGCGAGGTTGATGGGCTTGAGTCTGTCTGGGAACCTTCCTACTTCGCTCATTCCGTAGTATTTCTCGATGTGCTTCCTGGAGCGGGCGATTGTGACGCTGTCGAGGACTTGGAAGAAATCGAAGTCCAGGCTGCGGAGGAGATTCTCCGTGGTGCGCATCGCCGGTTCCATGGTGCTCCATTTGTTGAACGCCTTCTGCGCATCTTTGAACACGAGGTCGAGTGGCCTCTCGATCTTCAGGTTGGAGGCCATGAGGCTCGGTTCGCCCTCGTATGCGATCATCAGCTGATTGTAGAGGTCGTAGAATCTGTTGTTGACCGGTGTGGCCGATAGCATCAGTACCTTGGTCTGAGCACCGGGGCGGATGACATCGTTCAGAAGACGGGAGTAGCGATTGACTCCGTCATCCTCGTCGGAGCTGCCGCCGTTGCGGAAGTTGTGCGATTCATCGATGACGATGAGGTCGTAGTTCTCCCAGTTGAACAGCTTCAGATCGATCCCGTTGGACATCCCTTTGCGTCTAGAGAGATCCGTGTGGAAGAGGACGCGGTAAGAGAACTTGTCCCTGATCAGAGGATTGGTGCGATAGTCGTTGCGATAGAGGTTCCAGTTCTCCGATAGCTTCTTCGGGCACAGGACCAGGACGTTCTTGTTTCTGGACTCGTAGTACT
>CAVHQB010000214.1:0-2036 GCA_963637895.1 Lachnospiraceae bacterium
ACCGGCGAGGTCATGGGCATCGACGAGGACTTCTACACCGCATGCTACAAGGCGCTCATCGCCGCAGGGAACAAGCTCCCGATGAAGGGCGGAGTGTACGTGACCGTCAACGACCAGGACAAGCCCAGGATCGTGGACTCTGCGAGGAAGCTCAAGGAGATGGGATTCACCATCTACGCGACCAAGGGCACTTCCACCTACCTCAGGGAGCACGGCATCGAGACCACATCGGTGTTCAGGCTCGACGAGAGGCAGAACCCCAACGCGGTCGGGCTCATGAGGGACGGCAAGATCAACATGATCATCAACACCCCCTCCCTGAAGTCCGGAGCCATCCGCGACGGTTACACCATGCGCAGGCTGGCCGTCGAGCTGGAGATCCCCTTCATGACCACAGTCCAGGGCGCCGAGATCGCCGTCGGGTCCATCCAGGTGGCCAGGTCCGGCAAGACCGGCGTCAGGAGCATGAAGGAGTTCCACGGCTTGAACGACTGATTAAAACCAAATCCCCGGGCGGAGAGCATCCGTCCGGTAATCATCTTTCCCAAGTTCCTTCCTGATTCTTCCATTGACGATATCTCGTGTGCTCTTCTCTTCTTTTCATGTTCAGTATGTATTACACTACAATTGTTAGGTGATTTTTAGTCAATAATTGTATTATAATACAATTATCGTATGAATAGTAGTCAATAATTATATCGTAATACCATTATTGAAATACAAAGGCAGCATCTATGCATCATGAACGGCAAGATGGTTGAACGCCCAGAATACATGTCCGAACTGGAGGCATTCCGTGATGACCGCGGCCATGTGAAAGTCATCACAGGGGTAAGAAGGTGCGGCAAGTCCACCCTTATCGCGCTGTTCATAGAGAAGCTGAGGGCCGAAGGCATCACAGACGAGGAGATGCTCGCCATCAATTTCGAGTCGTCGGCCTTCAACGGCATGAACGATCGCACGGAGCTCGATGCATACTTGAGGGGCAAGGTTCCCGAGCACGGCCGTTTCTATCTGTTCCTCGATGAGATACAGAGAGTGCAGGGCTGGGAGATCACGGTCAATGCGCTGATGGTGGACACTGAGGCCGACATCTACATCACCGGATCCAACGCCCATCTCCTTTCCACAGACCTGTCCTCATACCTGACGGGCCGCTATGTCGAGATAAGGATGCTGCCCTTGTCGTTCAGGGAATGCATGGGGCTCAGAGGAGCCGGAAGAAGGCCTGAGGATGTCTTCAGAGAGTATTTCGAGTTCGGTGGGTTCCCGGGCATAGATCCCGCTATGGGCTCGCATGCAGTCTCGGCCCTGTTCGATGACCTTTACGCATCTATAGTCTACAGGGACATGGTCACCCGCGGAAATGTCAGGAAACCCGAAGAGCTGGGGAAGATGGTGACCTATCTGATGCTGAACATCGGGAATCCCATAGAGTCTGCGACCATGGCCAGGGAGCTCCACATGAACCATCGGACGATAGAGAAGTACATGGACATCATGCAGGGAGCGTGCATGTTCTACAAGGCGGACAGGTACGACCTGAGATCCACGGCATTGAGCCCTACTCCGAAATACTACGCCGTGGACCCGGGGATCCGCAACAACGCAGTGGGCATGGCCAGCAAGGGCCGCGGCAGGGTCCTTGAGAACATCGTGTTCCTGGAGCTCAAGCGCAGAGGCTATGGCATCATTGTCGGTAAATGGGACTCCAAAGAGGTCGATTTCGTCACCGAGAAGAACGGCCACAGAGCATATTGGCAGGTATGCCTGGGCTATTACGACGATGAGACGGAAGCCAGGGAGCTGGCTCCGCTGAGGGCGATCAAGGACAGCAATCCGAAAACCGTCATACTGATGGATGTTCAGGGGGATTCTTTGACCAGGGACGGCATCAGGGAGCTGGGGATAACCGATTTCCTACTCGGCAGTTGGTGACGCTTCACCGGATCCGCAAGCATCGGGATGAGAAGTCGGTGCAGGATCATCAGGACATTGTGATGGCCTGCTCGCTCAACCCATGCCTTCTCATCCTG
>CAVHQB010000215.1:0-2024 GCA_963637895.1 Lachnospiraceae bacterium
GGCGACGGGCTGGTCATGTGCCGCCCGACCCGTGCTAGGGGGACCGTGCAGGAGCAGAAGGCTCCCACGCTCACCTGTACCGCAGGGTGCGGCACCGGCGTCGTTGTCAAGAACAGGGGCAAGCTCCGCATCAGACACCTGACCGAGCGTGAATGCTGGCGTCTGATGGGGCAGTCCGACGAGGACTTCGAGAAAGCGAAGGCCGTCGTCTCTAGGACGCAGCTCTACAAGCAGGCCGGCAACTCGATCGTCGTGCCGGTCCTGGAGGCGATCTTCCGCGGGATGTACATCGACGGCACCTGGGAGAACGTCCAACCCACGCTGGAGGATTTCGAGGAGGCGGTCCAGTGAGCGAGATCTGCACCGAGGTCCAGAAGGACGGCACCGTCTTCCACTGGGCGAAGGTCTCCGACGCGGTAAGCGTCGCCGCCATGGTCTACAGGGGCGGGAAGGAGGTAGGCATCGAGGCCGAATCCTTCGAGGCGTGGATGTCCCCGGACAATGCGCTGGAGCTCCAGGCGGCTATCATGGATACCCTGTCCAAGATGGACGCGAAGAGACGGGAGAACCTGGAGTCCGGCGATCCCGGCACGGGCACGTTCAGAGCCCATACCAGGGAGAGCATCGGCGTCATAGGTTCCGTCAGGGCCGTCCATTCCGGATACATAGCGGTCATGCGCGACAGGGACGAGGTCTACATGTCCGAGGATTCTGCGAGACGGTTCGCGGGACTCCTGGTCGAACTGGTCGCGTTGATAGGCGATGGAAGTGAATGCTCTTCGGAGCAATGCCACTGCGCACCGCTGGCCGAACGCGTCTGGTGCCTTCTCCGTAATGAGAAGCGTCCGATGGCAGCGAGGGAGATCGCCTGCATGATGTTCGACACTTCGCATCCTTCGGAGGTGCAGGTCGACAGGGTCCTCTGCGTCCTGGCGAGGATGACGGGCAAGTTCGTCACCTGGCGCGGAACGGAAGATCCCTATGTCGGATGGGAGGCGATGCGATGTCCGAGCTTCCTCTGACGTTGGGCATCTGCCGCGACTGCGCGTCCTGCTCCGTCCGCCGCGCGGTCACGCTGGACATGGACGACATCGGGCCCGTCTACTACTGCGCGGCGAAGATGCACGAGACCGATGGAACGGACAGGTGCAGGGACTTCCGCTCCCGTTCGGAGGCGGTATCGTGACGCCCTGCTCCGGATGCCAGTACCTGATGAGGGGCACGTGGGCCCCCTGGTGCTTCAAGGCCGGAGCTCCGCTCCTTGCCTTGAGGGAATGCCCCTGCCCGCCGGAGCCCGTGCATTCCGAACCGCTGGACGTCCTGGAATTGGTCAGAAGATCCCGGGAGATGGTCGGATGAACATCTCCGAATGCCTGGTCCAGGGATGCGGGAGCATCCGTCGCGGGGAAGCGGACGTCCTGTGGATTTCGGACACGTCCGGGGGATACGTCGGCATCACCGTCGAAAGGGTGGATGACCGCACAATCTGGACGGTGGAGACGGACCACGAGGACAGGATATGCGGGGAGGGGGACGAGCTTCCGATCATCGACGGCGTGCGCGTCGAACTCGTGCTGCGCCATCCCATGTCCCCGGTGCGGAAGCGTCTGATACTGGAGAGCAAGGATGTCTCGCGGATATTCCTGAAGAGGGAAGGGGAGAACGGATTCGAAGTGACGCTGTGGGAGGCTCCGCAATGATCCCGAAGTTCTCCGATCCCGGGGCGGCGATAAGCGCCGCCCTGGAATCCGTCGGAGCAGGGGATTCGTCCGTCTGGGTCCGCTTCATCAACGGCGACTACTGCCGCATCGAGAAGAAACCGGAAGGATGGAGCCTGGAGTGCGACTGCGGTATCGAGCTGGAGACGGAATCCCTCGGTGCGACTGCGGGTCCCAAGGTCGTCCTGACCGCTTCATCTTCCAGGCATCCCGCCGTCTTCCGGATGGAGTTCCTCTCGGCGTCGGTGGACGGCGTGTTCCTGCGCACGGATGATTCCATGATTCCCCTGCTGGAGGCGATGCGAT
>CAVHQB010000216.1:0-2019 GCA_963637895.1 Lachnospiraceae bacterium
TTTCTGATCAGGGCTTTTGCAACTGCCTTTGCACCCGTGGCCAAAGCGACAGAACCACCGAAAGAGGTAACTGCACCGACTACTGTACAACCGTATGATATGGCTGTCAGCGTTTTCGCTGCATTCCCCTTCACATAACCCGCGCTTACTGCAAAATCGCAGATGGTGGAGACAATCCCAAAGGCTATTCCGAAGAAGCATCCCTCGTACTCCATCTCTTCTTTCGTCATGACCCTGCTCTTCTCAGGCATCACGATCTCCTGATTCTTCGCTCTCATTTTATCCTCACTTATGCTGAGTTCTGATAACTAGGATTCTGCTCCCCCATTCCGGTCAGGTGGGCACTTCGACTTTCAGGTCCTCGTACATCTTCCGCTGTTTGGCAGTGACGAGGTTCAGCCTCCACTTGCCGCTGATGTGCGAGATCTTCAGCTTCTTCAGCTCGCCCATTATGTCCGGGACCCAGTACCTGTCGCAGAGATCGGAATCCTTCATCCTCTGGACCAGCAGGTCCCTCAGGCGTATCGACAGGAAGTTCACGAACAGGGACCCCTCGGCAGAGTCCTGGTCCGACTTCCCCTTGACGCCGTTGAACATGTCTGATTGCAGCTCCGAGAAGTCGTATTCGATGTCGTTCCTCTTCCTGTAGCGGATGAGCAGGTCCAGCCATCCGAGGTCCGAAGTGGTCATGATGGCGAACCTCCCGCAGGCGTTCTCCTTGGCGGATATCGCGTTCCGCTTCCTGATGCACACCGTGCTCCCGTCATCGCCCTTCTGAAGGTCGTAGAGGGCCGCGATCTCCCTCTCCTTCGGCGAGAGCCTGCGCCTGATGTACTGGGAGTACTGGGTCTGGCTCATCTTCTCCTCGAATTCCTTGAGCCTGCTGTAGAGGCTGTCCATTTCGGCATGGCGGGTGTCGTCGTCTTGGAACACGACTACGCGTATGGCATCCTCCGCATCCCTGGGGCAGATCTCGAACGCCGAATCGTCCTCGATCAGATGCACGGCGGTCTCGTATCCGCGGACCGTCGTTCCTGCCAGGAACTCGCTGTTGTTGGGGGATTCGATGTCGCGGACACATGCCGAGATGAGGCTCTTGCTGATCTTCAGCCTTCCCGGCACCGGGATGGTGAAGCCCTGGGACCTCCCCCTCATCCATGCGATGTTGGCGATGCTGAAGAAGCCCCTGTCCATGACCGCCTCCCTGACAGGGCAGCCCAGGGACTCGAGGTCCGACAGGATGTTCGTCAGCGTCTTCACATCGGCCGCGCTGCCGGGGTACGTCTTGTAGTAGATCGGAAGCCCGTCGGCTATCGAGTGGACCATCCCGAGATTGACCTGCTTGGAGCCGGTCTTGCATGCCTTCCTTCCGTTCTCGGAGAAGTCCAGATGCTCCGAATCGGTCTTCAGGCAGACGATGTCGTAGATTATCCCCTCTCCCGTGCGGACAAGGGACTTGAAGACCTCGCCCCGTCTGGCCTCGTTCTTCCCGACCTCCTTGAGGAACCTGCAGACCTCGGACTGCTCGAAGGACCAGTCCGTCCCCACGATCTGCCTCAGGTACGTGTCGTCGACTTCGGACTCCATCTGCTTCTGGCTGCAGGGGTTCACCACCCCCAGGATGGCCAGGGCCTCGAGGCGCTTGGCGTCCTCGCTGCCGTAGACCGGTTCCAGGAGCCCGGTCATCCCGGAGTCGTCGGAGATCGACTTCATGAGGTGGTACGGGCCGTAGACCGGGCTGCACTCGATCGCCTTCGACCTCTTCGTCTGGTCCGGGTCTCCGATGAGCTTGCCGTCCTTGTCGCACGGGCCCATGTAGGTGCGGTCCTGTATGGACATCTTCTTCACGGGGTCCCATTTGGCGGTCACCTCATAGAGGTAGTATCTCCCGTTCTTCTGTGGCTGGACGACACGGTATGTCATAGTTATCATTGATAACTATGAACGGGTATTAATAACCTGTCATCTAGACCATAGCCAGCATGTTCAGAGAAGGCCCTAGTTATCAGTTGTTACGCA
>CAVHQB010000217.1:0-2016 GCA_963637895.1 Lachnospiraceae bacterium
CTCGGAGGATGGGTATGGTGCATCGACTCCGACACCGGCGATATCGTCTGGAAGGCGAAGGCGGTCCCCTACGCCGGAGCCGCTTACAGCATGTGCACGCCCACCGTGGTGGACGGCAAGGTCATGGTCGGGAACGACTACGGAGCAGTGTACATCATTTCGGAGACTTCCGGCACAGAACGGATCTCCAGCGACAGGATAGGCTACCAATCCAGAGGCCTGGCCCACTGGTCATGGATTCTCATCATCATAGCCACCGTCGCAGTCAGCGCAACCACATTTTTAGCATACAGGAGGGCTTGATATGGAATCCGAAAAGCCTCTCGGGAGGCTTATCCGCACGTTGAGGAAAGGCATAAGATCGATGAACGACAGCATGGTCTACGTTGAAGACGAGAGAAGCGAGATCGGCATCAAGAGGAAGCGTTTCAGGATAATCCTGGTCGCAGGCCTTTGCTTTATGACCATCATGTTCCTGATCTCCATTTCCATATCGTCCGGCGGGATCATCCCGATCAGCGAAGCGTTCTCATCTCTGATATCTGCAATACAGAAGGGCGGAGCCAACCTCGAGACGGAGGAGCTCTATGTCTTCGCGTCGCGCCTGCCAAGGGTCATAGCCGCCATCGGCGTGGGAGCCGGCCTGGCCATAGCAGGGTGCATGTTCCAGGCCCTGATCAGGAATCCTTTGGTCGATCCATACATCACCGGAGTTTCTTCCGGGGCCGGATGTCTGGCGGTGGCCGCCGCGACAGTGATGGTGTCCATCCCGTTCCTGTCAGGCTATAGCGCTTACATCATACCGATCGGGGCCATCGTAGGAGGCTTGATAGCATTCGGCATAACGCTGTCCGTCGCCGAAGCCGCAGGAGGCTCGGCCACCAATTACATCCTGTCCGGAGTCATAGTCGGATTCGCGTTCTCATCCCTTCAGACAGTGTTCCTGTCCCTGAACAAGGACAACATCACGAACGTGATGTGGTGGCTGTACGGGTCCTTCGGGAACATCTCTTGGGAGAACGCCTTCCTGGTCCTGGTCCCCGCTATCGGGTTGTCGTTGATAGCCATGCTATGGGCGCGCGAGTTCAACCTGTTCATGTCAGGAGAGGACCAGGCAAGGCTCCTGGGCATGAATGTGCGCAAGTTCAAGGCGATAATGATGGTCATCGCCTCGATCCTGACCTCGGTATGCGTAGCGTTCGTGGGAGTCATAGGATTCGTAGGGTTGATCGTCCCTCATGCATGCCGCATGCTGCTCGGCAGCGACCATCGCCTCATCATGCCCGCGTCCATAGTCCTGGGGGCATGCCTCATGCTGTTCGCGGACATCATCGCGAGGGTGGCGATCTCCCCTCTCGAACTGCCTGTGGGCGCGGTGACCGCCCTCATCGGGACGCCCGTGTTCGCTTACATGCTCATATCAAGGGGGCGCGAATATGACGGATGAGATGCTCGGGATAGACAATCTGAGCCTGAAGTTCGATGATTTCGAAGCTCTGCATGGAATCACGTTCTCTATGCCGAAAGGCAAGCTAATCGGGCTGATCGGTCCGAACGGCTGCGGGAAATCCACTATGATGAAATGCATATCCAAGCTGCACACGAAATGGACCGGAGAGATCAGGATCGATGGGAAAGCCACGGCATCGATGAGGCCCGCGGACATCGCCAAACTCGTGGCCAATGTCCCTGCAGAGATGGCGCACATGTACGGCATGTCCGTCATGGACATGGTCATGCTCGGAAGGTATCCGTTCGTCAACAAGGTCTGGTGGGAATCGGAGGATGATGAGAAGGCGGTGAGAGAGGCATTACGCACGTTCGGTCTCGATCATTACAGGAGGAAACAGATCTCACTGTTATCATCGGGTGAGAAGCAGCGTGTCCTCATAGCCAAGGCGTACGTCCAGAATCCCAAGGTCATGTTGGTGGATGAACCGACATCTCACTTGGATATGAAGTACAAATTGGAGGTCATGGAGTATCTCCAGAACATGGCGCGTAACGATATGACCG